>DASZCN010000028.1:0-60263 GCA_035943095.1 Gemmatimonadales bacterium | reverse complement strand
GGATGGTGTCGAACGAGCCGATGACGACCGTGGAGTGGGAGCCGCCCGCGTCGGCACCGAGACAAACGGTGGTTTGTGGCATGGGTTATTCTCCGACCACGCGACCGCCCGACCCCCTGACCGCCGATGACACAATCCCGGCCGCCACGGTCACCGCCGTCCCCAGCGGCACGTACCACGGCCAGGCGAGTCCCGGGAGCCAACGCCACCGGACTGGGAAGTGCGGGATCACCGCGCCTAATACGATCGGCGTCATCAACAACACCCCGGCCGTCATGGCGATGATGACGTCGCGCTGGCGCGCACGGGGCCACATGCCCCCGAGCAAGTAGGTCCCGAGCAGACTCCCATACGTAAGCGAGGTGATGCTGAGCGCGAGTTGTACGACCGGCGTGTTCTGGTCGCGAAACGCCATCGCGCCGAGGACCAGCACGATCGTCCAGACCAGCGTGAGCCAGCGACCCACCCACAGGAGATGGGCAGGATCCTGCCGACCCGTGAGCGGAGCGTAGAAGTCGTGCGTGGATGCCGACGCGAGCGAGTTGACGGCTGACGCGTGGCTGCTCATGGCAGCCGCCAGGATGCCCGCGACCACGAGTCCCGCCAGTCCTGCCGGAAGCTGCGTGATCACGAAGGTGGGATAGATCGCGTCGCCGCGCATGCCGGCCTGATCCGCCCCAGCCAGCCAGAGACTCGTTCCGACGAGCAGGAAGAGCGTGAACTGGATGATGATGAAGACGCCCGACCCGATGAGCGCGCGCTGCGCGTCCTTGAGGCCACGGGCGGCGAGCAGGCGCTGCACGATCAGGTGATCCGTGCCGTGCGATGCGCCCGCAATGAGGGCGCCGCCCACCAGGCCGCCCCAGAACGTGTACAGAATCGCGAACGAGACATGGAAGTCGAACGCCTGGAGCTTCCCCTGATCCCACGCCCGGGCGAAAGCGCCGACCCCTCCCGCGAGGTGCGTCGCGACGATGAGGGTCGCGATGCCGCCCAGGACGTACACGCCCAGCTGAATCACGTCCACCCACACGACGGCGCGCAAGCCGCCGACCCAGGTATAGACGAGCGTGACCGTCCCGATCGCGAGGATGCCGGCGGCGAGATTCCAGCGCGTGATGATGGCGAGGGGAATCGCCGTGGCGAAGATCCGCACGCAGTCGCCGAGGGCACGCGTCACGAGGAACAAGCCCGACGCCGCGCGCCGGGCCGCGGTGCCGAACCGCCGCTCCAGCCGCTGGTAGGCCGTGTCCTGGGTGCCCTCGAAGTAGCCGGGGAGCAGCAGGGCCGCGACGCCGAGACGGCCGGCCAGGTAACCGAACGCGAGCTGAACGAACGTCAGGTTGCCACGCGCCGCGATGCCCGGAACAGAGATCACCGTGAGGGCGGACGTTTCCGTCGCGACGATGGAGAACATGAGGGCCCACCACGGCAGCCCGCGGTGTCCGAGGAAATAATCGCTCGCATCCCGCTGGCGCCCGGAGAGCACCAACCCAAATACGATGACCGCGACGCAGTAGGCCGCGATGACCGCAATATCCAGCGGACGGTGCATTACTCGACAACAAAAAGCCCGCGACGCGCGCGGGCTCGGAGGGCCGACCTCACCGGGGGGGGGCCAACGGCCTCAGACCGTGAACGACGATCCGCAGCCGCAGCCGCCTGTGGCGTTCGGGTTCTCGAAGGAGAACCCCGACTCCTGGAAGTTGCTCTTGTAGTCCAGGGTGACGCCGTTCAAATACTGGGCGCTGAAGCCGTCCACGAAGCACCGCACGCCGGCGGTCTCGATCACGACGTCGTCGTCCCCCGGCTTGTCCTCGATACTCAAGCTGTAGCGGAATCCCGAACAGCCCCCCGGGAGCACCCCGATTCGGAGACCGGCGGTCTCGGGCGAGACCTTCTCCTCCGCCATGAATTTCCGCACCTCGGCCGCCGCCTTCTCGGTCAGGGCCAGGGTGACAGGGGTGGTTTTCTGCGTCGTGGCCATTGCGATCCTCCAGTCAGATGCGAACTTAGACAGTTCCGTCGACCAAGTCAACTCTCCGCCGCGAGGGCTGCCACAGCCATGCGACTCACGCTCGCCGATTGGTTGGTCGTCGCCGTGTACTTCCTGTTCAACGTCGCCGTCGGCCTGTACTACAAACGTCGCGCGGGCCGCGACACGGCGGAGTTTTTCCTCTCCGGGAGAAATGTGCCCTGGTGGCTCGCGGGGACCTCCATGGTGGCGACGACGTTCGCCGCCGACACGCCGCTCGCCGTCACGGGCTTCGTGGCCAAGAACGGCATCGCGGGGAACTGGCTGTGGTGGAACATGCTCGCGAGCGGGATGCTGACCGTGTTCTTCTACGCCCGTTTGTGGCGCCGCTCCGGCGTCATGACGGACATCGAATTCGCGGAGATCCGCTACGCCGGTCCACCCGCCGCCTTCCTGCGCGGGTTCCGGGCGCTGTACCTCGGCCTGCTCATCAACTGCATCATCCTCGGGTGGGTGAACCTGGCGATGGCGAAGATCCTCGAGCTCGTCTTCGGGATCTCCAAGGGTGAAGCGCTCTGGATCGTCGTCGGGCTCATCGTCCTGACGTCCGCCATCTCGACGCTTTCGGGGCTGTGGGGCGTGCTCGTCACCGATCTGTTTCAGTTCGTGATCAAGATGGGCATGGTGATCGTCCTGGCGGTCGTCGCGGTAGACGCCGTGGGTGGGATCGACGCCATGCGCGTCAAGCTTGCGGCGATCGACCAGGCGCGCGGGGCCGCGACCGGGGGTCGGGGATCCGTGCTCAGCTTCGTGCCCGACGTCGGCTCGGTGTGGATGCCGATGATCACCTTCTTCGTGTACATCGCCGTCAACTGGTGGGCCTCCTGGTACCCCGGGGCGGAGCCCGGGGGCGGCGGGTACGTGGCGCAGCGCATGCTGAGCGCGAAAGACGAGAGGCACTCACTGCTCGCCACGTTGTGGTTCAACATCGCGCACTACGCGATTCGCCCGTGGCCCTGGATTCTCGTGGCGCTGGCATCGCTCATCCTGTACCCCGGGCTCGCCGATCCGGAGAGCGGCTACGTGCGGGTGATGATCGATCACTTGCCGTCGTCGCTCCGGGGGCTCATGGTCGCCGCGTTCGCCGCTGCGTTCATGTCGACGATCGCGACGCACTTGAACTGGGGCGCGAGTTACCTCGTGAACGATTTCTACCGGCGCTTCGTGCGCCGTGGGGACTCGGAGTCGCACTACGTGCTCATGTCGCGGCTGGCGACCGCGGCGCTCACCGTGATCTCCGCCGCGGTGGCCTTCCGCATCGAATCGATTGGCGGCGCCTGGAAGCTCTTGATCATCACAGGCGCGGGCACCGGTGGCGTGCTGCTGCTGCGCTGGTACTGGTGGCGCATCAATGCGTGGAGCGAGGTGTCCGCGATGATCACCGCGTTCGTGGTGTCCGTCCTGTTGCAGACCGTCTGGGGACTGGACACCGATCGGCCGGTGGACTTCGCCAAGATCGTGCTGGTCACCGTGGCCATCACGACGGCGGTGTGGCTCGCCGTCACGTATCTCACGCGCCCCGAGTCCGAAACGACCCTCGACGCGTTCTACCGCCGCACCCGCCCATCGCGGACAGGGTGGGGTCCCGTCGCGGCCCGTGCCTCGGACGTGCGGCCCTCAGCGGATGGCCTGGCTAACCTGCTCGACTGGGTGGCCGGCTGCGCGCTCGTCTATGGCGCGCTCTTCGGTGTGGGGAAGCTGCTGTTGCACGAGACCCTGCCGGGCGTGGTGTTGCTCGTCGTCGCCGCGATCGCCGGATGGATCATCTATCGCGATCTCTCGCGGCGCGGCTGGAAGACGGTCGTCGAGTAGACGCGACCGTTACAGCTCGGGGTGGACGAGGGCTTCGGCCACGAGGTCGGCCACTCGTGCCCGGACGCGCAGGATCGCCGTGTTGGCGCGTGTGGGATGAACGCGGTTCGTGAGCAGGATGACGAACAGGTCGCGATCGGGGTCCATCCACATGGACGTGCCGGTGAATCCCGTGTGGCCGAACGAGCGGCGCGACAGCTCCGCTCCCGCGCTCGAATAGCCCGAGTCGGCCGGCGTATCCCAGCCGAGGGCCCGCGTCGAACCCGGCGGGATGTTCTGGCGGGTCGTGAACTCCGCGACCGTCTCGGCCCGAATCAGCTGGAGCGAGTCCCACGCCCCCCCATTCAAGAGCATCGCCGCCAAGCGCGTAAGGTCGAGCGCATTCGAGAACAATCCGGCATTGCCCGACACGCCCCCCAAGCGCGCCGCGCTCTCGTCGTGGACTTCACCTCGGAGCCACCGGTGGCGGAACAGGGTGTCGTGCTCGGTCGGCGCGATGCGGTCGCGCCAGGCGGGCGGTGGGAGGAACCGCGTCGCCGGCATGCCGAGCGGACGGAACACACGCTCGGCGAGAAACCGGTCGAACGACTCGCCCGCCTGCCGCTCGACGGCTTGCATGAGCACGATCGCGCTCAGGTCCGAGTAGCGGTAGCTCGTCCCGGGCGGTGCGAGCAGCGTGGATGTATCTACCGCCGCCAGCGCTCCGGCGCGGGTCCTGGTGGAGTCGTACAATGGCAGGTCCGCCACCAAGCCCGCCGAGTGCGTGAGCAGGTGGCGGACCGTCACGCGATCCTTCAGGGCTCCCCGGAACTCGGGCAGGTAGCGGACGATCGGCGCGTCGAGCGCCAGCTTGCCCTCGTCGACGAGCAGCATGCACGCCGTCGTGAGTCCTACGACCTTCGTGAGCGACGCCAGGTCGTAGATCGTGCCGGCATCGACCGGGCGCGGGTCGTCGACCCCGTAATGTCCGACCGGCGCGAGCAGCGCCAGACGGCCGTGGCGTCCCACGGCGACCACGGCGCCGGGAAATGCCCCACTGTCCACTTCCGCGCGGAGGTAACCCGTGACCGCCGCGAGCCGAGTGCTGTCGAATCCAAGCGTCGGTGCGGGAGCTGGCGGGATCCCGACGCTCGCGGGAAGCGGCGGACCCGCCGCTCCGGGCCCGCACGCCACTGCCAGCGCCGCCAGCGCGACGCCGGCCCGGAGCTTCACGGCCGGACGGCCGGAATGCTCACGCCCCAGCCGACCGAGTAGTCCGGTGGAATCCGGATCGGGAGATGGCCCGCGATCGGGACGCGCCCGAGCAGGGCGAGGGCCACCGCACGCTCCGACGCACGGACGCCGCTCCACGCGATGAGGTAGGACTTGATTCCAGAGACTTGATTCAACAGGTAGGGACTGCCGAGCGAGACGAGCACGGCCGGGCGGGCATTGTCGGTGGCCGTCACGAGCTGCGCCAGGGAGTCGGGGAGCGCGATGTTCCCCTTCCAAGAGATCGGACGGACGTTCGCGAGGAATACCGTCACCGGGTCGCGCGCGATGACCGCCCGTGCGGAATCGTACGACAGGGTGCCCGACATCGGCCAAAGGCGAAAGTAGTCGACCGTATCACCACCCTGGCGCAGCAGGTCCGTGAGGAATTGACCGACGGTGCCGTTCGCTTCGTCGGCGTACGCGATCAGGGCCAGCCGCCGCGGGTGCGCGCGTAGGGCATGCAGGCGCCCGCCGACGTCGCGCACGAGCGTGAGCGACCGCACCGCGAGGTTGGTGGCGGCGTCCTGAAACCGCCGGCTGCCGACCACCGGCATGATCGAATCGAGCGGCACGGTCCGGTGCTGGAACAGGCCCACACGGCGTTTGATCTCGAGCACGCGCCGGACCGACGCCGCGAGCCGCTCCCGGGTGATGCGGCCGGCTGCGACGGCGGCCGTCATCGCATCCACCGCCGAATCGGGATCTGCCGGCATCAGCAGCAAGTCCGATCCTGCGAGAAATGCCCGAACGGTCGCTTCGCCGGCTCCGTACTGTGCCACGATCGCACCCATCGTGAGGGCGTCGGTCACGACCAGGCCGCCGAACTTCAGGGAGTCGCGCAACAGGCCGGTGAGCACCGCGGGGGAGAGCGTACCCGGCTCGTCCGAGCCGGTGAATGCGGGAAAGGCGATATGGGCACTCATCACGACGTCCGCACCAGCCGCGATCCCGGCTCGGAACGGCACCAGCTCGAGCGAGTCGAGACGGGCGTACCCGGCGGTGATCACGGGGAGCCCGAGGTGTGAGTCGGTCTGCGTATCGCCGTGACCGGGGAAGTGTTTGAGGGTGGCGAGCATGCCGTGGTCGTGGAGCCCCCGCACGTACTCGGCCACGAGGCGCGAGACGGTCCGCGGGTCCTCGCCGAACGATCGCACGTTGATGATGGGATTCGCCGGGTTGTTGTTGACGTCGGCGTCGGGAGCGAAGTTCACGTGGATGCCGACGGCCCGCCCCTCGACGGCCGCGGCCGTGCCGATCTGATAGGCGTCCCGCGGGTCTCCTGTTGCGCCGACGGCCATGATCTGCGGGAATGCCGTGGCGCCCACCACCCGCATGCCCGCGCCCCACTCCAGGTCCGCCGAGACCAGGAGCGGCAGCCGAGAGCGGAGCTGCAGCGCGTTGAGTTTGGCGGCGATGTCGAACGGCGATCCGACGGAGACGATCAGACCCCCCACCTCGAGCGAGTCCACCCACCGGGCCGCCGTCTGAAAGAGCGAATCGTCCAGCGCGGTGTAGTTTCCGGAGAGCCACGGGATCACCAGCTGCCCGACCTGTTGACGGACGGTCAGCGTGGCGAGGAGTGACGCGACCGAGTCAGCCGCCGTAGGGGCGGGGGCGGTGCGTGGAGCGGCAGGGACCGGCTCGGCGGCGGGCCTCACAGCCCGGGCGCCAGCACATCCGAGCAGCGCGGCAACGATCAGGAGTCTATGCGCCCGCATTCTCTCTCGCTGTTGGTGGTACTCGCCGTCGCCACGGCTCTTCCCGCGACGGCGCAGGTGCGGCCCGGGATCGAAGTGGTGTTGTCCGATTCCATCGGGCTCGTCACCGGCAAGCGTGTCGCGCTGCTGACCAATCAGACGGGCGTGGACCGCCTGGGCCGCCGGGACATCGATCTGTTGCGTGGTACGCCGGGCGTCCAGGTCGCGTTGATCCTGAGCCCCGAGCACGGGTTGCGAGGTGTCGAGGACCGATCCGGGCTGCCCGACACGGTCGACTCGACGACCGGACTCCCAATCTACAGCCTCTACGGCGGAACGTCGTTGTCCGCGATCGCAGCCCTCGATTCCGTGGATGAGCTGCTCGTGGACCTGCAGGACGTCGGCGCTCGGTACTACAGCTACCCCCCAACCGCGGTGCTGGCGATGCAGGAGGCGGCGCGGAGGGGCAAGCCGGTGCTCGTGCTGGACCGACCCAATCCCATCGGTGGCGTCGCCGTGCAGGGCAACGTGGCAGCGGGCCACGCCGTCGAGCGGGTCGCCGATTTTCTCCCGATCCCGATGCGGCACGGCATGACGCTGGGCGAGCTGATGCGGCTCGCGAACGATGTCCTCGGCATTCACGCTCGTCTCACGGTGGTACCGGCCGCCGGGTGGCGGCGTGCCATGTATTACGACGACACGGGACTCCCGTGGGTACGCCCGTCGCCGAACATGCCGAACCTCGAGAGCGCCGTGCATTACCCCGGTACCTGCCTGTTCGAGGCGACGAACCTTTCCGTAGGCCGCGGCACCGGCCTGGCGTATCAAGTGGTGGGAGCGCCGTGGCTGGACACCGGCGCCGTGCTGCCGCGGCTTCGCGGCGGAGGGCGCTGGGCTCAGGAAGGCCTGACCGGCGTAGAAGTGTCCGGCGTGACGTTTACGCCCCGAGCGCCGACCGACGGCAAGTACGACGGAATGACGATCTTCGGCATCCGTCTGCGGGTGGTAGAGCGGCGGCGCTATGACCCGACCCGGGTCGCCGTCCTCCTCCTGTCCGCGATTCGGGGGGCGCATCCCGACTCCCTGCGATTCGACGTCGCGCGCTTCGATCGGCTGGCTGGCGGGCCGGACTTGGAGCGCGCGGTGCTCGCCGGCCGCGCCCCGGAATCGGTGTGGCGCGCGTGGGATGGGCCGCTGGCGGCGTTTCGACGCCAGCGCGTCAAGTACTTGCTCTATTGAGAGTCTGTTCGCTCCCGGCTAGCTTCCCCCCGCTATGAACGTGATCCCCCAGCGGGTGCGGGAGGGCTTCGGGAGGTTGCTCGATCCGCTGGCTCTGGCGCTGATTCGCCTGCACGTTCGACCCAATCTGATCACCACCGTCGGCACGCTGGTCGTGATCGCCTCCGCGACGGCGTTTGCGCTCGGGTGGGTGCGCTCCGGCGGGTTCCTGCTTCTCTTTTCCGGCTTGTTCGACATGGTGGACGGCCGCGTGGCGCGCCAGGGCGATATGAGCACCACGTTCGGCGCGTTTTACGATTCGACGCTCGACCGTGTCGGCGAGGCGGCGTTGTTCAGCGGCATCGCCGTGTATTTCCTGCGAGGGGGTGTCCCGGCCGACCGTGTGATGTGGGCCGTGGTCGCGTGCCTCGTGGCCCTGTCGGCGTCGCTATTGGTTTCGTACACGCGGGCGCGCGCGGAAGGGTTGGGGCTCACCGCCAAGGTGGGGATCGCCCAGCGAGCGGAGCGCGTGTTGTTGCTGGGTGCGCCCACCATGTTTCTCGGCGCCGGGAACCACGGAGTGTTGTTGTTCTGGATCACCGTGGTCCTGGCACTCGCGACATCGGTGACCGTCGTACAGCGGATTCTCTACGTCGCGAACGCCGCCGGTACCCCGGTGGCGCGGCGACCGCATCAGCGGGACACCCTCCCCGGGCGCGCGCCCGCATTGCAATCTCGGAAAGGACAGTGATCGTGGCTCAGCAGGATGGTCGGGACGTCGCGCCCGCCAAGGGGAAGCTCGGTGTGATGCTCGTCGGGTTGGGCGCGGTCTCCACCACCTTCATCGCCGGCGTGGAAAACGTGCGGCGGGGGACTGGGCTGCCGATCGGCTCTCTGTCGCAGATGGGGACGATCCGGCTCGGGAAGCGGACCGAGAAGCGCGCGCCGAAGATCAAAGAGTTCGTTCCGCTCGCCCGCCTCGAGGACCTGGTGTTCGCGGCGTGGGATCCGATTCCCGATGACGCCTACAGCGCGGCGAAGAAGGCGGGTGTGCTGGAGGCGCCACATCTGGAGCCGATCGCCGATTTCCTCAAGGGCATCAAGCCGATGGCGGCCGCGTTCGATCAGAACTATGTCAAAAGACTGACCGGGACAAACGTGAAGCGCGGCAAGACCAAGCGCGACCTGGCCGAACAGCTGCGTCAGGACATCCGGGACGTGAAGAAGCGCTCCGGCGCGGATCGCCTCGTGATGATTTGGGCAGCCTCGACTGAGGTCTTCTTGACCCCTGGCCCCGCCCACCAGAGCCTGCAGGCGTTCGAGCGGGCGATGGAGCAGAACGACCCCGCGATCGCGCCGTCGATGCTGTACGCCTATGCGGCCTTGATGGAAAACGTGCCCTTTGCGAATGGGGCACCGAACCTCACGGTGGACGTGCCGGTCCTGCAACACCTGGCGGAAGAGCGCAAGCTCCCGATCGGCGGGAAAGATTTCAAGACCGGTCAGACGATGATGAAGACCGTGCTCGCCCCGGCCTTCAAGGCCCGGATGCTCGGCCTCGCGGGGTGGTATTCGACGAACATCCTCGGCAACCGCGACGGTGAAGTGCTGGACGATCCGGAGTCGTTCAAGACCAAGGAAGAGTCGAAGCTCGGTGTTCTCGAGTACATCCTCCAGCCCGACCAGTATCCCGAGCTGTACGGAAACGTCTTCCACAAGGTCCGCATCAACTACTACCCTCCGCGGGGCGATAACAAGGAGGGCTGGGACAACATCGACATCTTCGGGTGGCTCGGCTACCCGATGCAGATCAAGGTCGACTTCCTGTGCCGGGATTCCATCCTGGCGGCGCCGATCGTCCTCGACCTCGCCTTGTTCTTCGATCTCGCGCAGCGTGCGGGGCTGTCCGGAATCCAGGAGTGGCTGTCTTTTTACTTCAAGAGCCCGCAGACCGCGCCCGGTCTCTACCCCGAGCACGATCTGTTCATCCAGCACACGAAGTTGAAGAACACCCTGCGGTGGCTGATGGGCGAGGAGCAGATCACCCACCTCGGCATCGAGTACTACGAGAAGGCGTGAGCGTCGCGCAGTACGTCGTCACCGCCGTCGGTCTCGCCGCCATCGTCTGGGTGCTGTGGTACTTCCTGTGGTCGCGTGGCCCTCGCCCCGCGGCCGCCGCGGCGAACGTAGACGGTGTGCAGGAGGTCCACGTCACGGTAAAGGGCGGCTACACGCCCGACATGATCGTCGTACGGGCGGGTCAACCGGTCCGGCTGCAGTTCTATCGCGACGAGACCGCGGATTGTTCCGAGCGCGTCGTGTTCGAGGACTTCGGGATCGACACGGCGCTTCCCGCATTCCAGACCACGGCCGTCGAATTCACGCCGCAAGAGGCGGGCGAGTACCGATTCCGCTGCGGCATGAACATGTTGAAAGGTCTCCTCGTGGTCGAGCCGGCGACGTCCGATCCGCGGCCCTCCGCCTCGCCCCACAAGTTCCATGGCTAAGGCTCGGATCATCCTCCCGATCGAGGGCATGAGCTGCGCCTCGTGCGCCGCCACGGTCCAGGACGCCCTGGGGCGCGCCGGGGGTGTGGCAAGCGCCGCCGTGAACTATGCGACCGGGAAGGCAGCGGTCGATTACGACGACTCGCAGACACAGGTCGCTCAGCTGATCCAAACGGTACGGGATACCGGGTACGACTGCGGCAAGGCGACCGTTTCCTTCACGGTCGAACAGCTCCACTACGCGCCGAGTGTGCTCCCGCTCGAGGCGGCGTTGCGGCGGGTGCCCGGGGTGATCACCGCTGCCGCCAACCAAGCGACGGAGACGGTGGTCGTGACGTATATCCCCGGCGCGACTACCGCGGAGGCGCTCGAGCGGGCGGTGGAGGAGGGCGGATTCCGCGTCGCAGAGCCGATCGCCGCCGAGGACCCGCTCGAGCGCGAGCGGCTGGCGCGGCAGCACGAGATCCGTACCCTGACGTGGAAGTTCGCGCTGGCGGCGGCGGTGACCATAGTGAGCATGCTCGGCGCGATGCTGTTGATGGCGCACGACGCCGACACGACCCTCAGGCAGGTGGATCTCTTGGGGCGCTTGCTCATGCCGCTCGCGCTGCGACTCCAGGAAGCCTTGGCTGGGCAAGGCGCGCTCGATCCGCGGTGGATCAAGGTCGCGCTGGCCGCGCTCACCCTTCCGGTCGTCATCTGGTCGGGCGGCCAGTTCTACAAGGGCACCTGGAGCGGGCTCCGGCACCGCAGCGCCGACATGAACACGCTCATCGGCGTCGGCACCGGCGCGGCGCTGCTGTATTCGCTGGTCGCCACGTTCGCCCCCGGCCTCTTCACGGGTGCGGGACGCTCGCCCGATGTGTATTACGAGTCCGTCAGCGCGATTATCGCCCTTATCCTGCTGGGGCGCTTGCTCGAGGCTCGGGCGAGGGGCCGCACGTCGGAAGCCATCCGCCGGCTCGCCGGGCTGCGGGCACGGACCGCCCATGTGATCCGGGAGGGGAAGGAGGCCGAGATCGCCGTCGAGGCAGTCGTGCCGGGCGACCTGGTCGTCGTGAAACCGGGAGAGAAGATCCCGGTCGACGGCCTCGTCACAGAGGGCGCGTCGGCGGTTGACGAGTCGATGCTCACGGGAGAGCCCATCCCGGTGGGCAAGAAGATCGGGGACGAGGTCATCGGGGCGACTTTGAACACCACCGGCAGCGTCACCCTGCGCGTGACCCGTGTCGGCAAGGAGTCGGCCCTGGGGCAGATCGTGCAGCTTGTGGAAGACGCGCAATCCACTAAGGCGCCGATCCAACGCCTGGCCGACCAGGTGGCGGGCGTGTTCGTGCCCATCGTGATCGCCGTCGCGATCGCGGCGTTCGTGGCCTGGTACGACTTCGGGCCCGAGCCGGTTCTGGTGTTCTCGACCGTGGCGCTCGTCACCGTCCTGATCATCGCCTGTCCGTGCGCGCTCGGGCTCGCGACGCCCACGGCGATCCTCGTGGGAACGGGGAAAGCGGCCGAGCTCGGCATCCTCATCCGAAGCGGCGAAGCGCTCGATCGCCTCTCCAAGGTGCGCACGGTGCTGCTCGACAAGACGGGCACGATCACCGAAGGGCGGCCGACGGTCACGCACATCGTCACCGCCAAGCGTCCCGACGGCACGCCGCTCGCTCCGGCCGAGGTGCTCAAGTGGGCGGCGTCCGTGGAGCAGCGCTCCGAGCACCCGCTCGCGCTCGCGGTGGTGAAGGCCGCGAAGGAGCGGAACGTCGATCTCCTGCCGGTGGAAAAGTTCGCGATGATGGAAGGGCGGGGCGTGCGCGGGACGGTGGACCGACGCATCATCGAGGTGATATCGCTGCGCCACGCTCGTGAGCGCAGTCTCGAGCTCGGTTCCCTGGGGCCCGACGCGGATCGGCTTGCCGCCCAAGGGCGCACACCCGTGATCGTGGTCGTGAACAACACGGTCTATGCGGTCGTGGCCATCTCCGACCCGATCAAGCCCAGCGCGAAGGAGGCGGTGACCCTCCTGAACCGCATGGGCCTTTCGGTCATGATGCTGTCCGGCGACGTGAAGCGCGGTGCGGAGGCAGTCGCCCGCGAGGTCGGGATCGATGAGGTCCTGGCAGAGGTCCTGCCCTCGCAGAAGGCGGACATCGTGAAGAAGCTGCAGCGGCAGGGTCGCGACGTGGCCATGGTGGGCGACGGCATCAACGACGCGCCGGCGCTCGCCCAGGCGGACGTCGGCATCGCGATCGGGACGGGGACGGACATCGCCATGGAAGCCTCCGACGTGACCCTCATCCGGGGCGACCTGCGCAGCGCCGTGACGGCGATCCAGTTGTCGCGCCGCACGATGGGGACCATCAGACTGAATCTGTTCTGGGCCTTCGTCTACAACGTGATCGGGATCCCGATCGCCGCGGGCGTGTTGTTTCCGTTCTTCCACGTGCTCCTTTCGCCGATTCTGGCGAGCGCGGCGATGGCATGGTCGAGCCTCAGTGTCGTATTGAACAGCCTCACGCTGCGCCGCTTCAAGCCGGCGTGGGCGTGACGCGCGGGAAGGAGTGACGGAGCGGATGCGGTACTTCCATCGGACTCGACTGAGCCCCGACGACGTCTTGACCCTGGCGAAAGCCTTTTTCGGGACCCGGCTCGCGCCGGCGGACGAGGCGCCCCGCCGCCGGACCTACGCCGGCGCCCTCGGCAAGGTGACCATCGCCGCACGCGCGGAGGGTGGGCACTACACGCTGGTCGAGGTTACCACCGATCAAGTGGGCGAATCGGAGTTGGACCGGTTGGCCAAACGGTTTCTCGCGGAGGTGCACAAGCAGGTGGAGCCGAGTTATGAGCTCCGCGGCGCCTACTAGCCCGCCATCCGCGCGCCGTATCCTGCTCGCTCGACCGCCGCGATGAGCTGCTGCGCGGTCGCGGCGTCGTCATTGAAGTCGACTTCCGCCTCCCCTGCCTGGAGGTCCACGACGGCGGAGTACACGCCGCTCGCTTCCTTCAACGCCTGCTCGACCTTCATCCGGCAGTGGCCGCACGTCATACCCGTCACGCGGAGCTTCAACGTCGCCATCTTTCCTCCTCACCGCGGAGCTTGATTTGGTCGCCCCGTCCCGCCAAGTTTCACGCCCGCTATAATTTACGTCATGGTATCGCGCGCCGCTCCCGCCCGTCAGTCGCCGCCCATTCCGGCGGGCCTCACCCGCGACCAGCTCCTCGAAATCTATCGCTTCCTCCGGCTCACCCGGACGCTCGAGGAGCGGCTCACCGCCCTGTACCGGCAGAGCAAGGTCATCGGGGGCCTGTTTCGTTCCCTCGGTCAGGAGGGCGAATCGGTGGCGACGGCGTACGCGCTCATGCGGGGCCGGAATCAGGACATCCTTTCGCCCCTGATCCGCAACCTGGGCTCGATGCTCGTCATGGGTGCCGAGCCGATCGAGATCCTGCGGCAGTACATGGCCAAGGCCGACGGTCCCACGCGGGGGCGTGAGCTGAACGTGCATTTCAATGACCTGGAGAAGGGGTATCTGGGCCAGATCTCCCATCTGGGCGACATGATCCCGGTGATGGCGGGGATCGCGCTCACCTTCAAGTTGCGAGGGGAGCCGCGGGTGGGCCTCGTCTATATCGGCGATGGTGGGACCTCAACGGGCACCTTCCACGAAGGCCTCAACTTCGCCGCCGTGCAGAAGGTGCCGCTGGTCGTGATCGCGGAATACAACCGCTGGGCCTATTCCACGCCGCCCGAAAAGCAATTCGCCGTCAAGGATCTGGCCGAGAAAGCGAAGGGCTACGGCATCCCGGGAACGACGGTCGACGGAAACGACGTGCTGGCCGTATACGAGGCGACGAAGTTTACAGTGGAGCGCGCGCGCCGTGGCCACGGCGTCCACCTGATCGAAGTGAAGACGTATCGGCGCAAGGGCCACGCCGAGCATGACGACCAGCATTACGTCCCGAAGGACGAGCTCGACCGGTGGGCCAAGGAGAACGATCCGGTGGACCGCTACGTCAACCAGCTGGTGCAAAATGATTGGGCGGAGGACCGCGAGCTGAAGGAGATCGACGAGCGGGTGACGGCGGAGATCGACGAGGCGACCGACGCCTGCGTGGACGCGCCGTTGCCCCTTGCGGAGTCGGCGCTGGGCGGGGTGTACCGCGATCCGCCGGCTGCTGCACGGCACTGGTATCGGAGCCTGTGATGGCGGACGTCACGTATCTCGAGGCGCTGCGCCAGGGGCTGTGGGAGGAAATGGAGCGCGATCCCAGCGTGTTCATCCTGGGCGAGGACGTGGGACTGTACGGCGGGGCTTTCAAGGTCACCGAAGGGTTCGCGAAGAAGTTCGGAGGAGAGCGCGTGATCGACACACCGATCTCCGAGGCGGCGATCGTCGGCGCGGCGGCCGGTGCGGCCCACATGGGCATGCGACCGGTGGCCGAGATGCAGTTCATCGACTTCATCTCCTGCGCCTACGACATGCTGACCAACTACGTCGCGACGGCGCGCTACCGCGCGGGTCTGTCGACGCCGATCGTGGTGCGCGGCCCCTGCGGTGGCTATGTGCGCGGCGGCCCGTTCCACTCGCAGAACCCCGAGGCGGCCTTCTTTCACACGCCGGGCCTGAAGATCGTCTATCCCGCCACGGCGCGGGACGCCAAAGGCCTGATCAAGGCCTCCATCCGCGACGACGATCCAGTGATCTACCTCGAGCACAAGTGGCTGTACCGTCGCATCAAGGAGACGCTCCCGGAGGGCGAGGAGATCCTCACGCCGATCGGCGAAGCGCGGCTCGCGCGCGAAGGGAAGGATCTGTCGATCGTCACCTACGGGGCCACGGTGTGGAAGTCGCTCGAGGCCGCCGAGCAGCTCGCGAAAGACGATGGCCTGTCGGTCGAAGTGCTCGACCTCCGCACACTCCTCCCGATGGACGACGCGGCGATCATGCGGACCGTACAAAAGACGAGCAAGGTGCTCATCGTGCATGAGGACACGCGCACCGGCGGCGTGGCGGGCGAGATCGCGGCCCGCATCAACGAGCAGGCCTTCGCCTGGCTCGACGGTCCGATCATGCGGGTGACGGCGCACGATGTGCCACTGCCGTACGCACCGACGCTCGAGGACTTCGTGCTTCCCCAGACGGACGACATTGTGAAAGCCGCCCGCTGGCTAGCCGCTTATTGAGGAGAAGGTATGGCTCGGATAGACGTGCTCATGCCCCAGATGGGAGAGTCGATCGCCGAAGGCACGCTCTCCAAGTGGCTCAAGAAGCTCGGCGACGCAGTACAGCGGGACGAGCCGCTCTTCGAGATTTCGACCGACAAGGTGGACGCGGAGATCCCCGCGCCCACGGCGGGTGTGCTGGCGGAGATCAAGGTGCAGGAAGGGCAGACGGTTCCGGTGCAGACGCTCGTGGCGGTGATCGAAACCGACAAGGGCGCGACCGCGACGGTAGCCCCCTCTGCAGCAGCCCAGCGGGCACCCGCTGCATCGGGGGCTACCGTCGCGGTCGCACCGCCGGCCGCACCGAAGCCTGCACCGGCGCCGACCGCCCCTTCCCGCCCTCTACCGCCTTCTACCGCCCCGACCGGGAAGGGCGGGGACGGGACCGAGACCGCCGAGGAGCGACTGCGCCGCAAGTCCACGCCGCTCGTCCGGAAGATCGCCGCCGAGCACCAGGTCGATATCTCGACCATCCCGGGGACGGGGTTCGCGGGGCGGGTGACCAAGCAGGACATCCTAGGCGTGATTGAGCGCGGCGTCGGGACGGCGGTCGGCGCTCCGGCAGGTACCGCTCCCCGCGCCCCGCTCCCTGCCGTTGGCCCCGTCGAGCACCCCGTCGTCGAGCCGTGGCCGGGCGACCGGGTCGAGCCGTTCTCGAAGATCCGCAAGATCACGGCGGATCACATGATCCTGTCGCGGCGCACGTCGGCGCACGTGACGAGCTTCTTCGAGATCGATTACAGCCGGATCGCGGAGCTGCGCCGCAGGCACAAGGCCACCTATGCCGAGCGCGGCGTGAATCTGACATACCTCGCGTTCATTGCGAAGACCGCCGCGGAAAATCTGCGCAAGCACGCGGTCGTCAACGCCGCGGTTTCGGGCGACAACATCATCTACCGCCGTGACGTGAACGTCGGCATCGCGGTGGCTCTCGACTGGGGGTTGATCGTGCCCGTCGTAAAGCGCGCCGACGAGCTGTCACTCGCCGGGCTCGCCCGGGCGATCAACGATCTCGGTGACCGGGCACGCAGCAAGAAACTGTCACCCGACGAGATTCAGCGCGGCACGTTCACCATCACGAACCCGGGCGTGTTCGGGTCGTTCGCGGGCGCGCCGATCATCAACCAGCCCCAGGTGGCGATCCTCGGCGTCGGTACGATCGAGAAGCGACCTAAGGTGGTGACGCTTCCCGACGGTACGGACACGATCGCGATCCGGACGATGGGAATGCTCTCGATGTCGTACGACCACCGCGTCGTAGACGGCGCCGACGCCGACCGGTTCCTCGCCGACGTGAAGCGCGCGCTCGAGGACTTCCCCGAGGGAGCGATCTAGCCATGCCCAAGGTGCTCACGGCCGCACGGGTGCGGGTGCCGCCCACGAACGAGGCGGACTACCTCGCCACCCTCCGGGAGCTGTGTGAGTTCGCCGAGGCGCGGGGTCAGCGCATCTGGATCTTCCGCAACGCCAAGGATCCCCAGCTGTTCACCGAGTTCTCGGAGAGCCAGACGGAGATGTCGCACCGCGCCCAGGCGTCGCGGTTGCCCGAGGAGATCAAGCTCGAGCGCCGGCTGCAAAGCCTCGGTACGTACGCGCCGGACGCCTGGGAGTTGTGGACCGAGGTGTCCCTCGCGGCCGGCAGCGAGGCCTAGGGCCTGAGGGGGAGGAAGCGATGGCGGGATCGATGATCATCGTGGACGGCGCACCCTGGCGGGTGTTTCCTTCGGGTCGCGTGACCGTGTACGGGCGAGACGAGTTCGGGTTGATGTTCGAACAGGGTACCGGGCCCGACCGGCGCCGCCGCTTCACACGGTATTCGCCGGTCGGCAATCGCAGCCCGGACGCCGCCCTCGCGGAGATGTCCGAGCGTGAGCTCGTACAGCTCTTCCGCGAGTCGCAGCCGGCGTGGACCGCGCCGGAAGGAGCCTACGGCGCGCGTTGATCTGCATTGCCATTCGACGGCCTCGGACGGCGAGTACGCGCCTGCCGAGGTCGCGCGGTTGGCCCAGGCAGCCGGGCTCGCCGCCATCGCGCTCACGGATCATGACACGACCGCCGGCGTTCCGGAGGCCACCCGTGCGGGTGAGGCCTGCGGCGTGCGCGTCGTGTCGGGGTCCGAGTTCAGCGTGCGGGCGCCCTGGGGTGAGCTGCACCTGCTGGGCTACTTCCTGCCGCCCGGGTCGGCGCGGTTAGAGGAATTCCTGGCCGGGACGCGCTCGGCGCGCCGGCGCCGCGCGGAGCAGATCGTGGCGCAGCTGCAGCGCCTGGGCATCGACATCGACCTCACGGACGTCGAACGGGTCGCGGACGGCGGTGCCCTGGGTCGCCCGCACGTGGCTCGGGTACTCATCGAGCTGGGTGCGAGCTTCGACATGAACGAGGCCTTCGCGCGCTACCTGGGCCGGGGTCGGCCCGCCTACGTCGAGAAACCGCTTCCCACGTTGCAGCAGGTCACGGCCCTGGTACACGAGGTGGGAGGGATTGCCGTCGCCGCACACCTGGGCGACCACGGGACCGAAGCCCAGATTCGACAGTTTCAGGCGCAGGGCCTCGATGGCCTCGAGGTCCGGCACCCCAGCCACTCACCCGGCAACGAGCGCCGGCTCACGGCGATCGCCGAGCGCTTGGGCCTTGGCATCAGCGGCGGGTCCGATTGGCACGGCGACGCGGAGCTGGGGGACTCGCACGCCCCGCTCGGCGGAATGGAGATTCCGATCGAGTGGCTCGAGCAGCTCGAACACCGTCGCGCCGCCGTGTCGCGCGAAACCGTCGCACCGAACCCTGAACGGGGAGGCCCGTCGTGAGCGATCTGTTGGCGATCGGGAGCAAGGCGCCCGCCTTCACCGCCCAGGCATCGGACGGCAAGACCTATCGTCTCGCCGACGTCTTGAAAACGACCGCGGTCGCGCTCGTCTTCTATCCGGGCAACAACACGCCTGGGTGAAACCGCCAACTCTCCGCCGTGCGCGACGAGATGAAGACGTTCCAGCGAGCGGGCATCCAGCCCTTCGGCGTGAACCCGGCCGGCATCGAGAGCCACGCCGGCTATGTCCGGAAGTTGGACTTCAATTTCCCGCTGCTGTCCGACCCGGACCGAACGATTGCCCGCGCGTATCACGCCTTGAAAGACGACGATCGGGGCATCCAGCGCTCGGTGTACGTGGTGGATCGGGACGGCACGGTCGCCTTCGCGCGTCGCGGCGCGCCACCCGTCGACGAGATCGTCGCGCGTGCCTCCTGACTTCCGCGGCAAAATCGCACTCGTGACGGGTGTCGGCCGGGTCGGTCAAATCGGACATGCCGTCGCCCAGGGCTTCGGACGGGCGGGCGCGCAGCTCGTGATCGCGGACGCGAACGCCGCCGCCGTGGCGGAACGGGCCGCGGAATTCGGATCGGCGGGCTTCACCGTGCACGCCGTCGCCGGCGACCTCACTGCGCCGGACGCGGCTCGGCGCGCGGTCGCCGCGGCGCGCGAGCGCTACGGCGGCTTGGACGTAGTGGTGAACGTCGCGGGCGGCCTCGTCAGCTTCGGCCCCGTCACCGAGCTCACCCCCGACCGCCTGGAGCGCGAGCTGGCGATCAACGTGAAGACCACGTTCTACGTGTGCCAGGCGGCGATTCCGGCGCTGCGCGCACGGGGAGGCGGGGCGATCGTGAACTTCGCGTCGGTCGCCGTCCTGAAGCCGCAGAACCAGATGGCCATGTACACCGCCGCCAAGACGGCGGTCGCCGGCCTCACACGCGCCTTGGCGCGCGAGCTTCGCGACGACCGGATACGCGTCAACGCGGTCGCGCCCGGAACGATGAAAACGGCCGACAACCTCGCGCAGATGGGGGACGCGAAAGTCCGGTGGGTGGAGCTCGACGAGCTCGTGGCGGCGGTCCTGTACTTGGCGAGCGAGGAGGCGCGCGCTGTGAGCGGCGAGATCCTTCCGGTGACCGGGGGCGATGTCTAGCGCGACGCCGGCCGAAGGCGTCGTGATGCGCGACGTGATCATCGTCGGCGGCGGGTGCTACGGAACCTTTTACGCCAAACAGCTCGCCAAGGCGCGCGAGCGCGGCAAGGCCCGCTTTCGCCGGGTGATCGTGGTCGATCGCAACGCCGCGTGCCGGGCGCGGGCCGAGCTGGGCGAGGCGCCCGACCGTGCGTTCGTCACGCGCGACTGGGCCGAGTTTTTTTACGAGTTTCTGGGGAGGGCTGGCGCACCGCGTGCCGCTGCACCGCGCGACTACATCGTGCCCTCTCCTCACATGCCGCATCTCATGTTCGAGTGGGTGCTCGCGCGGGCCCGCGAGCGCTGGCCGGAGCGAGCGATCGACGTAGCGCCCGTGCCGGGGAACGTCGACACGCCGTACGACCGGACCGCTGCCACCCCCGACGGGACGCGTTACGTATCGTTCGCCGACTGGATCTGTCCCACCCACTGCATCGAACCCGCGATCTGCCCCGCGATCGGAAGCGAACGCACGTGGGAGATGGGTGAAGCGGTACGCGGACTGGTGGCACGCTTGCGCGACGCGGGGGTTCCGGTCGTCGGACCCGCGCTGTTCGTCTGCCGCCATCACGTCTTCGGCGTCGGCACGTTCGCGGTCGACGCGGTGCTCGAGGGCGACGCATTGGTGCAACAGGCCGGCGAGCGCGGGACGGCGGTGTCGGTCCTGGTCGGGACGATCAGCTCGTGTCACGGGGCCCTGAATATGTTGCGGATCGGGGCGGTAGAAGACGGCAGCGGGCGGGAGAGGGCGGGAGAGGATTCAGATGCGCCCCCGTCTCTACCGTCTTCTACCGTCCTCTACCATCCTCTCCCGCCCATGACGTCTCAGGAGCGTCAAGCGATCCTGACGCGCGCTCGCGACCTGTTCAATGCCGGGGACTATTGGCTCGCCCACGAGGCGCTGGAAACCGTCTGGCGTTCTATTATTAGCGACGGCGACGAGGGCGCTGCTCGTGTCTGGCAGGGCTTGATCCAGGGCGCGGCGGCGCTGTTGCACAAGGAACATGGGAACCAGCACGGTGTCGCCGTCGTCGGGGCCGCCGCGCTGGACAAGCTGGCGGTGCCGCAGCGGCCCGATGTGGAGTTCGAGACGGTGATGTTTCGCGCGCGGCTCGCGCGCGCCCTGGCGGGGCAGGGAGACGTTCCGCGACTGGAATGGCGAGCGCATGACTGATCGCACAGCCAACGGATATGACGTGATCATCGTCGGGGCGGGCCCGGCCGGTCTGTGCGCGGCCATGTACGTGGGCCGGGGCATGCTCAAGGGCCTCACCATCGAGCGCGGCGCGCCCGGGGGTGAGCTCCTGAATACCGACCTGATCGAAGATTATATCGGGTTCGAGAGCATCAAGGGCTGGGAGCTGGCGCAAAGGATGACCGAGCACGCGCGGAAGTTCGGCGCCGAGATCGTCACCGACACGGTCGAAAAGATTCGCAAGGCACCGGACGGCTGGTTCGACGTCGCCACGGCGCGCGGCCACACCTATCGGGCGCCCGCCGTGATCCTCACCGCCGGTGGCACCCCCGTGAAGCTCGGTGTGCCTGGCGAGAAGGAGTTCGCGGGTAGAGGCGTGTCGTACTGCGCAGTGTGCGATGGGGCCTTCTTCAAGGGTGAGATCCTGGCGGTCGTCGGTGGCGGGGACGCCGCGGTGGAGGAGGCCGAGTATCTCACCCGCTACGCGGCCAAAGTGTACATCGTCCATCGCCGGGACCGGTTCCGGGCGTCCAAGATCCTGCAGCAGCGGGCGTTCGCGAACCCCAAAATCGAGGTCGTCTGGAGCAAGAGGGTCCTCGAGATCAAGGGGACAACCAAGGGAGCCGAACGCCTGGTGCTCGAGGACACGGGGACGGGTGAACACTCGAACCTGACGGTGGGAGGCGTCTTCATTTTCATCGGCTTCCAACCCAATTCAGGACTCGTGGAAGGACATGCGAAGCACGACGCGAACGGCTACTTCGTGACCGACGAGCGGATGATGACGACGATCCCCGGCCTGTTCGCGGCGGGCGACGTGCGCAGCCAGCTCACGCGCCAGATCACCACGGCGGTGGGCGACGCGACCACGGCGGCGATCGCCGTGGAGAAGTACCTCACGGCCGTGCGCCAGACCGACTAGGCGGCGTCGGCATGCGCGTCGTGCAGATCCCCAACGGACAGTTCGCAGAGAACTGCTACTTCGTGATCGACGAGCCCAGCGGTGCGTGTGCGATCATCGATCCGGGCGAGGAAGCCGGCCTGATCGCGCACAAACTCGCGGCGGCGGGCGTGAAGCCGGTGGGAATCTGGTTGACGCACGCGCACATCGATCACGTGCTCGGGGTCCCCCGCCTCAAAGCGGACACGAACGCTCCCGTGTACGTGCATCCCGCAGACCGCGTGCTGTACGATCACGTCCCCGAGCAGGCTCACGCGTTTGGCATGCTCGCCGAGTCGATGCCCGTGCCCGACCGTGCACTGGCGCACGGGGACGTGCTGCCGGTCGGAGGACTCGCGTTCCGGGTGCGCCACGCGCCGGGGCACTCGCCCGGCAGCGTTGTGTTCGAGGGCGAAGGCGTCGTATTCACGGGGGACGTGCTGTTCCAGGGGTCCATCGGTCGTACGGACCTGCCGGGTGGTGATTCCGAGACGCTCATCCGGAGCATCGAGCGAGAGTTGCTTACGCTCCCCGATTCAACCATCGTGTACAGCGGTCATGGACCCGAAACCACCGTCGGCCGCGAGCGCCACGCCAACCCCTTCCTCACCGGCGCCTATCGCCTGGGCTAGGCCGCGGCCCACCTGCCTGCGGTGCGGGGCCGAGGTGTTACCCCGGCCGTGGGGTTGCAGGAACCCCTGCCCGAACTGCGGCTTCTTCTACCCTCTGGGCGACTGCTCCGACTGACGCCGGCGTGGCACATCTCTTTTCCCTGGCGCTGCTCGCCATCGACTGCGTGGTCCGCGCCTGGCGGATTCAGCTCGCCGTGTGGACTGCGGGAGGCCGTCTCACGTTCGACGACGCATTTCGGCTCAATCTCTACGGCGAAGCCGCCTCGCAACTGACCCCCAACCGTCTGGGGGGGGAGCCGGCGCGCTTCCTGGGCCTCACCGAGGCCGGGCTGCGACCGGTGACGGCGATCGTGGCCATCGGGGTCGAGGTGGCGTCCGAGTGGCCGGTGTTTCTCATCGCGGGCGCGGCGCTGTTCGCCTACTATGTACCCGACTGGCGGGACGCGGCGGCCGCGTGGCTCCACCGCCACCGCGCGGGCGAGCTCGTGAGCGTCGAGGTCGTCGCGCTCGTCGTTTTGATCATCGCCTACCTGCTCCAACGGCTCGCACGCGCGGGATTCGTGCGCCATCGCGTCCGGCGGCAGTGGCGGGTCGCGTGGGCGCACGTCCGCCGCGCTCCCTGGTGGGCACTCGGCGCGGGGGCGCTGCTGACCGTGATCAGCGTCGTCGCTCGCGCCCTCATCCTCCCGGCGCTGGCCTGGGGCTTGCCCCATGCCCCGCCGTTTGGACAGATGTTCTTCGGAGCGCTCGCGCTGATCCATGCACCCCTCATCGTGCCGCTCCCCTCTGGTGGTGGAGGGCTCGAGGTGGTGTTCTTGAACGGCTTCGCGGGTGATTTCGGATCGCGCCAGGTCACGATGCTGCTCCTGTGGCGCTTCTATACCGCCGTGTTGCTCACCGTGCTCGGCGTCTACGCGATGGTGCGGTACCTGGGGTATCGGGCCGCGGTGCAGGTGTTCAAGATCGGCTGGGGAAAGAGGAGAGGGGAGGCGACATGACCGCTCCACGTATCTCGCCGCTCACGCCGGAGCAAGCCGCGCCCGAGGTGCGGCCCATCTTCGAGACCTATCTGCGGGAGCGCGGAAACATCCCGAACATGTTTCGCACCGTGGCGCTCCGCCCGGCGCACCTGCGGACGCTCATCGCCCATTTCCGCACGGTGATGAACGAGGGAACGGTGCCACCGTTGCTCAAGGAGCTGCTCTGGGTGCGGATCTCCCACCAGAATCGTTGTCGGTATTGACTCAACTCTCACACTGTCCTGGCGGGACAGAAGGGCGCGAGTGCTGAACTGATCGAGGAGGTGCAGGGTCGCGGCGGACGGCAGGCGATCGACGGGCTCGAGGCGGGGTGGCGGGTGGCGCTCGAATACGCCGACGTGATCCACCGTTCGGGACACGACGTCACCGACGAGCTCTACGGCCGGCTCCGGGCGGCGTGGGATGAAGGGCAGATCGTCGAAATCACCCTCGTGATCGGGATGACCGAGTACTTCAATCGGTTTAACGACAGTTTGCGCGTGGAGCCGACGAAATGACTCACGCAGCCGGTGGCGGGGCGATGCCGACCAGAAGAACCGTTTGCTCGTGGGCTCGTTCCACGCCGTGCGGCGCCCCCGCCGGCGCCAGAATCAGGTCTCCCGCGTGTGCTTCGATTGTCCTGTCTCCCACGACGAACCTCGCCTTTCCCGTTACAACGAAATAGAATTTGTCGGCGCCCGGATGGGCGTGCACTTTCTGCTCCTGACCCGGCTCGAAGCAGTTGAGACCGACCAGGAGGCGCGCGGAGCGGAAACAGTCGATCTTGGTCATCTTGGTGGTCGAAAACCGCGCGCGTCGAGCGAGTTGGTGCAAGAACTCTTGGGCATCCATGGGCGATTCCTGGTTTGAGACCGACGGCGCCGTGACCGAACGACGGACGGAGGCGATGAGCGCGACCCGCGTCGAGCGTGACTCCTTGGGCGAGCTGCCGGTTCCCGCCGACGCGTTGTACGGGATTCAGACCGAGCGGGCCCGCCGCAACTTCCCAATCTCCCACCTCAGGCCACTGGCGCCATTCGTCGACGCGGTCGTCCGGATCAAGAAAGCCGCGGCGCTGACCCACCAGGAGACCGGCCGCCTCGATCCCAAGCTCGCCGACGCGATCGTACGAGCCGCCGACGAGGTGCTGGGCGGGCAGCACCGGGACCAGTTCGTCGTGGATCCCTACCAGGCGGGGGCAGGAACCTCGCACAACATGAATGCGAACGAAGTGCTCGCCAACCGCGCCAATGAGCTGTTGGGCGGGCGGCGCGGCACCTATGCACCGGTGCACCCGAACGATCACGTGAACATGGCGCAGTCCACCAACGACGTGATCCCGACGGCCATCCGCCTGGCCGCGCTGGCGGAGCTGCCCTCGCTCCTCGACGCCATGAGCGTCCTGGCCGCCGCCTTCCTGACGAAGGCTAGGGCATTCGACGGCATTCTCAAGTCGGGGCGCACCCATCTGCAGGATGCCACGCCGATCCGCCTCGGCCAAGAGTTCACGGCGTACGGCCACACCATCGAGCGCAACCGGGCTCGGGTCGCCGGGGCAGCCGATGCTCTACGTGAGCTCGGCATCGGCGGCACGGCGGTGGGCACGGGGCTGAACGCCGAGCCGGCCTATCCCGGGCTCATGGTGAAGCACCTCCGCGCGATCACCGGGCTCGAGCTGCGGGAAGGGAAGGACCGCGTGCAATTGATGCAGTCGATGGGGGACGCGGCGGCGTTCTCCGGCGCGCTACGGACGTACGCGATGGACTTGGGGAAGATTGCGAGCGACCTCCGTCTGCTCGCGTCCGGCCCGCGCACTGGCCTCGCCGAGATCATCCTGCCGCCGGTCCAGCCGGGATCGAGCATCATGCCCGGAAAGGTGAACCCCTCGATCCCCGAGATGGTGAACATGGTCTGCTATCAGGCGCTCGGAAACGACCTCACCGTCGCAGCGGCCAGCGAGGCGGGCCAGCTCGAGCTCAACGTGATGATGCCGGTGATCGCGCACAATTCGCTGTTCACCATGCTGCTGCTCACCAACGCCTCCCGGGTGCTGGCGGAGCGTTGTGTCGTGGGAATCGAAGCCGACCGGGAACAGTGCGAGCACTGGCTCGAGCGCAGTCCGGCGCTCGTC
This sequence comes from Gemmatimonadales bacterium, assembly GCA_035943095.1. Classification (GTDB taxonomy): domain Bacteria; phylum Gemmatimonadota; class Gemmatimonadetes; order Gemmatimonadales; family GWC2-71-9; genus AG41. Next base: position 34,610 of record DASZCN010000028.1, on the reverse strand, counting down.
ACGGCGCTGGCCCCGAAAATCGGCTACGTCGAGGCCGCAAACCTGGCGAAGGAAGCGTTGGCAACGAATGTGACGGTACGTCAACTGGTCATCCAAAAAGGCGTGCTGAAGGGGAAGGACCTGGCTGAAGTTCTCGATCTCCTGGCCATGACCGAGCTCGGCGTCCCAGGACAACGCACGTGACGTGTGTGTAGCGAGGACAGCCGTCTGCAGTCCGACACTCCAGAAGGAGGAACCCGCATGAGCTGGATCGTCGCTGGATTGATCGGTGGCGTGGGCGCGTTTGTCGCCGACTACGTGATGTGGGGAAAGGTCTTCACCGGCCCGGAGATGATGGCGTTCGGCACGTTTCCGCCGACGCCCGAGGAAGGGAAGAAGATGATGGCCGCCAACATGCCCAAGTCCGCCGTCCTCGCGCTTCTGTTCGGGGTGCTGTTCGCGTGGTTCTACGGACAGTTCCGGGGCGCGCTTTGGGTAAAGAGCGGGGGCGTGCTCGCCGGCATGGAGTTCGCTACCGTGCTCTGGCTCCCAACCATCTTCCTCTCCACGCTCGGGAGCGGCGTGTGGTATGACAAGGTCCGCCCGTTGCTCAAAGCAACGGCTGTGTCGTGGCTGGTTCGCATGAACGTGACGGGGCTCCTCGTCGGATTGCTCATGAAGTAGCGGTCGTCCCACAGGGGGTCGTGATTCGAGTCACCGAACGCGGCCCCCTTGCTCGTTATCCGTTGCGGCATGCGTACGATACTCGCACTCGCGGCGGCGCTCTCGATCATCACCGTTGCCACCGGCCGCGCCCAAAGCCGCTTCCGAATCGGCCCGACCTACTCGTCGATCAGTCTCGAGGACCTCTCGGGCTCGAGCCACAGCTTCCCGTCGTGGGGCGGATCGGCCGCCCTGATCACCGGCGACGAGAGCGAGATCGGGCTCACTATCGCCCGCTACGGCGATCTCTCCACGGATCACGGAGTCCGGCGGATGACCCTGTACGGGCTGGACTCGTACTACTACCCGGTCGGCACACGCGGCGTGGTCGCGCCCTTCGCGTTGACCGCCCTCGGACTCGCGCGGATCACCGAAGTCGACTCGCTCTGCCTGATTGTCATTTCCTGCACCGCCAGCACCTCGGCCAACAGCCAGTTGGCGCTCGCCTTCGGCCTAGGACTGCGTGTCAATTTCGGCCGCGCGGCGGCCGCGACCCTCGCGGGACGGTTTCTCGAGGTCCCAGGGAGTCAAATCCAGGCGCTCGAAGCCGTGGCGAACGCGTCCGTGACGTTCGGCGGCGTCCGCAAGGGAGAATTCCTCGATGGGACGGTGGGTCCTTCCGCGAGCTTCCTCGTTCCCATCTCCGGCTCACTGCACGGGCGCGCTCCGTTCGTCGGCGCCCGATTCCGACGCGACACCAAGAAAGCGGGCACCGTCGCGGTCCAGATCGACCTGGCCCCGCTCCGCATCACCAGCGGCTGTCCTTCCACGGGCTGTGACGAGAACGCGGTGCTCTTCGCCCCGGCGTACGAGGCGTCGGTTCGGCCCACCTGGGGGCGGGTATACGGCCTGGTTGGGTTCCTCCTCGCTGGCGTCTACTCCCAGGGTCCCGACCGCGGTATTGCGCAGGGAGCACAGGGGGGTGTCGGTGCGGATTTTTATGGCGGGCATCTGATGTGGAACCTGAACGGACGTCTGCTGTGGCTGCAGCGCAATTCCGGCGAGAACGTCTTTGGCGTGCAGGTGGGCGTGAGTCTCAGCCCGCGGATTGGCGGTCTGCGATAGGGAGCGGGGAGCGGTACCCTCCGGTGCACGGCAGGTCCCGCTCCCCGCTCCCGGCTCCCATTGAATCCCGGAACTCGTTCTCGCATATTAACTCCCATGCGCGTCACCACCTGGGCCGAGTACGGGTTGATCGTGTCGCTGCACCTCGCCAAGCGCGCGGGGCAGGGGCCGGTCGCGGCGCGCGAGCTTGCCGAGCAGGAGCGGTTACCGCACGACTATGTCGAGCAGATCCTTCTGCGCCTGCGGCGCGGGGGTTTGGTGGACTCGGTGCGTGGGGCGAAGGGGGGGTACCACCTTGCCCGCGAGCCGCAGGCCATCAGCGTCAAGGACGTGATCCAAGCATCGGAGCACGTCACGTTCGAAGTCAACTGCGATCTCCATCCCGTCGATCCCCGACGATGTAGTCCGGACGCGTCGTGCAGCATTCGGCCGGTGTGGCGAATGCTCGAGCAACGGATCAACGATCTGCTTGCCGGCATCTCGCTCGCCGATCTCACGCACGACGAACACGAGCTGTACCAAATCGCCGGGGTTCTGGCCGGGAACTAGTCCCGCCGTCCCGATCGTTTTTTTTGAACCGAAACCCGACTGGCAATGTCGGGTTTACACCGGATTGGAGGCAAGCCGTGGCATACGCGCATCCCGAGGCGCTCGCGTCAACCGAGTGGGTGGCCGCGCACCTGAGCGATCCGAGCATCCGCCTCATCGAAGTTGACGTGGATACGACGGCGTACGACGCGGGGCACCTCGTCGGCGCGGTGGGGTGGAACTGGCAATCTCAGCTCAACGACCCCGTGCGCCGCGATATCCCGGACAAGGCGGCGTTCGCGACGCTGCTCTCCGAAGCTGGGGTGACTCCCAAGACGACCGTGGTCCTGTACGGCGACAACAACAATTGGTTCGCGGCGTTCGCCTTCTGGCTGTTGCAGCTCTACGAGCACACGAACGCGAAGCTCATGAACGGCGGCCGAGCCAAGTGGGTAGCCGAAGGGCGGCCGCTCGTGTCCGAGCGTGCAACCGTTCGCCGGACGACCTACCCGGTGCCGAAGAAAGTCAACGCCGCGATCCGCGCCAAACGCCCGGACGTGGAGAAGGCGCTGAAGGCCAAGAAAACGGCGCTCGTGGACGTGCGCTCGAAGCCGGAGTTCGTGGGGGAGATCATTGCGCCCCCCGGCATGACGGAGACGGCGCAACGCGCCGGGCACATCCCGGGTGCCAGGAATATCCCGTGGAGTCAGGCGGTCGCCCAGGACGGCACCTTCAAGACGTACGAGGACCTCGTGCAACTGTACAAAGGTGCCAAGGTGATCGACGGCAAGGATGCAGTGATCGCGTACTGCCGCATCGGCGAGCGGTCGAGCCATACCTGGTTCGCCCTCAAGTACCTGGTGGGGGTGAAGAAGGTACGGAACTACGACGGTTCGTGGACGGAGTGGGGCAACCTGGTGGGAGCGCCGATTGTGAAGGGAGCGGAATGAGAACTGCGGAGGTTGGTGGAGGTCGGGGGAGGACGGGGGAGGTTGTTCGTCGCGAGCCCGCGCTGTGGGGGCTCGTGGGCAACACGCCGCTCATCCCGGTCACAACCTCCACCAACCTCCACCAACCTTCACCGTCCTTGTTTCTCAAGGCCGAATGGTTCAACCCGGGCGGCTCGGTGAAGGACCGTCCCGCGCTGTTCATCCTCCGCGACGGCCTCGCGCGCGGCGAGCTGCCGCGCAAGCGGGTGCTCGACGCGTCCAGCGGCAACACGGCCATTGCATACGCGATGCTGGGGGCGGCCGCGGGGATCGGCGTGACGGTGTGCGTGCCGCGCAACGCCAGCGCCGAGCGGAAAGCCCTGCTCGAAGCGCACGGGGCCGAGGTGATCTTCACCGACCCGCTCGACGGATCGGACGGAGCGATCCGCGCGGCGCGGGCGCTCGCGGCCGCGGAGCCGAAGCGGTACTGGTACGCGGATCAATACAACCATCCAGCCAACGCCCGGTCGCACTATGTGACGACGGCCGAGGAGATCTGGCGCCAGACCGCGGGGCGGGTCACTCACTTCGTGGCCGGGCTCGGTACCACCGGCACCATGATGGGAACCGGTCGGCGCTTGAGGGAGTTGAACGCCGCGATCGAGCTGGTTGCCGTGCAGCCGGACGGGCCGTTTCACGGTCTCGAGGGACTCAAACACCTGGCGACCGCGATCGTGCCCGGCATCTACGATCCCGCACTGCCGGACCGGACGGAGTTCGTGATGACGGAGGACGCGGAGGAAGCGGTCCGGCACCTGGCGAAAACGGCTGGATTGTTCGTGGGCTGGTCCACGGGTGCGGCCCTGGTAGCCGCGCAGCGCCCCCTGTCCGACCGTGCGACGGTCCGATCAGGCGACGCCGTCGTTGTGGTCGTCGCGCCGGACTCGGGGACCCGCTACCTGAGCGAGCCCCGGCTCGCAGGAGCGAGGGCGGGGGGATGACGCTCGTGCTCAATCCCAGACACGTATCGGCGATCCGCCAGCACGGTGAGGCTGACTACCCGGCGGAGGCCTGTGGGCTGATCGGCGGCGCCATCGACGGGGACCAGAAAATCGGAGTGCAGCTCGTGCCGCTCGTGAATCGGCGCACCGACTCGGCGCGCAATCGCTACCTGATCGACCCGGATTCGTTTCGGCGCGGCGAAGAGCGGCTCGAGCGCGACGGCCTCGAGGTCATCGGAGTGTATCACTCGCATCCCGATCACCCCCCGGTGCCGTCGGCGTTCGACCGGGAACATGCCTGGCCAAGGCTGTCTTATGTCATCGTCGGCGTGAGTCGCGGGAACGCGACGGAGATGAAAAGCTGGGTCCTCGCGGACGATCGTGGGACCTTCGAGGAAGAGCCGGTTACGACCGAGGAACGGAAGACCGTATGGCAGTGACGATTCTGATCCCGACGCCGCTGCGCCCCTTCGTGGGCGGGCACGACGCCCTCCAGCTGGAAGGGGGGAGTGTGGGCGAGCTGCTCGAGCGGCTCACCGGGGAGTACGCGACCTTGAAGGCGCACCTCTTTGCGGACGATGGCCGCCTGCGCAGCTTTGTCAATGTGTACGTCAACGACCGCGACATCCGGCACCTCGCGCAGCGGGACACACCGGTGAAGCCCGGGGACACCGTGTCCATTATCCCGAGCATTGCGGGAGGCACAGCCGTGGCTGATGTGCTGCCTCCGTTGTCACACGAAGAGATCCTCCGGTATTCGCGCCACCTCATCCTGCCGGATGTGGGGCTCGAGGGTCAAAAGCAGCTGAAGGCCGCCCGGGTGCTCCTCGTTGGGGCCGGGGGCCTGGGATCACCGGCAGCGCTGTATCTGGCGGCCGCCGGGGTCGGCACGATCGGCCTCGTGGATTTCGATGTGGTGGACAAGACCAACCTGCAGCGTCAGATCCTGCATGGCACATCCACGGTGGGCACGCCCAAGCTCGAGTCGGCGGCGGCACGCCTGCACGACCTCAACCCGAACGTGCGGGTCGAGCCGTTCGAAACCCGGCTCACGTCCGAGAACGCGCTCGATATCATCCGCGAGTTCGACGTGGTCGCCGATGGGACCGACAACTTCCCGACGCGCTACCTCGTGAACGACGCGTGCGTGCTGCTCGATAAGCCAAATGTCTACGGCTCCATTTTCCGGTTCGAGGGACAGGCATCGGTGTTCCACGCGAAGCGGGGACCCTGTTACCGGTGTCTGTACTCGGAGCCGCCGCCGCCGGGACTGGTCCCGTCGTGCGCGGAAGGCGGCGTCCTCGGGGTGCTGCCCGGCATCATCGGCTCGATCCAGGCGATGGAGACGATCAAGCTCATCCTGGGAGTGGGCGAGCCGCTCATCGGGCGCCTCGTGTTGTTCGACGCGCTCAAGCTCCAGTTCCGCGAGCTCAAGCTGGAGAAGGATCCGGACTGCCCGGTGTGCGGCGACCATCCCACGATCACCGCTCCGATCGACTACGACGCGTTCTGCGGAATCGGCGCCGAGCCGTCGTACGAGGGAGCGGAGATCACGGTCGAGCAGCTCAGGGACGAATGGCAGCGCAACCCGGAGTTGGTGGTCATCGACGTACGCGAGCCCCACGAACACGCGATCGCGCACATCGACGGTGCGCAGTTGATTCCGCTGGGCGAGCTACCGGACCGTCTCGGCGAGCTGGACGGGCACCGCGAGATTGTCACGCACTGTCATCACGGCGCGCGCTCGCTCAAGGCACTCGAGATTCTCAAGGCGGCGGGCTTTGCGAAGGTGCGGAGCCTGCGCGGCGGAATCGATGCGTGGGCGGCGACCGTCGATTCCACGATGCCGAGGTACTAGCCGGGGTCGGGAGTGCCGAAGGGGGGACTCGAACCCCCACGGGCTTGCGCCCACTGGCTCCTGAAGCCAGCGCGTCTACCAATTCCACCACTTCGGCACTCGCGGAACGGCGAATATTAGACGGCGGTATAACCTCAAGTCAACTCTTGGCTTGACCGCTCTCAACGCGGTTTCTATCTTGCGCTGGCCCGGTGGACAAAGTCTCAATCGCCCGCAACCCGCGGGCGCGACATGACTACCATCTCCTGGAGACGTGGGAGGCGGGCCTCGTGCTTACGGGCACCGAGGTCAAATCGCTGCGCGCCGGCAAGGCCAGTCTGGGTGAGGCCTACGCGCACGTGCGCAACGGCGAGGTGTGGCTCGAGGGTATGACGATCGCGGCGTATCGACCGGGGAGCTACAACAACCCGCCGCCCGCTCGCTCCCGTAAGCTGCTGCTCCACGCCAACGAGATCCGCAAGCTGATCGGCGGAACCAGCCGGAAGGGACTCACGATCGTTCCACTGGAACTCTACTTCAAAGATGGCCTCGCCAAAGTCGCGATCGCGCTCGCGAAAGCGAAAAAGCTGCATGACAAGCGCGAGGACCTGAAGCGTCGGGTGGCGGAGCGTGAGCTCGCGCGCGGCATCAAGGGAACGCGCTCGTGAGCGTCCTCCTGTGGCTCACGCTCTCGATCGCGAGACCCGTGTCTGCCCTGCCTGCTCAGGCCGTGGTGATCTCCACGCCGCGCGGAGAGACGACCGTACCCGTGAGCAACGAGCGCGGCAGCGCCGCCGTCGCGGCGTCGCTCCTCGGACCTCCGCTCGGCCTTATCGTGGCGCTCGAGGGCTCGCGCGTGGCGGTAGGACTCTCGGGCACGGTGTTCGTCTTCGAACTGGGTGCGCCGTTCGTGCGCACGGGGGGCGTGGTCTACGGCCTCGTGGGCGAGCCGTACGTCGCGCGCGACACGGTCTTCTTGCCGTTGAGCTGGCTGGCGGATTGCGTGCCGCGTGCGCTCGGCAGCCGCTACCGGTGGGACGCCGCCGGTGGGGTGGGTGGGGGGGCGCGTCTCGTTGAGCTGCCGGTGGCCGGTGCCGTGGCCGCCGCGCCGCCCGTGGTTACGCTTCCTCCTCCGTCCACCCCGCCACCCGCACCCGTGGCTGCCCCCCCCCCTAACCCGATTACCGGGTTGCGCGGGCGTCATACCGTCGTGGTGGACCCTGGGCACGGGGGCGTGGATCCGGGGAACCCCGGTCGGTATTTCCCGGACGGCCTGGTAGAAAAGGACATCACGCTCGCGATCGGACGCCTGCTGCGCGCGGAGCTGGTGCGACGCGGTATCGGCGCGTCGCTCACGCGCTCCGGCGACACCCTCGTCGACCTGGCCGACCGGGGAGCGTTCTGCAAGGCCGAATGCGATCTGTTCGTGAGCATCCACGTGAACGCCATGCCTGAGGGCCGGCGGGCCGCTCGGGCGAGCGGCGTGGAGACCTACTTCCTGTCCGACGCAAAAACCGAGGATCAGCAGCGGGTCGCCCAGACGGAAAACGACGCGATCCGCTTCGAGACGGGCACGTCGAGCGCGGCGACCGGCCCGCTGGGATACATCTTGCGGGACCTCCAGTTGAACGAGTACCTGCGCGAGTCCGCGCAGCTCGCCGAGCTGGTGCAGGACTCGGTGACGCGCATTCACCCCGGCGGCGGTCACGGGGTGCAGCAGGCGGGTTTCATGGTCCTCACCACGGCGCGCCGGCCCGCCATTCTCGTCGAGACCGGGTTCGCCACCAATCGCACCGACGGGGCGTTCCTCGCGTCGAGCCTCGGCCAGCATAAGATCGCGAGCGCCATCGCAGACGGGATCGTCGCCTACCTCCTCGAGTTCGAGCGCAAGCTCGCGGTCGCCGCACCGGCGAGGGGGCGGTGACGGCGGTTCGGCTGTTCGACACGACCTTCCAAAATCCAGTCCTCCTCGCTTCCGGCACCGCCGGCTTCGGCCACGAGGTGCGCGGGGTCATCGATCTGGACGCGCTCGGCGGGATCGTCACCAAGGCGGTCACCCCGGAACCGCGGCGCGGGCATCCCGCCCCACGCGTGGCGGAGTTCGCGGGAGGCATGCTCAACGCGGTCGGACTCGCGAACCCGGGACTCGAGGCCGTGCGCGACGACGAGCTCCCGTGGCTCGCGACGCACTTGCGGCGCGCGCGGGTGCTCGTCAACGTCGCCGGTGCGACCGTCGCTGACTATGTACATGTGATCGAGAGTCTCACCGGTCTCGCCGTGATCGCGGCGTTCGAAGTGAACGCGTCCTGCCCCAACACCAGCGCGGGTGGGCTCGAATTCGGGGCGACCGCGGAGGGGTTGCGCGAACTGGTGCGGCGCTGTCGCGGGGCGAGCACCCGACCGATCGCGGTGAAGCTCTCTCCCGTGCTACCCGACATCGCGGCCATGGCCGAGGTTGCGAAACACGAGGGCGCGGCCGCGGTGACGCTCGTGAACACCATACCCGGGACGCTCAACAAGCGCCTTGGCAACGGAGCGGGCGGGGTGAGCGGGCCGGCGCTCCTTCCGATCGGTGTGTTGGCCACCCGGAAAGTCCATGAAACGGTCGACCTCCCGATCATCGGCGTGGGCGGTATCCGGACCGCCGGCGACGCGCGTGAGTACCTGGCGGCGGGCGCGGCCCTGGTCGCGATCGGGACCGCGGCGCTCGCCGACCCGCGGGTACCGGAACGGATCGCGCGGGAGCTCGCGCGTGGCTGAGCTCATCGTCGCGTTCGACCTGCCGAGCGGGCGGGAGGCCCTCGACCTCGCGGCGCGACTGCCGGGACTCCGGTGGGCGAAGATCGGTCCCGTGCTCCACGTCCGGGAAGGGCCCGCGCTGGTCCGGGAATTCGCGGCGCGGGGGATCCACGTGTTCCTCGATCTCAAGTGGCACGATATCCCGACCGTCGTGGCGGGTGGGGTCGAGGCTGCGCGCGCGCAGGGCGTGACGATGGCGACCGTGCACGCGCTGGCCGGTCCGGTGGTGCTCGCCGCGGCCGCGCGGGCCGCCGGTGAGATGGCCCTGGTGGGGGTCACGGTGCTCACCTCGCACGACGCCGCCGATTATGAGCAGGTCGTAGGCCGCGGCGTGCCGGATCTCGGCGTCGAGACGGAGCGTCTCGCGCGGCTGGCGGTGGGAGCGGGCCTCCGTGGGGTAGTGGTGTCGGGGCGCGAGGTGACGCTGAGCCGCGCCGTGCTCGGGCCGGACCCGTGGATCGTCGTGCCCGGCATCCGGGCCATAGGGGACGCGAGCGGCGACCAGGTGCGCACCGTGACGGCGGCCGAAGCCACGCGGCGCGGGGCGACCCACCTTGTGGTCGGCCGTCCGATCACGCAGGCCACGGACCCGGCTGGGGTGTACCAGCGGTTGATGGAGAGCCTCTGATGCTTCGCCCGATCGTGGTCGCCTTGCTGCTCGGCACCGTGGCTCGAGCCGGCTTGCGGGCCCAGGGCTCGCTCGCCGAGGCGGCCGAGCGCGTGCGCCAGGCGTGGCTGGCGCACAACGTGGAAGCGATTATCGGCCAAGGTCCTAGCGTCGTCCTCCAGATTCCTGGCGCCGACCCGTCCGCGCCGGTGGATCGGGCCCAAGCGCTCGAGCTGCTGCGCCGTCATCTCCGGGCTGGGGCAGAGCGCCGGCTGACCGTGAGCGCGGTTCGGGAGGTCGAGCCGCAGCGCGGCTATGCGGAGCTCGAGCGTCGCTACGTCGTGGCGGGCACGAGCGACGAGCGGCGCGAAACGCTGTTCCTCGGCTTCCGAAAATCGGGCGATGAATGGGTTCTCACCGAGTTGCGGAGTGCGCCGTAATCCCGCCCCTTGCGCTAACTTACGAGCCCGTCTAAGATTCAAGACTCAATTGGAAATTTTTTCCCGGGAGCGCCCGTCTTGAAGGTCCGGACCAGCGTAAAGCCGATTTGTGAGCATTGCCGAGTGATCAAGCGGCGGGGAGTCATCCGCGTGATCTGCAAGCGCAGCCCCAAGCACAAGCAACGGCAGGGATAGCGGATGGCACGCATTGCAGGGGTCGACCTGCCGCGCGACAAGAAAATCCTGTTCGCCCTCCCGTACATCTACGGCATCGGACCTCGGAACGCGAAGAAGATCCTCGCGGAGACCGGGGTGAATCCGGACGCGCGGGTGCGTGACCTCCGGGACGCGGAGGTAGCACGGCTCCGCCAAGTGATCGAGCGCGACTACAAGGTCGAGGGCGCGTTACGCACGGAAGTCGCGATGAACATCAAGCGGCTGATGGACATCGGGACCTATCGCGGCGCGCGTCACCGGAAGAATCTCCCGGTGCGCGGCCAGCGCACGCACACCAACGCGCGCACCAAGAAGGGGCCGCGGCGCGCCATCGCGGGCAAGAAGAAGCCCTTGCTGAAAAAGTAAATGGCACAGGCGAAAGCGGCGGGCGCGAAGCGCGTCAAGAAAGTGGTGGAGGCCGAGGGCATCGCCCACATCACGGCGACGTTCAACAACACCCTCATCTGTATTACCGATTTGCAGGGGAACGCGATCACGTGGGGTTCGTCGGGGAAGGCGGGATTCCAGGGCTCGAAGAAGTCCACGCCCTTCGCCGCCACCGTCGCCGCCGAGCAGGCAGCGCGTGAGGCGCTCAACCTGGGTATGCGGCGCGTGCACGTGCGCGTGCAGGGACCGGGGTCGGGTCGTGAATCGGCCATTCAGGCGCTCGCCACGGCCGGCCTCCAGATCCGCTCCATTCGAGACGTGACGCCCATCCCGCACAACGGGTGTCGGCCGCCCAAGAAACGGCGGGTCTGAACGATGGCGCGCTACACGGGTCCCGCTTGCAAACTGTGCCGCCGCGAGGGAACGAAGCTGTTCCTCAAGGGGACGCGGTGTTTGACCGAGAAGTGCGCCGTCGAGCGTCGCGCGTACGCGCCCGGCCAGCATGGCCAGTCGTCCGGACGGCGGCGCAAGGCCTCCGAGTACGCCCGACAGCTGCGGGAAAAGCAGAAGGTCAAGCGGATCTACGGACTGTCCGAACGCCAGTTCCGTAACATCTTCGATCGCGTATTGAAGGAGCCCGGGGTGACCGGTGAGGCCCTCCTCGTGGCGCTCGAGAGCCGGCTCGACAACCTGGTATACCGGATGGGATTCGCCGTGTCCCGCCGCCAAGCCCGCCAGCTCGTCCGGCACCGCCACGTGCAGGTGAACGGTCGGACCCTGAACGTGCCCTCGTTCCGCGTTCGCCCGGGTGACGAAGTGAAGCTCGCAGACGCGAGCCGGGAGTTGGTGCAAGTGAAGCTCGCCCTCGAGCAGTTCGGGCGAGGGCAGCCCGTGTCCTGGATTCAGGTCGATACCGACAAGGCGCTCGGCAAAATGACCCAGCGGCCCACCCGCGACGCCATCCCGATCGCCGCCCAAGAACAGTTAATCGTCGAGCTCTATTCCAAGTGATGACGACTCTCGATTTGACAGGGTTGGTTCGCCCGCACCTGGTCGAAATGACCAAGCGGGAAGACAACGCGAATGCCGCCGAGTTCCGCCTCCAGCCGCTCGAGCGGGGCTACGGCTACACGCTGGGCAATTCACTGCGGCGGATGCTGCTCTCCTCGCTCCGCGGCGCCGCCGTGTGGGCGTTCCGGCTGGATGGCGTGGTCCACGAGCACCAGACCATCCCTGGGGTGGTCGAAGATGTGCACCAGATCATCCAGCGGCTAAAGGCGCTCACGCTCGTGCTCGCGCCCGACGTCGACGAGGCCGTGCTGCACGTCAAACACGACAAGGCCGGCCCGGTGTACGCGCGCGACATCGAAGCGCACAGCGCCGTGACCATCGTGAATCCGGACCAGCTCCTGTTCACGGTGCAGGACGATCGTGACATTGGCGGTGAGCTGTACGTGAACAAGGGTCGCGGGTACGTCGAGGCGGAACAGCACCCGATCGACCGCACCATGCCGGTGGACGTCGTGCGCGTGGACTCGATCTACAATCCGGTGCGGCGCGCCAACTTCACCGTGGCGGAGACGCGCGTCGGCCAGCGTACCGACTACGACCGGCTGACGCTGACCGTCGAAACCAACGGGACCATCTCGCCCGAGGACGCGGTCGCGTACGCGGCGGCCCTGGCGCAGGAGCATTTCCGCTTCTTCGTGGACTTCGGCAAGGTGCCGATGGTCGCCGCCCAGGCTCCCGGGAACGGTGGCGCCGCCACGGGCCGGTTGCGGGAGGTCCTGGCCCGCTCGATCGACGAGGTGGGTCTGTCGGTGCGGTCGGTCAACTCCCTCAAGAACTCGAACATTCGCACTCTCGGCGACCTCGTGCAGTATCGGGAGGAAGATCTCCTCAAGGTGAAAAACGTCGGCGAAAAGGCGCTCGGGGAGATCGCCGAGCTGCTCCGACGCGAAGGGCTCAACTTCGCGATGAAGTTCGAAGAGACCCAGGACGAGTGGAAGGTCCTCGATCCCGGCATGCCCCCACAGGCCCAGGCGAGCGAAGGGAACGAGGAGTAATGCGGCATCGGGCGAAGGGCCGGCAGCTCTCGCGCACCGCGAGCCACAAGAAAGCGCTGCTGGCGAATCTCGCGACCAGCCTCTTCCGGCACGACAAGATCGTGACCACCGAGGCCAAGGCGAAGGAGCTGCGCCCCTACGCGGAGCGGCTGATCACCCTCGCGCGCCGTGGCGACCTGCACGCGCGGCGTCTGGTAGAGCGCCGACTCAAGGATCGCGACGTGACCCACCGCTTGTTCAAGGATCTGGGACCCCGCTTCGCGGCGCGGCCAGGCGGCTATACGCGCATCATTAAACTCGGTCACCGCACGGGTGACGGCGCCGACGTAGCGCGCATCGAACTGCTGGGTGAGTGACGGCGGGGGCGGGCGGGGGAGCAGGGGGCGCAGGGGGGCCCGCGAGACAGTGACGGGGGACCATCGGTCCCCTTTTTCGTTACGCCGCCTTCGTGACGCGGTTCGACTTGAGGCAGCGCGTGCAGACCCGGAGGCGACGCGTGGTACCGTTTACGACGGCACGCACCCGCTGCAGGTTGGGGTACCAGCGCCGGTTGGTCTTATTGTTCGCGTGGCTGACGTTGTGCCCCGTGATGGGGCCCTTGCCACAGATGTCGCAGACTCGAGCCATGGACCTGTCCGACTGAGGAATGAGCGCCCAGAAGCATGACCGCGCCCGTCGGGGCGGGGAAAAGCGGCCTAAACCTAAACCGGCCAAGGACGTGGGGCAACCCCGCCGCACCGCGCTCATCACCGGGATCACGGGACAGGACGGCTCATACCTGGCGGAGCTGTTACTCGGGAAGGGGTACGAGGTCGTCGGCGTCGTTCGCCGCACATCGCACGACTCCTACGAGCGCATCGGGCACCTGCTCGATCGCGTACACATCGTGCCGGCCGATCTCCTGGACCAGCACTCCCTCACCTCGGTGGTGCGTGATGCCAAGCCCGACGAGGTCTACAATCTCGCGGCTCAGAGCTTCGTGCCCACGTCCTGGGCCCAGCCCGTGCTTACGGGAGAGTTCACCGCCCTGGGCGTCACGCGGCTCCTCGAAGCGGTGCGACTCGCGCACCCGGCGGCACGTTTCTACCAGGCGAGCTCGTCAGAGATGTTCGGCAAGGCGCAGGAGACCCCGCAGCGCGAGACCACGCCGTTCTACCCGCGGTCGCCCTACGGCGTCGCCAAGGTCTACGGTCACTGGATCACGGTGAACTACCGCGAATCGTACGGCCTGCACGCGGTCAGCGGGATTCTCTTCAATCACGAGTCCCCGCGCCGCGGGCTCGAGTTCGTGACCCGCAAGGTGAGCCACGGGGTGGCCCGGATCGTGAGGGGAAAGAGCCGCGAGCTGGAGCTCGGTAACCTCGATGCTCGCCGTGACTGGGGATTTGCGGGGGACTACGTGGACGCCATGTGGCGCATGCTGCAACAGCCCAAGCCGGTCGATTTCGTCATCGGGACCGGCGAGACACACTCGGTGCGCGAGCTGTGTGAAGTGGCGTTCGCGCATGCGGAGCTCGACTGGAAGCGGCACGTCAAGGTCGATCCGCGATTCGTCCGGCCGGCCGAGGTCGACCTGCTGCAGGCAGACCCGTCCAAGGCCAGGCGTGACCTCGGTTGGACGCCGCAGACCAGCTTCGCGGACTTGGTGCGCATGATGGTCGACGCAGACCTGGAGCGGGTGTCGTGAAAGTGCTCGTGACGGGGGCCGACGGGTTCGTGGGCCGTTGGTTGATCCGCCGGTTGCTCGCGGACGGCCGCGAGGTCTACGGCGCCGTTCGACCGGGCCAGGGCGCGGCTCCGGTCGCTCCCGGGGGTGACCTGACTCCCGAAGAGCACGCCCAGGTCCGTTGGCTCCCGCTCGAGCTCACGGACGCCGAGTCGGTCCGTGCGTGCGTCGATCTCCCCTACGACGCGGTGGTGCACCTCGCCGCCGTGTCGTCGAGCAGCGATGCGACGCGGGATCCGGGCTTCGCATGGAACGTGAACGCGGCGGGCACCGCGCGCATGGTGCAGGTGCTCGGCCAGGCCCGGCGCAACGGGCGGGCCGATCCCCTCGTGCTCGTCACGTCGACCGCGGAGGTGTATGGCCCCTCTGACAAGCCCGGGCCGCGGCGCGAAACCGACCCGATTGCACCCTCGTCTCCCTATGCGGCGAGCAAGGCGGGTGAGGAGATTGCGGCCCTGGAGGCGTGGCGGCGAACCGGCCTGCGCGTGGTGGTCACCCGCGCCTTCGCGCACACGGGCCCGGGCCAGGATGCGCGGTTCGTGGTTCCCGCGTTCGCCGAGCGGCTGCGGGCCGCGAAGCGCATCGGGGCACCGGTGGTCAAGGTGGGCAATCTCGAGCCGGTCCGGGAGTTCCTGCACGTACGGGACGTCGTCGACGCCTACGCGCGTCTGCTCGTGAAAGGGCAGCCCGGCGAGACGTACAATGTCGCGTCGGGGCAGGCGGTGTCGCTCGAGGAGCTGTTCGATCGCCTGTCCGCCTTGATCGGGGTTCGCCCCATCCCCGAAGCGGACCCGGATCTCATGCGGGGCGGCGACGTACTCCACTTGGTGGGCGACGCGTCGAAGCTCTGCGCCGCCACCGGCTGGGCGCCGCGCTATGACCTGAACGCCACGCTCCGGGATGTGCTCGATGCCCAAGCGGACTGATCTGCGCAGCATCCTGCTCATCGGATCCGGGCCGATCGTGATCGGCCAGGCCGCCGAATTCGATTACTCCGGCACCCAGGCGGTGAAGGCCCTCAAAGAGGAAGGCTACCGGGTGGTGCTCGTGAACTCGAATCCCGCGACGATCATGACGGATCCCGAGCTGGCGGACCGGACATACGTCGAGCCGGTGACGCCGGAGTGGGTGCGGCGCGTGATCGAGCGCGAGCGTCCCGATGCCCTGCTCCCCACCATGGGCGGGCAGACGGCCCTGAACGTCGCGATGGCCCTCGCCAAGGACGGCACGCTCGAGCGGTTCGGCGTGCAGCTGATCGGGGCGAACGCCCGCGCGATACAGATGGCGGAGGATCGCGCGGAATTCGCCGCCGCGATGCGGCGGATCCGCCTGGCGACGCCGGTGGGTCGGACCGTCGGAACGATCGCGGACGCGCTCGCGCAGGCGTCGGAGACGGGATACCCGGCGATCATCCGGCCGTCGTTCACGCTCGGCGGCACGGGCGGGGGCGTCGCGTACAATCGCGCCGAGCTCGAGGAGCTGGTCGAGCGGGCGCTCGAGCTGTCACCGGTGCACACCACGCTGATCGAGCAGAGCGTCCTCGGGTGGAAGGAGTTCGAGCTCGAGGTGATGCGCGACCATCGGGACAACGTGGTGATCGTGTGCTCGATCGAGAATGTGGACCCCATGGGCGTCCACACCGGCGATTCGATCACCGTGGCGCCGGCCATGACGCTCACGGACCGCGAGTACCAGCGCATGCGCGACGCCGCGATCGCGATCATCCGCGAGATCGGCGTCGAGGCGGGCGGGTGTAATATCCAGTTCGCGGTCAACCCGGCGGACGGCGAGATGCTCGTGATCGAGATGAACCCCCGCGTCTCCCGCTCGTCCGCCCTCGCGTCCAAGGCCACCGGATTCCCGATCGCACGCATCGGCACGAAGCTCGCCGTCGGGTACACGCTGGACGAGCTCCCGAACGACATCACGCGGACCACGCCCGCCTCCTTCGAGCCGGTGCTCGACTATGTGGTCGTGAAGGTGCCCCGGTTCGCGTTCGAGAAGTTCCCCACGGCGGACTTCCGACTCACCACGCAGATGAAATCCGTCGGAGAGGCGATGGCGATCGGGCGCACGTTCAAGGAGGCGTTCCAGAAGGGGCTGCGCGCCCTCGAGAGCGGGAGACCGGGATGGGTAGTGGGGCAGACCCTGGCGGACGACCGCCTCTTGAGCGACAGCCCGGACGATCTCCGCGTGGCGCTCCGGACCCCCACGCCCGAGCGGATCTTCCAGGTCAAGCGCGCCCTGCTCGCCGGCGTCTCGGTGGACGACGTCGCGCGGGCGACCGGGATCGATCCCTGGTTCCTCTATCAGATGGACGAGCTGCTCGACGCGGAACGCTGGTTCGCGGGGCTCCCCGAGCCGGGCGCCCCGGAGATCCGTCGCATGAAGCGCATGGGATTCTCGGACCAGCAATTGGGCGTGCTGCGCGGCACCACCGAAGCGGCCATCCGCGAAACGCGCTGGCGGCTCGACGTGCATCCCGCGTACAAGACCGTCGACACCTGCGCCGGCGAGTTTCCCTCCGCGACCCCTTACCTGTACAGCTCGTATGATGCCGAAAACGAGTCCACACCGTTCGGCGCCGAGGGCGTCGTGATTCTCGGAAGCGGGCCGAACCGCATCGGCCAGGGCGTCGAGTTCGATTACTGCTGCGTGCGGGCGGGCCTGGCGTTCCGCGAGCTCGGCCTCAAGACCATCATGATCAACTCGAACCCCGAAACCGTCTCGACGGACTTCGACATCTCGGACAAGCTGTACTTCGAGCCGCTCACGCTCGAGGACGTGCTCGAGATCGTGCGCTGGGAGCGGCCCAAGGGCGTCGTGGTCCAGCTCGGCGGTCAGACCCCGTTGCGGCTGACCAAGCCGCTCGAAGCGGCCGGCGTGGCGATCCTGGGCACGCCCCCCGACTCGATCGACGTCGCGGAAGACCGCGAGCGGTTCGAGGCCCTGGCCGACCGCCTCGGCATCACCCAGCCGGCGAACGGCACCGCCCGGTCCGTCGCGGAAGCGGTCACGGTCGCCGAACGAATCGGCTTCCCGGTGCTGATGCGGCCGTCGTACGTGCTGGGCGGTCGGGCCATGGAGATCGTGTACGACGAAGGCTCGTTGCGCGATTACTTCGAGAAGGCGGCGCGCGTGGCCCCCGAGCATCCGGTGCTGATCGACCGGTTTCTGGAGGATGCGTTTGAGGGGGACGTCGACGCCCTGGCGGACGGGAAGCGTTGCGTGATCGGGGGCGTCATGCAGCACATCGAGGACGCAGGCGTCCATTCCGGCGACTCGGCGTGCGTGCTGCCGCCTTACCTGATCGGCGATCGACAGGTCGAGGAGATGCGCCGCTATACCAAGGCGTTCGCGGAGGCGCTCGGCGTCGTGGGGCTGATCAACGTCCAATACGCCATCAAGGACGGCGTCGTCTACGTCCTGGAGGTCAATCCTCGGGCGTCCCGGACGGTCCCGTTCGTGAGCAAGGCGACCGGGGTACCCCTCGCCAAGCTCGCGGCGGCCGTCATGGCCGGGCACACCCTGGACGAAATGGGGGTTCCCGATGACCTTCCGCTGCCCGGGGTCGCCGTCAAGGAGGCGGTCTTCCCCTTCACGAAGCTGCCTGGTGTCGATACCATCCTGGGCCCGGAGATGCGCTCGACCGGCGAGGTCATGGGGTTGGCGGACAGCTTCGGCATGGCGTTCGCCAAGGCGCAAATCGCCGCAGACGGCAGCTTACCGCTTCAGGGCGCGATTTTCGTAACGGTGAACGATTCGGACAAGCCCACGGTGCTGCCGATCGTGCGGCGGTTTCACGAGATGGGGTTCCGCATCGTGGCCACCGAAGGGACGGCGCGATACGTGCGGTCGCGCGGCGTGCCGGCGGAGCTCGTGGCCAAGGTGCACGAGGGGCGACCCAACGCGATCGATTTGATCGTTTCCGGGGATGTGCAGCTCCTGATCAATACGCCCCTGGGGAAGTTCACACAGGCGGACGATTACGCGATCCGGCGTGCGGCGTTGATGCACCGCGTCCCGTACACGACAACGATGTCGGCCGCGAGCGCTGCGTGCGACGCGATCATCGCTCTCCGCAGCCGAACGGGTAGCGTGAGGAGTCTTCAAGAATGGCACGAAAGAACGACAGTCGAAAGACAGCCACCGGCAGCCGCAAGGGCGCCAGCGGGAAGCCCCACGCCGGCCGGGCGGACGTAGCGAAGGCGCCGGTCAAGGCGACCGGCAAGGCCGGCAAGCCCGCGGTGAAGCCGGCGGCACCACCGCCGGCCCCGAAGCCTAAGTTTCGCGGCCGGATGCTCGAAAACGAGCCGCTGGCCCGCCATACCACGTACCGGATCGGCGGCCCGGCGCGCTTCCTCGTGCAGCCGGCCGACGCCGAGGACGTCGCCAAGGCCCTCGATCTCGCGCAGGAGCGCGGGCTGCCCTGGGTGGCCCTCGGGCTCGGCTCGAACGTCCTGGTGAAGGACGCCGGCTTTCCCGGTGTCGCTATCCGCATCGGCAAGGGTCTCGACCGCTTCGAGATGAAGGGCGCCACCGCCATCGTCGGGGCCGGGCTGGCGACGCCGCTGCTCGCGCGGCGAACGGCCGAAGCCGGCTTCGCGGGCGTGGAGCGCTTCATCGGGATTCCGGGCACCGTCGGCGGCGGCGTCTATATGAACGCCGGCGCGCACGGGGCGGAGTTCGCCGAGGTGCTCACCGAAGCGACGGTGATGGATGCCAAGGGCAAAGTCCGGCCGGTGTCGCGCAAGCAGATTTCGTTCAAGTACCGCTCCTCGAACCTGGGCAACGTCATCGTGCTCGAGGCGAAGCTGGTGCTGATTGAAGAGCCGCCCGCCAAGCTCAAGGAGCTCCAGGCCAGGCTGTTCCGTTGGCGCAAGGCCGGGACACCGTTCGACCAGCCCTGCGCCGGATCGGTCTTCAAGAATCCGGGCGGACCGCGCACGGCGGGCGTGCTGATCGACGAATGCGGACTCAAGGGCTTCACCATCGGCGGCGCCCAGGTCTCGTCGCTGCACGCGAATTACATCGTCAATACGGGCACCGCGACGGCGAGCGACGTGCTCAAAGTGATCGACCACGTGCGCAAGACCGTTGTGAAGAAGACCAGCGTCGAGTTGGAGCTCGAGATCAAGGTGATCGGAGCGTAGATGGCGGACTACTTCGTCCACGAATCCAGCTATGTCGACGATGGCGCACACGTCGGGCGCGGCACGAAGATCTGGCACTTCTGCCACGTAATGCCCGGAGCGGTGATCGGCGAGGGGTGCAGCCTGGGGCAGAACGTGGTCGTGATGCCCGGGACGCGAATCGGCACCAACGTGAAGATCCAGAACAACGTCTCGATCTACGAGGGCGTCACGCTCGAGGACGACGTCTTCTGCGGGCCGTCCTGCGTGTTCACCAACGTCATGAACCCGCGCAGTCACGTGTCGCGCAAGCACGAGTACCGGGCCACGCTCGTGAAGCGCGGCGCCTCGATAGGGGCGAACGCGACCATCGTGTGCGGCGTGACCCTCGGCGAATATGCCTTCATCGGGGCCGGCGCGGTCGTCACGTCCGACGTGCCGCCCTACGCGCTGATGGTCGGCGTCCCCGCCCGCCGGGTCGGCTGGATGTGCCAGTGCGGCGAGCGTCTGGTCGTGGCGCGTAGCGCCGCGGCATGCGGCACCTGCGGCGCGACGTACGAAGAGTCCGACGGCGCGTTGCATCGCATTGCCCAGCCCGGCCGGGTCGGGTAATTTCCCTCCCCCTCTTTCGGATCCCTGACATCGTGAACGTGCCGTTACTGGACCTCGGGGCGCAATACCGCGCGATCAAGGACGAGGTCCTGCCCGCCCTGCAGGCGGTCATCGAGTCGCAGCAATTCGTGATGGGTCCCCCCGTATCACAGCTCGAGAGCGCGGTGGCGCAGCTCGCCCGGGCGAAGCATGGGATCGCCTGCGCCAGCGGAACGGACGCGCTGCTCCTGCCGCTCAAGGCGCTCGGGCTCGAGCCCGGGGACGAGGTCATCACGACGCCATTCACGTTCTTCGCGACCGCCGGGGCGATTCACAACGCCGGCGGAACGCCGGTCTTCGTGGACATCGAGCCCGGCACGTTCAACATCGATCCCGGGGCGGTGGAGGCGGCGGTCACGCCACGCACGCGGGCCATCGTGCCCGTTCATCTGTATGGCCAGATGGCGGCCATCGAGCGCCTGATCCCGATCGCGCGGGCCCACGGTCTCAAGATCGTCGAGGACGCGGCCCAGGCGATCGGGGCGCGCCGCCGCATCGAGGGCGAGTGGCGGATGGCGGGCGAGCTGGGCTGGGCGACGGGCTATTCCTTCTTCCCTAGCAAGAACCTGGGCGCCTGGGGCGACGGCGGGATGATGGTCACGTCCGACGACGCAGCGGCCGAGCGTCTTCGCAAGCTGCGGCTGCATGGCGGTGCAAAGCAGTACCATCACGACGAAATCGGCACCAACTCCCGGCTCGACTCGGTGCAGGCGGCCGTGCTGCTGGCGAAACTGCCGCACCTCGCGTCGTGGTCGAGCAAGCGGCGCGAGCACGCCGCGTCCTATACTCAGGCGCTCGACGGGTTGGCGCCGGTCCGGACGCCCGTCGTGGACAGCTGCAACGAGCCGATCTTCCATCAGTACACGCTGCGGGTCGAGCGCCGTGACGAGTTGCAGGTGCACCTGAAGAGCCATGGGGTCGGCAACGCCGTCTACTACCCGGTGCCGCTCCATCTCCAGAACTGCTTCCGTCACCTGGGCTACAAGCGGGGCCGGCTGCCCGAGGCGGAGCGGGCCGCGAGCGAGGTCATTTCGCTCCCCATCTATCCCGAGCTCACGCCCGATCAGATCGGCTTTGTCGTGGAGTCGATCCGCGGGTTTTACCGGTGAGTCGCCTGCGGGTCGGTGTGATCGGTGCCGGCGCCTGGGGGAAGAACCACGTGCGCACGGTGGCGACGCTCGCCGAGGCCGAGCTGGCCGCGGTGTGTGACGCCGATCCGAAGACGCGGGAGCGGCTGACCCGGCAATACCCGGCCGTCCACATCACCGGCGACGTGGCGGATCTCCTGGGTCGGGTGGACGCTGTGGTGATCGCGTCGCCCGCCGCGACCCATGCCCGGGTCGCGCTGCAGTGCGTCGAGGCCGGTAAGCCCTGCTTGGTCGAGAAGCCGTTCGCCCTGAGCACCAGCGACGCGGAGGCCGTTGCCCGGGCCGCCGCGACGCGCGATGTGCCCGTACTCGCCGGGCATCTCCTGGTATTCCACCCGGCCGTTGAGCGCCTCCGCGCCCTGGTGCAGGGCGGGGAGCTGGGCCGCATCTATTACTTGTACGGGCTTCGCGTCAACCTGGGGCAGGTTCGCGCCGACGAGAACGCGCTCTGGAGCTTTGGGCCGCACGACGTGTCGGTGGCACTGTACTTGCTTGGTGAGGCGCCGGTGCGCGTCGCCGCGCACGGGAAGAGCTACCTGCAGCCGAAAGTCGAGGACGTCGTGTTCCTGACCATGGAGTTCGGGAGCGGCGTGCTCGCGCACGTGCAGTTATCCTGGCTCGACCCCCACAAAGAGCGGAAACTCACCGTGGTGGGAGCGACGAAAATGGTTGTGTTCGACGATATGGAGGCGCGCGAGAAGCTCCGGATTTACGACAAGGGCGTGGAACGTCCGCCCGAGTACGGGTCGTACGGCGAAGCGCTGTCGATCCGGGAGGGCGACATCTTCATTCCCAAGATCCCCAACGTCGAGCCGCTCGCCGCCGAGCTCGGCCATTTCGTGCGCGTCGCCCGGCGCACCGAGACTCCGCGTGCCGGGGCCGCGGACGGTGTGGCCGTGGTCAAGGTGCTCGACGCGGCGACCCGCTCCCTGTCGGCGGGCGGCGCCCCGGTTGCCTTATGAGCACCGCGCCCGCCACCGCGGCCAACGCGGCCGACGCCCTCGTCGCGAAGACCAAGGATCGCTCCGCCCTGATCGGGATCGTCGGCCTGGGATACGTGGGTCTCCCGCTGGCGATGGAGTTCGCCCGGGCCGGCTTCCACGTCCTGGGGTTCGATGTCAGCAAGAACGTCGTCGATAGCCTGAATCAGGGCCGCTCCCACGTGCAGGACGTGCCGGGCGCGCAACTGGCGGGATTCGTCAAGGCGAGCTTGTTCGCGGCGACCACGGACCTGGCCCGACTGCGCGAGCCGGACGTCGTGTCCATCTGCGTGCCGACGCCCCTG
Organism: Gemmatimonadales bacterium; assembly: GCA_035943095.1. Taxonomy (GTDB): domain Bacteria; phylum Gemmatimonadota; class Gemmatimonadetes; order Gemmatimonadales; family GWC2-71-9; genus AG41. The sequence goes on along the minus strand of DASZCN010000028.1, from coordinate 12,091 downwards.
TCGAAGACGAAAGATCCCGACGTGAGCTACGTGCTCGCCGCGACCGATTCCGTCAAGCAGGCGCTGCGCCGCGGCCAGCTCATCGTCCTCGAGTCCACGACCTACCCGGGCACCACCCGGGAGCTGATGCTGCCGGCGCTCGAAGCCACCGGACTCAAGGTGGGCGAGGACTTCTTCCTCGCGTTTTCTCCGGAGCGCGTGGATCCGGGCAACCCACAGTGGAACACGCACAACACGCCCAAGGTCGTGGGCGGGATCACCGAGGAGTGCCGTCGCGTGGCGATCGCCGTCTACGAGCCGGCGATCGAGACGCTCGTGCCGGTGTCGTCCCCCGAAGCGGCCGAGCTCGTCAAGATCCTCGAGAACACGTACCGCAGCGTCAACATCGGGCTCGTCAACGAAATGGCGATCGTGTGCGACAAGCTCGGCGTCAACGTGTGGGAGGTGATCGAGGCCGCAGCGACGAAGCCGTTCGGGTTCATGAAGTTCATGCCGGGCCCCGGGGTCGGCGGCCACTGCATTCCGCTCGATCCGCACTACCTGGCGTGGAAGATGCGCACCCTCAACTACCGCACGCGCTTCATCGAGCTCGCGGGCGAGATCAACGCCGCGATGCCCGAGTACTGGGTAGCCCGTGTGGTCGACCGCTTGAACGAGCAGGGACGGGCCGCGCGGGGCAGCAAAGTGCTGGTGCTCGGCGTCGCTTATAAAAAGGACGTCGGCGATATCCGCGAAAGCCCCGCGCTCGACGTCATTCGCTTGCTACAGCGACGCGGTGCCGTGGTCTCGTATCACGACCCCCACGTGCGGAAGCTTAAGGAGGAAGACATCGACCTCACGTCGCTCCCGCTCAGCTCGGAGACCATCGCCGCGGCCGACTGCCTCGTGGTCGTCACAGATCACACGGACGTGGACTACGCCCTCGTGGAGCGGTGCGGCCGCGTGATCGTCGACACGCGGAATGCACTCGACAAGGCGCGCCGTAAGGGCCGGGCTCGGTGAAGATCGCCGTCGTCGGCACTGGCTACGTGGGGTTGGTTGCGGGGGCGTGCCTTGCCGAAACGGGCAACGACGTCCTGTGCGCGGACGTGGATGTCGCCAAGATCGACAGCCTCAAGCAGAACAAACTGCCGATTCACGAGCCGGGGCTCGAGCCGCTGGTGGTTCGCAACCAGCGGGACGGGCGGCTCCAGTTCACCACCGACGTGGGCGGCGCGATCGAGCACGCCGACGTCGTGTTCATCGCCGTCGGTACGCCGCCCGACGAGGACGGGTCGGCGGACCTGCAGCACGTGCTCGGTGTCGCGCGCACGATCGGACAGCACATGAACCGGTCGAAGCTGGTGGTCACAAAGAGTACCGTCCCGGTCGGCACCGCCGAGCGGGTTCGCGCCGAGATTGCCAAGCACACCAAGACCCCGTTTCAGGTCTGCGCCAACCCCGAGTTTCTCAAGGAAGGGGCCGCGGTCGAGGACTTCATGAAGCCCGATCGCGTGGTGGTGGGGGTGGACTCACCGGACGCCGCCGACGTGATCAGCCAGCTGTACGCCCCGTTCGTCCGGACCGGCAACCCGATCATCTTCATGGACCTGCCGTCGGCAGAAATGACCAAGTACGCGGCGAACGCGATGCTGGCCACGCGCATTTCGTTCATGAACCAGGTCGCGCGCCTGTGCGATGCCGTCGGTGCGGACGTCACGCTCGTCCGGAAGGGGATCGGGTCCGACCGGCGGATCGGGCCGGCGTTCCTGTTTCCCGGGCCGGGGTACGGGGGATCGTGCTTTCCGAAGGACGTGAAGGCCCTGGTTCGCACGGGGCAGGACCGTGGAGTCCAGCTCGACATCCTTCAGGCGGTCGAGGCGGCGAACGAGCGGCAGAAACGGGTCCTCTTCGAGAAGCTCGAGCGGCGGCTGGGCTCCGACCTGCGCGGGGCCACGATCGGCGTGTGGGGACTGGCGTTCAAAGCGGAGACGGACGACGTACGGGAGAGCCCGGCGCTCGTGTTGGTGGAGCAGCTTCTGGCCGCGGGCGCGCGCGTGCGGGTACACGACCCCGCCGCCGCAGCGTCCGCCCGCCGCCATCTCGGCGACCGCGTCACCTACGCTGCCAACGCCTATGGGGCCGTGGAGGGTGCGGCCGCGCTCGCCATCGTAACGGAATGGCTCGAGTACCGAAACCCCGACTTCGACCGCATCAAACGCGCGCTGTCGCGCTCCCTGATCGTGGACGGGCGCAACCTCTACGATCCACAGCGGATGGCACGTCTGGGATTCATCTATGAGAGCATCGGGCGCCCTGTGGCATGCGCGTCCTCGTAACCGGCGCCGCCGGGTTTCTCGGCTCGCACCTCTGCGACCGACTGCTCGCCCTCGGCCACCGCGTGGTCGGAATGGATAACTTCAGCACCGGGAACAAAACCAACCTCGATCATCTCAAGAGCCACCCCAACTTTCAGTTCGTCCTCCACGACGTCGCGAACTTCATCGAGGTCCAGGGGCCACTTGAAGGCGTATTCCACTTCGCCAGCCCCGCGAGCCCCGTCGATTACCTCGAGCTGCCGATCCAGACGTTGAAGGTCGGGTCGCTCGGTACCCACAAGGCGCTCGGCCTGGCGAAAGCGAAGGGGGCGCGCTTGCTGCTCGCCTCGACCTCCGAGGTGTACGGTGACCCGCTCGTCCACCCCCAGCCGGAGAGCTACTGGGGGAACGTGAACCCGGTCGGACCCCGTGGCGTGTACGACGAGGCCAAGCGGTTCGCCGAAGCCCTGACCATGGCCTATCATCGCGCCCACGAGCTCGACACGCGGATCGTCCGGATCTTCAACACGTACGGCCCCCGCATGCGCCCGCACGACGGGCGCGTCGTCTCGAACTTCATCGTCCAGGCGCTGAAGGGCGAGCCGCTCACCATGTACGGCGACGGCTCGCAGACCCGCTCGTTCTGTTACGTCGATGACCTCGTCGAAGGGATCGTGCGCCTGTTCGAGCGCGGAGGCCCGGAGCCGACCAACATCGGGAACCCCCACGAGTTCACCGTGCGGCAGCTGGGCGACCTCGTGCTGAGGCTCACCGGCAGCGCCAGCTCCTTTACGGTCGAGCCGCTTCCCACCGACGATCCCAAGGTCCGCCAACCGGACATCCAGCGCGCCCGGGAGACGCTGGGCTGGGAGCCGAAGGTATCGCTCGAGGAAGGGCTGCGCCGCACCATCGAATACTTCCGCGGCCTGCTCGGGTGAGCGCCCCCCCCCGGATCCTCGTCACGGGCGCCGCCGGCTTCATCGGCTCGCACGTGTGCGAAGCGCTGCTGGCCCGCGGTGACGAGGTCGTGGGCCTCGACAGCTTCGACCCGTTCTACGCTCGCGCGGTGAAGGAACGAAATCTGGAAGGGCTGCGGCGCACGGCCGGGTTTCGCTTCGTCGAGGCGGACATCGTGCGCGACGCCCTGCCGCTCGACGGTGTGTCGGTCGTGCTGCACCTGGCCGCGCGCCCGGGCGTGCGCCCCTCCCTGGAGGACCCCGCCTCCTACAGCGAGACCAACGTGACCGGCACCGTGCGCGTGTTCGAAGCCGCCCGGCGCGCGGGCATCCGGCGCATCGTGTTCGGCTCCTCGTCCTCGGTGTACGGGGACGCCACCCCGGCGCCCTTCGCGGAAGATGCGCCGGCGGCGTGGCCGATTTCGCCCTACGCCGCCAGCAAACGGGCCGGTGAGCTCATGGCCCGGGCCTTCGCGCATCTCTATGGTCTTCAGATCGCCTGCCTGCGATTCTTCACCGTATACGGCCCACGCCAGCGGCCCGATCTGGCAATCCATCGGTTCACCCGATTGATCGCCGGGGGACAGCCGGTCCGCATGCACGGCGACGGGTCGAGCGAGCGGGACTATACCTATATTACGGACTGCGTGGATGGTGTCCTCTCGGCGGTGGAATGGACCAGTCGGCCCAGGCCCGCCGGGGTGGCGGAGCCCATCAACATCGGCGGTGGGGAGCGCGTGCGGCTCGACCGGCTGATCGATCTGATCGGACGGACCCTGCGGCGCGAGGTGCGCATCGAACGCCACGGCGACCAGCCGGGTGACGTGCGGCTGACGGCGGCCGACCTGTGCCGCGCCGAGCGCGAGCTGGGGTATCGGCCCACCGTGGGCATCGAGGAAGGCATTCGACAATTCGTGCGCTGGTACGAGGCGACCCATGGACGTGAGCCCTGAGCATCTCGTCGGACAGGCTCGAGAACGATTTCAGCTGCAGGACTATTACGGGGCGATCCACCTCCTGGAGGAAGTGGTCGCGACCGGCCGTGCGTTTGCCGACGCGCACCACCTCCTCGGCCTGTCCTATAGCCTCGTCGGGCAGTCCGAGCCGGCGTTGGCCCAGCTCGACCGCGCGCTCGCGCTGAACCCCCAGTACGTGGAGGCGCTCGTGCACCGGGCGATCGTCCTGAACGAGCTCGGGCGCGAAGCGGAGGCCGATGCCGCGTTCCGGCGGGCGGCGCAGGTGGGCGGTGAGCCGCGCCAGGGATTCGCGTCGCACGTGGCCGCCAAACTGGCGAATCAACACGCCCATCTGGGCGACGCGTACCTCGAAGCCGGTGGTCTTGGGCGCGCGATCGAGCAATACCACGCGGCGCTGGCGCTCGGCCCCGCCTTTCACGATCTACGGTATAAGTTGGGGCGCATGCTGCTCGAGGCGGGCCGGGCCCTCGATGCGCGCGAGCATTTCGAGATCATCGTGCGGGCGCGTCCAACGTACCTCGATGCCGCCGCGATGCTCGGGCTCGCCTGCTACCTCGCCGGGGACGGGCTTGCCGCGAAGGCCGTGTGGGAGGACTGTCGCGAACGCCGGCCGGAGGATCCGAGAGTGGAAGCCTATCTCGCCATGCTGGCGCGGAACGACACGGCGGTCTCGATGGCCCTGTCGGGCGCTGCGTCGGGCGACCGCGAGGCCGCGGCCCAGCCTCGGCCGGACAGCGGGCGCGGAGACGGAAGCGGCGGCCGGAAGAAGAAATCGTGAGGCGCTGGGTGACGCTGGGCGTGGTGGTGGGGCTCGCGTGCCAGCCGAGCGCCGCGGATCACGAGGAGCTGGGCGACCGCGGGTACGCCGCCGGAGCCTACCGCGATGCGCTCGCGGAGTATGAGCTCGGTCTCAAGGTGGATCCCTCGAGCGGGAATCTCAACGCGAAGACGGGCGCCGCTGCCCTACATGTCGGCGAATTTTCTACGGCCGTGGACGCGTACATCGCGCTCGGCCAGGACCGGTCCCGGGCGGGGGAGGCGGCCGACGGCCTGGAGCGCGTCGCCCGGGCGGCGCTCGCCGCCAGCGATCGGAGCGACGCGGCGCGGGGCCTCGCCGGCCTCCGGACCGTAGCGCCGGGCCGGCCGCTCGGTCGCTACGCCCGTCTCGCCGCCCTCGATGCGGCCGACCGTGGGGACACGGCGGGCGCGTTGGCGTTGTTGCCGGCGGCCGCCGCCGCCGCGGGGGACGCCCGCGTCGCCGACTCGCTGCTCTACGTGTACGGGATGAGCGCCGTGCGGGCGCGGGACTGCGCGACGGCGGTCCCCGTCTTCGAGGGCGTCATCCGGCGGCAGCGCGAGCCGGCGGTGGCGGACGGGGCGCGCGAGGGATTGGGCCTCTGTTCGCTCGTCGAGGGCCAGCGCCTGCTGGACGGCGGCAAGCCGGCCGAGGCGGAGGACTGGTTCCGGCGCGCCACCGCGCCGGGAGCGCCGGCCGATGTCGTGCGCGGCGCGTTCCTCGGCTTGGGCGACGCGAAGCTGGCTCAGGGCGATGTTGCCGCGGCCCTCGACAGCTATCAGCAGGCGCTGACCGGCGGTACGCCAGGAGACACGATCATGCAGCGGGCGCAGGAGAAGATCAACGCGCTGGGGAAGGCGGACGCACCCTCGTCGGCCCCGCCAAAACAACCGTGAAGCACATGCGTCGCCTGTGCCTGATCGCGATCGCCGCCACCAGCGTCGCGTGCCACCACGGCCCGCGCGTGATCCCGGCGCCGGATCCCGTCGCCGAGCTGGCGCAAGCCCGCGCGCTCTTCCGCGCCGGAAAGTTCAACAAGGCATTGGTGCTGTTCCGGCGACTCACCTACGAGATCGGGCCCACCCAGCCCGAGATGGCCGAGGTGCAATACGATCTGGCGGAATGCTACTTCCAGACCGGGGACCGGGTGCAGGCGGCCCACGACTTCCGCCAGGTCGCGGACCAGTTTCCCACGAGCGACTACGCCGCCTTGGCGTTGCTGCGCGCCGGCGACGCCAATCTGCGGCTTTGGAAGGACCCCGAGCTCGATCCCTCCTACGGCGAGTCGGCCCTCGCCATCTACCAGGAGCTCGGGGGACGCTACCCGGGGACGGACGCGGCGGCGCGGGGGCAGGTCCACGTGCAACAGCTGCGCGAATGGTTCTCCCAGAAGGACTACAAGAACGGCATGTTTTACTTCAAGCGTCGCGCCTTTGATTCCGGAATCATCTACTTCAAGGATGTGATCGCCAACTACTCGGGGACCGAGCGCGTTCCCGACGCCTTGATGCGGCTGGTCGATAGCTACCGGGCGATCGGCTATGCCGATGAGCTCAAGGAGACGTGCGAGCACCTGCGGCGCTTTTTCCCCCAGACCGAAGGTCTCGACAAATCTTGTCCGGCCGACTCGAGCGCCGCCGCGCCTTCCTGATCGCGCGTGGAGGCTCTGTTCGGCGGCTCCTTCGATCCCGTGCACGTCGGCCACCTGGTGGCGGCGGAGGCGGCGGGGGAGGCGCTGGGCGCCACGGTGCGATTTCTTCCGGCCCGGGAGCAGCCGTTCAAGCGGGCGGCTCACGTGGCCACGCCGGAGCAGCGGGTCCGTATGCTCGAGCTCGGCGTCGCTGGGAATCCGCGACTCGGCGTCGAGCCGATCGAGGTGGGCCTCGCGGCCCCGTCCTACACCGTCCGCACCCTGCGCGCGCTCGCGGCGCGGGCGGCGGAGACGGGCGGAGGGGGGGGGGACGGGAACCGTTTCACGTTGTTGCTAGGGGCGGACGCGGCCCGTGACCTGGGCGCGTGGTACGAGGTGGAGGCGCTCCCCGAGCTCGCGGACATCGTCGTCTTCGCCCGGCCGGGGACCCCGCTCGCCCGGCACCCCGCCATTCGGCGCGTGGTCGAGGTGCCGGCGATCGACGTGTCGGCCACGATGATTCGGGAGCGCGTGCGACAGGGTCGCTCCATCCGCTATCTGGTGCCCGAGGCGGTCCGCGAGTACATCGCCGCACACGGGCTGTATCGCGAATAGAGGGTTGATGGTCCTCAAGGATTGGTTCACCAAGATCGTCGGTACCCGGTTTCAGCGCGAGCTGAAACGGGTCCGCCCTGTCGTGGATGAGATTCATCGGCACGAGGAGCGGCTCAAAGGGCTGTCCGACGGGGAGGTGCAGGGCCAGACGCCCAAGCTCCGCGGGCTCATCGCCGAGCGCACGGGACAGTTGGCGGCGGAGGTCGAGCGCCTCAAGAAGGAAAAGCACGACTGCCCGGACGCGGAGCAGCGCCAGGAGTTGAGCACCAAGCTCTCCCAGGCGGAGGCGGCGTACGTCAAAGCGCTGCAGGCCGGGCTGAGCGAGGTGCTGCCCGAAGCGTTCGCCACAGTGCGCGAGGCATGCCGTCGCCTCATGGGAAGCGAGGTTGTGGTCACGGGCCACGCACTCAAGTGGGACATGGTGCCGTACGACGTCCAGCTCATCGGCGGCATCGCGCTGCACGAGGGTAAGATCGCGGAGATGGCGACGGGTGAAGGCAAGACCCTCGTTGCCACCTTGCCACTGTATCTCAACGCGCTGGCCGGCCGGGGCGCGCATTTGGTCACGGTCAACAACTACCTCGCTCGCCGCGATTCGCAGTGGATGGGTCACCTGTTCGCCTGGTTGGGCCTCACCGTCGGCTGCATCGACGACACGGAGCCGTCCACGCCCGAGCGCCGGGCCGCCTATCTCTGCGATATCACGTACGGCACGAACAACGAGTTCGGCTTCGATTACCTGCGCGATAACATGGTCCCGACACTCGACCTCCGGGTGCAGCGCGGCCATGCCTTCGCGATCATCGACGAGGTGGACTCGATCCTGATCGATGAGGCGCGGACCCCGCTCATCATCTCCGGTCCCGTCGGTAGCGAGTCGGACGAGAAGTACGCGCAGTTCAACGCCCAAGTGGTGCAGCTCGTGCGGCGGCAGACGGCCGTCGTGAACGATCTGATCGCGAAGGCCGAACCCCTCATCGGGGACGCCAAAACCGCGTACGACGGCGCGACGCTGTTGTATCAGGCGCAGCTGGGGGCGCCGAAGAACAAGAAGCTGCTGAAGCTGCTGCAGGAGCCCGGGGTCAAGGTGCAGGTGCAGCGGGTGGAGCTCGACGTCCTGGCGGACCGCAAGCTCCCCGCCCGCGAGCAGAAATTGCGCCACATCGAGGATGAGCTGTACTTCGTCCTCGACGAACGTGGCCACTCGGTGCACCTCACCGAGAAGGGCGTGGAGACGATGTCGCCGCAGGACCCCAATCTGTTCGTGGTGCCGGATATCTCCCACGCCGTGCACGAGATCGAGCACGACGACCAGCTCTCCCCCAAGGAGAAGGTGGAGCGCCGGCGCGAGGTCGAGAGTGAGTACGCGCAGAAGAGCGAGACCCTCCACATCATCCACGCGTTGCTGCGGGCGCACGCCCTGTACGAAAAGGACGTGGATTACGTGGTGCAGGAGGGGAAGGTTCTGATCGTGGACGAGTTCACCGGTCGGCTCATGCACGGACGTCGGTGGTCCGAGGGGCTACACCAGGCGGTCGAAGCGAAGGAGAGTGTCGCCGTCCAGGAAGAGACCCAAACGCTCGCGACGATCACCATCCAGAACTACTTCCGGATGTACGACAAGCTCGCTGGCATGACGGGGACGGCCGAGACCGAGGAGACCGAGTTCTACCAGATCTACAAGCTCGAGGTCGTCGTCATCCCCACCAACCGGCCGGTGCGTCGGGTCGACAAGCATGACCTCATCTACAAGACGCGCCGGGAGAAATACAACGCGATCCTGGACGAAGTGGAGCGCCAGCACGGGCGTGGTCTGCCCGTCCTGGTCGGCACGGTCAACGTGGACGTGTCCGAGACGCTGTCGCGCATGCTCAAGCGGCGCGGCTTCCGGCACGAGGTGCTGAACGCGAAGTACCACCAGCGCGAAGCGGAGATCGTGGCACAGGCAGGCCAGCCGGGCGCGATCACGATCGCCACGAACATGGCGGGCCGCGGGACCGACATCAAGCTCGGTCCCGGCGTAAAGCAGTGCCAAGTGTGCGGCATCACGGCGCACCAGGCACCGTTCGGGCAGCAGATCGAGCGCCCCGATCTCACGCCCGAGGAGATCAAGCGGCGCGCATGTAACGAGGATCCGCCGTGCGGGCTGGTGATCATCGGGACGGAGCGACACGAAGCTCGGCGGATCGACCGACAGCTGCGCGGTCGCTCCGGGCGCCAGGGAGATCCGGGGCAGAGCGTGTTCTTCCTCTCGCTCGAGGACGACCTGATGCGGCTGTTCGGTTCGGACCGCATCGCTCGCTGGATGGACCGCACCGGCGCCGAGGAAAATGAAGTCATCACGCATCCGTGGGTCACGGGCGCCATCGGGCAGGCTCAGAAGCGGGTCGAGCTGCAGAACTTCCAGGCACGCAAGCGGCTGCTCGAGTACGACGACGTGATGAATCAGCAGCGCGAAGTCATCTACTCCCTGCGCCTGTTCGCGCTCGAGGGCGGGGAGGAGCTCAAGGCGGAAGCGCTTCGCATGATCGAACAGGCGGTGGAGGAGCTCGCCGATGAGCTGATCGGGACGGCGAAGGATGCGCACCAGTGGGACCGCGAACTGATCGAGACCGAATTCCTCCTCAAGTTCCTGATCTCGGTGCCGGATGTCACCAATCCCGCAAAGATCCAGAACCGCGAAGAGTTGGTGCGGGTCGCGCAGCAGGCGGGGCGGGCAGCTTTCGAGGCGAAGCTCGAGTACTTCCGGGAGGTCGAGGCGAAAGTCGGTGCCGTGAACATCGGCGGTCAACTGCTGTCCCATACCATGTCGGCGGTGATCGACGAGCAGTGGAAGGATCACCTGTACGATCTCGACCAGCTGCGAGCGGCGATCCAGTACCGCGCCTGGGGTCAGAAGGACCCCTTGATCGAATACAAGCACGAGGCCTACGACATGTTCGTCGGCCTGATGCACGACCTCCACGTGACCTTCGCCGAGCGCTGGCTCAAACTGCAGATTGAAATCGCGCCGCCCCCGCCCCCCCGGGGCGGGACCGCGACCGGCCCGGCCGGCGGCAGGCCGCTTGGTGGTCCCGGGGGTGGTCTCGTGCGGGGGTCGGCACCACGTCGTCCCACGCCAATGGTCGCGAGCAAGGCGGCGGCCGACGGGCTCGTGAGCGGTGAGGCGACGGGAGCGTCCCGTCCGGCGCCGGTCGGCGCGAGCGTCGCCGCGTCGAATCCATACGCCGACGTCGGTCGCAACGACCCGTGCCCGTGCGGCAGCGGCAAGAAGTTCAAGAAGTGTCACGGAGCAGGCATATAGCGGGGCGGTCGGACGGTTGGAGAGTCGGCCAGTAGGGGCGCAGCATGCTGCGCCCCTACGGCGTTTTCGGGTACGCGCCGCCCGTCGACCGCCCTCTAGCTTGCCGGGCATGCCGCTGCGCCTGTCCGAACATGCCGAGCGCGACCGCCCGCGGGAGCGATTGTGGAGCATCGGTCCCTCCGCGCTGACGGGGCAGGAGCTGCTCGCGATCCTGCTCGGGACGGGGTGCGCGGGGCAGGACGCGCTCGCGGTGGCCGGTGCGGTGCTCGCCCGGGTGGATGGCTCGTTGCGCCGCCTGGCCGGCAGGCCCTCTGCCGAGCTGGCGCTCGTGCCGGGTGTGGGGCGCGGCAAGGCGGCGCGCGTCGCGGCGGCGCTCGAGCTCGGACGACGGGTGAGCGCTGAGCAGGAGCCACCCCCTGAGCGCATCCGCGGCCCGGCCGACGTGCGGCGCTTCTATGCGCCCCGCTTCCGCGACCTGGCGGTCGAGGAGTTCCACGTCCTCGCCCTTGGCAGCCAGAGCCAGGTCCTGGGCGACTTGCTGATCACGAGAGGGATCCTCAACAGCTCCCTGGTGCACCCGCGGGAGGTATTCCGGGCGGCGATCGCCGAGGCGGCCGCCGGGATCATCGTCGTGCATAACCACCCGAGCGGAGATCCCACGCCCTCGGCGGACGACCGGTCGGTGACGCGCCAGCTCGTGGACGCGGGACGCCTACTCGACGTGCCGGTCTACGACCATGTGATCGTGGGTGGGGACCGGTACTTGAGCTTCGCAGAGGCGGGGCTGCTGTAAGGGTAGGTGCCGCAACCGGGTACCCCGCGTTGACTAGGCCCCCGCCGTTCGCCATCCTCCATTCGTGACCAGCACCGCCCCCCTGCTCGCGCCCGAGCTCGCCCGGGCGGTCGCGCAGCAGCGCGACCGTCTCGATCTCGACCTGCTGTCGCGCGCGTACCGGATGAGCGCCCAGGCGCATCGCGGCCAGAAGCGGCAATCGGGGGACGACTACGTGTCGCACTCGGTGGCCGTGGCGACCATTCTTGCCGAGCAACAAATGGACTCGATCACGATCGCGGCCGCGCTGCTGCACGACGTGGTCGAAGACTCCGACGTCTCGATCGAGGACATTCGCGGCACGTTCGGTCCCGAGGTCGCAGAGCTGGTGGACGGGCTCACGAAACTGTCGACCCTCACCTTCCGGTCGACGGCGGAGGAGCAGGCGGAAAACTACCGCAAGCTGCTGCTCTCGGTCGCGAAAGATGCGCGGGTGATCATCATCAAGCTCGCCGACCGCCTGCACAACATGCGCACCCTCGAGGCGGTGCCGCCGGAGAAGCAGGAGCGGATCGCCCGCGAGACCCTCGACATCTACGCGCCGATCGCCAACCGCCTGGGATTGATCTCGCTCTACTACGAGCTCGAGGACCTGGGGTTCCATTACCTGCATCCCACGCGCTTCCGCGTGCTCGAGAAGGCGCTCCGCAAGGCGAGGGGCAACCGTCGCGACGCGGTGGGCAA
>DASZCN010000027.1:0-45927 GCA_035943095.1 Gemmatimonadales bacterium | reverse complement strand
GTGCTCGAGCTCCGCGCCCGGCACGTCGCGTACGCGCGCGTAGTCGGGCAAGCCCAGTCGGATGTCGCCCTGATCTTGAGCTGCCCCAGCTGCCACGCCGAAGGTGCGATGCTCGTGGGGCGCGACGCGCAGCTGGCCTTGCGACAGGGGTTGACCTACCTGGCGCTCGCTCGCGCGGGCCGACAGCGCGTGGAGGACGCGGCGCGCCTGGTTGCCGGGGCCGGAGGACCCGAGCAGCTGATTCGCGACGTCGCCCGCCGCGAGCTCACCCTCCGGAGCCTCGCGCCCGAGCGGCGCCTGGCCCTCGAGATGGCGGTGGACGAGCGCGCGGAAGTCGCTGAGCTGGAACGCCAGTGGCGCGACGCCGAGGAGCTCGCCGACATTGCGGACGGGCTGTTGTCCACGACCACAGAGCTGGAGGACGAGCTGCGTCGCCTGAAACAGCGGCCAGCCGGCGATCAACCGTCCAGTTGAATTTCGGTCTTTTGCCACCTCTCCGGCTCCGCTATCTTCCCATTCTTCATGGCTACAACGCTCACCCAGCTCGCCGCCCGTAAACCCGCATGGCTCAAGGTACCGGCCCCGGGAGGGCCGAATTACTCCGAGCTCAAGCATCTGATGCGGGATCTGGCGCTGCACACGGTCTGCGAAGAGGCCCACTGCCCGAACATCGGGGAGTGCTGGGAGCACCGCGCGGCGACGTTCATGATCCTGGGCGACGTCTGCACTCGGAACTGTGCGTATTGCGCCGTCGCCCACGGGACGCCTGCCGCGCTCGACCGGGATGAGCCCGCCCGGCTCGCCACCGCGGTGGAGCGGATGGGCTTGCGGCACGTCGTCATCACGAGCGTGGATCGGGACGACCTGCCGAACGGCGGCGCCGAGATCTTCGCGGCCGCGATCGCCGAGATTCGGGCACGCACACCCGGCACGTCCGTCGAGGTACTCATCCCCGACTTCAAGGGCAGCGAACGAGCCCTGGGCATCGTCGTCGACGCGAAGCCCGATATCCTGAATCACAATCTCGAAACGGTCGAGCGGTTGTACCGCCTGGCGCGGCCGGGCGGACGCTATCCGCGAGCCCTGGAGCTGCTGCGCCGGGCCAAGGCGCTCGATCCGAGCCTCCTCACGAAGTCGGGACTCATCTGCGGTCTCGGTGAAGAGTGGGACGAGCTCCTCGTCGCCATGCGCGATCTGCGGACTCAGGGCGTGGACATCCTGACCATCGGCCAATACCTCCGCCCGTCGAGTCAACACCTCCCCATCGCGCGCTACTACCGGCCCGACGAGTTCGCCGAGCTGCGCCGCCTCGGCACCGCGATGGGCTATCGCCACGTGGAGGCGGGCCCGCTCGTGCGGTCGAGCTACCACGCCTGGGAGCAGGTCGAGCGCGCGACCGCGTCCCGCTGATCGGCCCCTGACCGTCATGGCCACCGCGACCGCACAGTCCACGAACCAGAGCGCGTCCTCGGACGTGGAGCGGCGGATGCTGCGTCAGATGCTCCTCATTCGCCGCTTCGAAGAAAAGGCCGCCGAGGCCTATGCCTTGGGCAAGATCGGCGGCTTCTGTCATCTGTACATCGGGCAGGAAGCCGTTGCGGTCGGCTCGCTCGGCGCGTTGCGCGACGACGACTATGTGATTTCCTCGTACCGGGAGCACGGCCAGGCGCTGGTACGTGGCGTGCCTCCGGGGGCGGTGATGGCCGAGTTGTTCGGAAAGGCGACCGGGTGCTCGAAGGGAAAGGGTGGATCGATGCACCTGTTCGACGCGGGCAGGCGGTTCATGGGGGGCCACGGCATCGTCGGCGGTCACATTCCGCTCGCAGCCGGCCTCGGGTTCGCGATTCGCTATCGGGGGGGCGATCAGGTTTGTATCTGTTACTTCGGGGAGGCCGCCGTCAACATCGGCGCCTTCCACGAAGCACTCAACATGGCCTCGGTCTACAAGCTGCCGGTGATCTTCTGCTGCGAGAACAACCGCTACGGCATGGGCACGGCCTTCGAGCGGGTCGCCGCCGTCACGGATGTGGTGGAGCACGCGTGCAGCTACGACATGGCGGCGGAGCTGGTGGACGGCATGGATGCGCTTGCGGTGTACGACGCCACGCGTCGGGCCGTCGAACGGGCACGAAAGCGCGGGCACCCGACGCTGCTCGAGGTCCGGACGTACCGGTACATGGGTCACTCGATGTCCGATCCTCTGCACGGCGTGTATCGCACCAAAGAGGAGGTAGAGGAGCAGCGTAAACGCGACCCGATCGCCCAGCTCGCGATGAAGCTCAAAGACGAGGCCGTGCTCGATCAGGCCGGCCTCGACGCCCTCGACGCCGAGATTCGCAAGGAAGTGGACGAGGCCGTCCGCTTTGCGGACGAGAGCCCGGACCCCGACCCCGCCGAGCTCACCACCCACGTACTCGTGGATTGATGGCCACGCTCACGTACCGTGATGCGCTCAATCAGGCGCTGCGCGAGGAGATGCAGCGCGACCCCGACGTGTTTCTCCTCGGCGAGGAGGTCGGCGTCTATCAGGGCGCCTACAAGGTGAGCCGGGGGTTGCTGGAGGAATTCGGGCCGACGCGCGTGGTCGACACGCCCATCGCGGAGTTGGGCTTCGCGGGGATCGGCGTGGGGGCCGCCATGGCGGGCCTGCGCCCGGTGGTCGAGTTCATGACGTGGAACTTCGCGGTGCTCGCGCTCGATCAGATCGTCAACTCGGCCGCGAAGATCCTGTACGAATCGGGGGGCCAGATCCCGGTCCCCATCGTGTTTCGGGGACCGAACGGCGCCGCACTCCAGCTTGCCGCGCAGCACTCCCAGGCATGGGAATCCTGGCTCGCGCACATCCCGGGTCTGAAGGTGGTGGCGCCCGCGACGCCGGCCGACGCGAAGGGCCTGCTCAAGTCGGCGATCCGTGACAACAACCCGGTCATCGTGCTCGAGGGCGAGATGCTGTACAACCTGAAGGGCGATGTGCCGGAAGGCGAGCACGTCGTGCCCATCGGGCAGGCCGATGTGAAGCGGCCGGGCCGGGACGTCACCATCGTGTGCCACTCGAAGACCGTGAGCGTCGCGCTCAAGGCCGCCGAGCAGCTCGCCGAGCACGAGGGTGTCTCGGCCGAGGTACTCGACCTTCGCACGCTGCGCCCGCTCGACGAAGCGGCCATCCTCGCGTCGGTGGCGCGCACCAACCGCGCGGTCGTGGTCGAGGAGGGATGGCCGCACTGCGGCATCGGAGCGCAGGTCGTGGATGTCATCCAGCGCGACGCGTTCGACCAGCTCGACGCACCGGTGCTGCGGGTGACGCAGGCCGACGTACCGATGCCCTACAACAAGCAGCTCGAGCGCCTGGCGAAGCCGAGCGCCGAGCGCGTGGTCGCCGCTGCGCGCCGCGTGCTGTACCTCGACTGACCGTCCCCCCTTCCCCGTGGCCACCAACGTCTACATGGAAGCGCTCTCCCCGACGATGGAGGAGGGACGCGTGGTGAAGTGGCACAAACGCGACGGTGACGTCGTGAAGACCGGCGATACCCTGGCCGAGGTCGAGACCGACAAGGCGGTGATGGAGCTGGTCGCACGCGCGGACGGCGTGCTCCGGCAGGTGAGCGCCACGGAGGGTCAAACGGTCCCGGTGGGTAAGGTCGTGGCGGTAATCGCCAGCCCTGGAGAGGCGATAGGTGCGTCGGCGCCTGCTCGGGCTCCGCGAGCACCCGCCCCTCCGCTTGCGGGGAGCGGGGAGCAGGGAGCGGGACTACATGGCGAGAGCGGAGAGCGGGGAGCGGTGCCCGACGACGGGAGCGGGGAGCGGGGAGCGGTACCCTCCGGTGCAACACCGGCCGACGCCACACGAGTAAAGGCCTCTCCACTCGCCAGGCGCATTGCGCGAGAACAAGGCGTGGACCTGAAGATCCTCACCGGCTCGGGTCCGGGGGGCCGCGTCGTGAAGAAGGATCTCGAAGCCGCCCCACCGGCCGCCGTCGCGAGCCGCGCAGTAACGGCCGAGCGGACGGAACCGCTCCCTGCTCCCCGCTCCCAGGCCGTCGTTCCGGGAGGACCGGCCTTCGAAGACGTCCCTCTGACTCAGATCCGCAAGACCATCGCCAAGCGACTGGTCACGTCGCTCGGCCCCATTCCCCACTTCTTCCTTACGACCGAAGTGGATATGGAGCGCGCAGCCGACGCCCGGGATGCGCTGAACCAGCAGCTCGGCGATCAGGGCAAGGTCTCCTACAACGACGTGATCATCAAGGCGACGGCGCTGGCGCTCGTGAAACATCGCGCCTGTAACGCCTGGTTCCAGGACGACCACATTCGCTACTGGAACGAAGTGCACATCGGGATGGCGGTGGCGGTGGAGGACGGGCTCATCACTCCGGTAATCCGATACGCCGATCGCAAGTCGCTCGCCCTAATCGGTCGGGAGGCGCGAGAGCTCGCGGAAAAGGCCCGCAGCCGCCGGCTCCAGCCCAACGAGTACACGGGATCGACGTTCTCCATCTCGAATCTGGGCATGTTCGAGATTGACCAGTTCACGGCCGTCATCAATCCGCCGGAGGCGGGGATCCTCGCGATCGGATCCATCGTTCCGAAGGCGGTGGTCGTGGACGGCCAAGTCGCGTCGGGGCGCCGGATGCGGATCACCATGAGCTGCGACCATCGGGTGATCGACGGGGCCACCGGGGCGACGTTCCTGAAGACACTGAAACAGATGCTGGAGAATCCACTGGCGATGCTATTGTAAACGGGGGAAAATTGGCAAGTCAATTTGACGTCATCATTCTGGGCGGGGGGCCCGCCGGCTACGTCGCCGCGATCCGCTCCGCCCAGCTCGGCATGAGCACCGCCTTGATCGAGAAGGACAAGCTCGGAGGGGTGTGCGTCAACATCGGCTGCATCCCCACCAAGGCCCTGCTCCACTCGGCCTACATCGCGACCCTGCTCCGCGAAGCGAAGGACTTCGGGGTCGAGGCGGGAGCGGTGAAGACCGATTACGGCGTCGCGATGCACCGCTCGCGCAAGGTGAGCGATCAGAACTCGAAGGGTGTGGAGTTCCTGATGAAAAAGAACAAGGTCATGGTCGTCAAGGGTACGGGCGTCCTCCAGCCGGGACGTAAGGTGAAGGTCGGGAACGACGTGTACGAAGCCAAGAAGGCAGTGCTCATCGCGACCGGATCGCGCGTGAAGGGCCTGCCGCAGATCGGGCTCGAGATCAACAAGACTACGGTGATCTCATCGGACGAAGCCTTGTTCCTCGAGAAGGCCCCTGCATCCCTTGCGATCATTGGCGCGGGCGCGGTGGGCATGGAGTTCGCCAACATCTTCCACGCCTTCGGCACCAAGGTGACCCTGATCGAAGCGCTCCCGCGCATCCTGCCGCTCGAGGACGCCGAAGCGTCGGAGGCGCTCTCGAGGAGCTACAAGAAACGGGGCATCGAGCTGATCCCCGGCGCCAAGGTGAAAAAGGGAACCCCCGGCAAGGACAAAGTCACCCTCGAGGTGGAGGCGGGCGGCGCCACCCAGAAGCTCGACGTCGCGGCGGTGCTGATGGCCGCTGGGCGCGCGGTGAACACCGAGAACCTCGCCTTGGCCGAGTGTGGCGTCCAGGTCACAGAGCGCGGCTTCATCAAGGTCGATCAGAACCTGCAGACTACCGCCCCGGGCTATTACGCGATCGGTGACGTCGCGGGACCGCCGATGCTCGCCCACAAAGGCATGCGGGAGGGCGTGTTCGTTACGGAGCTCCTTGCCGGTAAGAAGCCACACGCGATCAAGTACGACAACGTCCCGAGCGTGACCTACTGCCATCCCGAGGTCGCCAGCATCGGATTCACCGAGGATCAGTGCAAGGAGCGGAAGCTCGACTACGTGCCGGGCCGGTTCCCGTTCTCGGCCAACGGTCGGGCGCGCGGGACAGGCGAGACCGAAGGGTTCGTCAAGATTCTGCGCGACAAGAAATACGGCGAGATCCTGGGCGCGCACATCGTGGGCGCGCAGGCTTCGGAGCTCATCCACGAGCTCACCGTGGCGCGGGAGAACGAATACACTGTGGAGGAAGTCGAGCTGGCGATTCACGCGCATCCCACCATGTCGGAAGCCGTGGCGCAGGCCGCGCTCGACTCCCTCGGTCGGGTGGTGGACATGTGAGTGCGGCACCGAAAGACCCGTTGGCCATCGGTATCGGCGCCCTCGCCGCGGGGACGGGGCTGGGCGGGGCGACGATCACGCTCGCGCAGATCATCGTGAAGCTGCTCCAGGGCAGGCTGGACCCCGACCGCTATCGCGAGGCCGCAGGCGACCCACTCCTCGCCGGCCTGCTCGCGGGCGTCGCGGTCGCCGGGTTGTTCGGCTGGCGCCGCAGCCAGGGGCTCGAGAACCTGTGGCAGCGCGGAGTGATTGGAGTGCTCTCGGCGGTCGGTGCGTTGCTGGTGGGGTTTCTCGCCGCGGTTGCCGATCGGTTCCTCAACCTGCCAGGGCTGGTCGTGTGGGGCGCGCTGAGCCTGGCCGTCGGCGTGACCGCGAGCCGATGGGCAGTCGCCGGCTCCGGCATCGCGCACGATGGTCGGGGCCCGGGTGAGGCAGGCGGCGCGTGACCGGGCCCGTGCTCGAGGTGTTCCAGGCTGGGCTCGTCCCCTACGCCGAGGCACTCGCATGGCAGCGCGCCCTGGCGGAGGCCCGAATCGATGGCCGGCTGCGGCACGACGTGCTCCTCCTCCTCGAGCACCCGCCCGTCGTGACCTTGGGCCGCAATTCCAGCCCCGCGCACGTCCTGAGTCCGGATGGCGTCGACGTTTTCGAGACCGAGCGCGGAGGCGACGTCACGTTCCATGGACCCGGGCAGCTCGTCGGCTATCCAATCCTCGATCTCAAGGGCTACAAACCCGACCTGCACTGGTACCTCCGTACGCTCGAGGAAGCGCTCGTCGTAGCGTTGGCCGAGCTCGGGATTCCCGCCGGGCGGAATCCGCCGTTCACGGGCGTATGGACGCGGAATCGCAAGATCGTGAGCATCGGCATCCATGTGAAGCAGTGGGTCACATGGCACGGATTCGCCTTGAACGTCACGACCGAGCTCGCGCAGTTCGAGCGCATCGTGCCGTGCGGCATTCCAGGAGTGGAGATGACGTCGGTGCAACGAGAAAAGGGAGAGGGGAGCGGGGAGCGGGAGCTTTGGGAGCAAGCCGTCCAAGCGGTGAGCCAAGGGTTCGAAACGGCATTCGGCGTAGCGACGTTGCCGGCGGCGAGTAGCGTCGCGGAGCTACGTCCAGGCGCGGCGATGCAGACATGTTAGTGGCGTGACGAAGTTCCTCGACGCCCTGCGCCAGCGTACTCCCCTGTCCCAGGAACGGTTGCCCCCGGGCCAGGTGCTCACGACAAAATGGCCCGTGCTGCACTACGGCGACGTCCCGCGTGTCGACACCCGTACGTGGACGTTTGAGGTGTCAGGCCTCGTGGACCGGCCGTTCACGCTGACGTACGACGAGCTGCTGCAGCTGCCGCGTAAGTCGGTACCCTGCGACATACATTGCGTGACCCGGTGGAGCCGGCTCGACAACGTGTTCGAGGGCGTCCCGGTCCAGCTGTTACTCGAACGGGGGGGCGTAAAGCCGGAGGCGACCTTTTGCCTCGTGTCGGCCGAGCAGGGTTTCACGACGAATCTCCCGCTCTCGGACCTCGATCGACCGGACAACCTCATCGCGCTCAAGTGGAGCGGCGAATGGCTGACGCCCGAGCACGGCTGGCCCGCCCGCCTGCTCGTGCCGCACTTGTACTTCTGGAAGAGCGCGAAATGGGTTCGCGGCCTGATGCTCCTGGACGCGGATGTGCCCGGCTTCTGGGAGCAAAACGGGTATCACATGCGGGGCGATCCGTGGCAAGAAGAGCGCTACGGCGGACGTGGGCTGAGCCAGCACGACATCAATAAATTGCGAAACGCGAGCAAGAGAACTGGATAGAGACGCCTTTACACGCCCTTCTCTCCCAGCAGCTCGTAGAATCGCTTAAACACTTTTATCCCGTCCCACAGTTGCTTTAGGTCCAGCTTCTCGTTCGGAGCATGGAGGCGGTCGTCGGGGAGACCGATGCCGGTGAGTATCACCGGAGCGCCTCCCCGACCGAGCGCCGGCACGACGGGAATGGAGCCGCCGGCCCGCGCCGGCACCGTCCCCCGCCCCACCACTTCACGGAAGGCCTGGTCGAGGAGGCCGAAGGCGGGATGCGTGACCTTCACCGTGGCGGGGTCGGCGCCGTGGAGGAACTTGACGCTCGCCTGCACGTACTTGGGTGCCAGCCGTTTGACCGCGGCGGTGAGTTGACGCTCGACGGTCTTGAGCTTCTGGTCGGGCACGAGACGGAGACTCACTTTCGCCGTTGCTTCAGCCGGGATCACCGTCTTCGCACCATCTCCCGTGAATCCGCCCATAATGCCGTGAATCTCGAACGTCGGCAGCGCCCAAAGGCGCTCGAGGACCGAGTGGGCTTTCAGGCCCGTGAGCGCTTTCGCTTGAACGCGATGTTTGAGAAACTCGCTTTCCTTGAACGGCAGGCGTTTCCAGGTGGCGAGCTCGCGCTTGGAGGGCCGCTTCACCGACGCGTAGAGACCGGGCACTTGGATCTTCCCGTCAGGCGTCTTCAGTCGACCGAGCAGCCGCGCCAGCTCCTCGTGGGCGTTGGGGGCGGCACCGCCGAATTCGCCAGAGTGGAGATCCGTTTTCGCGGTCCGGACCGAGAGCTCGGCGTAGCAGATCCCGCGGAGCGTGGTGTATACGGCCGGCCAGCGGGGGGCGACGTAGGCCATGTCCGCGATGAGGACGACGTCCGCGCGCATGCGTTCCGGCTCGCGCCGCAGCAGCTCGAACAGCACGCGGCTGCCGTATTCCTCCTCCCCCTCGATCAGGAAGCGGAAATTGACGGAGGGCCGGCCACCGGCTTCGATCGCCTTGAGGAGGCAGAACACCTGTCCCTTGTCATCCGCCGCGCCGCGCGCGAACAGCTGTCCGTCGCGCACCGTCGGCTCGAACGGCGGGGTGGTCCACTGGTCGAGCGGCTCCGGCGGCTGGACGTCGTAATGCCCATAGAGGAGCAACGTCGGCGCGCCGGGCACGTCGGGACCCACGCCCCACACCACCGGGTGCGTGCCGCTCGCGAGGAACTGGACCTCGCGACAAGCGAGCCGGCGCAGCTCCCTGGCCACCCACTCCGCCGCGGCCCGGCAGTCGGCGTTGTGGGAGGTGCTCGTCGACACCGATGGAATGCGCAAGAAATCGGTGAGCTCACGCAACAGGCGTTCGGTATCCATGGCGCGGAGAATCTAGACGGCTAGACGTCTAGCCGTCCAGACGCCTAGCCGTCTCGACGTCTAGGACTATATTCGTCCCCGCCATGCGGACGACAGCGTCGTACGAGCTGTTTCCCGACGCGCCGAGCGAGCGCGCGATCGCCCGCGCGCGGTACCTGGCCCGCGAAGGCCGGGTGGCCGATGCGGAGAAGGCCTATCGCGACCTCCTCGTCGAGCACCCCGACCTGAAGTCCGGGTGGGCCGAGTGCTTCGAGTTGTTGCGCGGCCAGGGACGGAAGGAGGACGCGCTCCGACTCGCCGACGGAGCGCGGGCGCAGTTCGGAGACTCCGCGTTCTCCCTTGCACTCAAGGGTGCCGCGCTCATCGAGCTGGAGCGATACCGCGAGGCCATCGCCACGCTGGAGCAGGCGGTCGACTCCGATCCCGATCTCGCGCTCGTCTGGCACGAGCTGGGCTACGCCGCGTTTCGCCTGGGCGATCGGAACCGCGCGCTGCTCGCCCTCGATCGTGCGTTCGGTCTCGAGCCCCACACCGAAACCCTCCGATTGCGGGGGCGCATCCTGCGGGACGCGGGCCGCTATCAGGCCGCGGAGGTCGCGTACGAAGGGGCGGCTCAGGCGGCGGAACACGTCGAGCAGCGGACCGCGGCCGAGCGCGAGATAGCCGTGACGCAACGCTATGCGTTCTATTCCCCGCGCCGGCCGGACGAGCTCTCCTCGGCCGAGCGGTGGTTCGCCGAGACGGGCAGCGTCGTCCTGGCTTCCCAGGAAGGCACCGTCGTGCCGGACGACGCCGCCCTCGCCGCCGCATTTCTCGACTTGGCGCGCGATTCGGGATGGCGGTTCGGCCAGGTGGTGACCCTCGGCCCCCCGCTGCCCGTATGGCGCACCCTCGCGGACGCCCTGCACGCCCCGCTCGTCACCAGCGCGAGCTTCGATCCGTCCGTCTGCCCGCTGGTCGTCGCGCAGCGCCCCCCCCCGCCCCCCCCCGCCCCCCCCCAGCCCGTGGATGCAGGGTGGTCCACGATCACGGCGGCCGTTGCCGAGCATGCGAGCGGCCTGGTGTTCGTGCTCGAGCAAGTCTCCCCGCCTCTTCCCGAGCTCCCCCCCTCCGTCGCCGGTGCGGACGTGATCGGTGTGCTCGCGGACCCGGGGGAGGGAGGCCGTCGGCCGCAGCGGCCGAACATCGCCCACGCACTGTCCGAAGCGCAGCACCCGGCAGGCCGGCTGGCCGGGCGCCGCCTCAAGACCGACTGAGCCCGACGGAGGTTCGGTGACCACTCCCGCACGATCCCCGCGGACGATGACGGGGAAATCGATCGTCGACAGCCAGTTCGAGCGTGCCGCCAACCTGATCAACCTCGAAGCGTACATGCGGCGCATCCTGATGCGGCCGTTCCGGGAGGTCCAAGTGGAGGTGCCGGTGCGCATGGACGACGGCCGGATCGAGGTGTTTACCGGCTACCGCATCCAGCACAACGGAGCGCGCGGGCCGTGCAAGGGGGGGATCCGCTATCACCCCGACGCCGACCACGACGAAGTCCTGGGCCTCGCCACCATCATGACGTGGAAGACCGCCCTGATGGACATTCCGTTCGGCGGCGCCAAGGGCGGGGTCGCCGTCGACCCCAAGAAGCTCTCCAAGCTGGAGCTCGAGCGGCTGACGCGCCGCTTCACCCAGCGGATTTCGATCGTGCTGGGGCCGTACCGGGACATCCCCGCGCCCGACGTGGCCACCAACGCCCAGGTCATGGCCTGGATACTCGACGAGTTCTCCAGTCGACACGGCTACACGCCGGCCGCCGTGACCGGGAAGCCGGTCTCCCTGGGCGGCTCCCTGGGCCGCGAGGAGGCCACCGGACGGGGCGTGATGTACGTGATGATGGAATACGGACGCGACTTCGGTATCCCGGTGAAGGGAAGTCGCGTCGTCATTCAGGGGTTCGGCAACGTGGGCGGAAACCTCGCCCGGCTGCTGCACACCGAGGCCGGAGCGAAGGTCGTCGCCATATCGGACGTGAACGGCGGCATCACGAACGACGCTGGGCTGGACGTCCCGGGCCTCCAAGCCCATACCGTCGGAGGCCGGCCGGTGTCCGAATGGAAGGGGGGGGCGGCGATCACGAACGACCAGCTCTGGACCGTGCCATGCGACTGGCTGGTGCCGGCCGCGCTGGGCGGCGTGATCACGCGGGAGTCGAACGCACGGACCATCAATTGCAAGGTGGTCGTCGAAGGCGCGAACGAGCCCACGACCCCGACGGCGGATTTGATCCTCGAGGAACGAGGCATCCCGGTGATCCCCGACTTCCTCGCCAACGCCGGCGGCGTCACGGTGAGCTACTACGAGTGGGCGCAAAACCTCCAGCAGTACCGGTGGACCCACGAGCAAGTGAACCGCGAGCTCCAGGCCACGATCACGAAGGCGTACGTCGGCGTGCGCGACCTCGCGAAGCAGAAGAGCGTCACCTTCCGGACGGCGGCGTATGCGATTGCACTGCAGAGGGTGGCGGAGGCGGAGAGGCTGCGGGGGAACTAAGACGGCAAAGGCGGCGGTCGAGAGGCAAAGGCGGCGGTCAGGCGGACGAGCGATAAGGCGGCGGTCAGGCGTCGGCGGTCGGGCGGTCAAACGAAAAGAGCGGCGGTCAGGCGGTCCGGCGGTCACGTACTGTCTCGTAGAGTCGCCAGGTTAGACGACTAGCATTGGCGCGGAGCCGGTCCAGCTCAAGCCATCCCTCGTGCGGCAAGAGTCCAAGCTTCCGAGACAGCTGCAACGTGTACGCGAGTTCCGAAAGCGATCCCAAGGCGATGTCCAAGTAGCGCCGGAACTCGCGCGGGCCACGCTTCGCCGAGCCCTCGGCAATGTTTGCAGCAGCTGGTCGCACGCCTGCCATGCCCGAAATCGCTCATATGGCATCACGGGCGGTGAACATGGTAACGCAGTTAGGCCCGCCGGTATCCGTTATGCACGTGCAGAACCATCTGACCGCCGCCTTTCCTCTTAACCGGCGCCGTTGCCTCTTAGCCGCCGCCGTTGCGTCATCCCCCCCTCGAATACAACGCCTGATACGGGTCCTGCCCCGGCTCGGTGAACACGCGGACCTGGATGGAACGGATCGTCTCCCGCAGGTCCGCCCGGGAGTGGACGTACACCTCCTCGAACTGATTGAGGTTCATCCGGTACAGGCGTTGGGCGATCACGACGGCGTTGTTGAGGGGAGCCTGGGCGTACCAGCGCCAGTCGTACGTTTCGAGCGATTGCCCCACCGGCCCGGTCAGCTGCGCCCGGGCCCACCCGAAGATCGTATTGCGGGCGCGCTCGAGCGCCGGCCCTACCGGCGTGGCCGCATACGCCGAGTCGAGACGTCGCGCGAGCTCGGCGTAGAGGACGTCGAGGGTCCGCTCGTCGCGCCAGCGCGCCGCGGCGCGCTTCGCGTCCAGCGAGTCTCCCCGTGACCGGAAGAATGCCTGCGCGCCTCGGTACCCGACGAAGCTCGCGAAGCTCTCGTTAAAGGATGTCTGACTCTTCACGTACAGCGTATTGTGTGCGAGCTCGTGAATCACCGTCGCGACGAGCTCCATCGTGTCCCGCTCCACCACAGTCGAGAGCAGCGGATCCGCGAAGTACCCCAGTGTGGAAAAGGCGCCAGCGGTGCGGAGATACGTATCGAGCCCCTGGCGCTCCAGATCCGCCGCCGCGGCGCGCGCCTGGGAGAAATCGAAGAACCCCTTGTACGGGACGGTACCCACGATCGGATAACGCCACGTGTACTCGCGCAGCCGATCGCGACGCGACGCCGACAGGACGAGGAGGAGCGTGTCTCGTCCGACGTCGGTGTAGGTCGTATACGTTTCGCCCACGAGCAGGCCGAGTGAATCCGCGGCATACGCGCGCGCGGCGAGCACGAGCTCGAGCCGCTGGCGCAGGGCCGGCGTGATCTTGGGATTCCGAACGAGCTTATCGATGGCGCGTCGCTTCAGGAGAATCCGGGCTTCCTCGATGCCCGCGCGCGCCACATACCGTACCTCGCTGCTCGCCAGCAACGTCACGACCAGCACTGTGGGCACGCCGATCAATATCCAGGCCAGCAGGCGCCGGCCAACCCGCGCCCAGTTCGGCGGGCGGCGCTCGACTACGGGGTCCATCGCAGCCCCAGACGATGGCGCGCACCCAAGGCATCATCGTCCCGGTACGCATAGTCCAGATGCAGGCGGCCCAACTCGACGCTCGCTCCCGCCGTGAACGGTGATGCGGACGTCGCCGCCGAATGGCCCGCGTACCCGACGCGAGCGAGCAGCCCCACGCCGTGCGTCACCATACCGCTCTCGACGCCGAGAATCACGAACGCGCTCCCGCCCTCGTCCGGCCACTGCCCCTCGAGCGTCGTGAGCAGGCGGTACGTGCCCTGGGGATCGACGTAATTCAGCGTAAACCCGGCCCGCGTGCGGCGCGGCAGGTGCAGCCCTGCGCCGAGATCGCCACCGATGTTCTGCACGCTGACGCCGAACGCCATCAGGTCGAACACGGCGATGGCGAGTCCCGCGTCCCCTGCCCACGCATCGAGCCGCGCGCCGCCGATGGTCTCGCGCGTGTACTTGACGGACGTGCCCAGCGCGACGAGTCCGGTACGGAAGACGAGTGACGAAACCCCCAGTAAGTCCGCCTGGTTGTAGCTGGGGCCCAGGGCCGCGGCGCCGGCACCCCACGTGAAGCGGTTCACCCGTAGCGCGAGCGCTCCGGTGGAGAGCGTCGTGCCCGCGGGGTAGGACTCATACGCCCCTTCGACCGCGAGGTGATGAATGGTGGCGAGGCCGGCGGGGTTGGCGAAAATGGCCCCCGCATCACCCACCAGGGCCGCCCCCGCTCCACCCATACCGGCGCCGCGCACGGAGCCGAGCAAGGCCGGGAGACTCCCCTCACCCTGTGCGACGAGCGGCGCCGCGACCAGGACGTCGCACAGTACCGCCAGCAGCAATCCCCGGGGGACGCGCCCCTTCATTATTGCAGGCGGAGCACGGCGAGCTGCGGAATGAGCGACGTGCGGAGCGCCGACCCGGCGCTGGTCGAAAACAACAACGCGAAGCTCGGCGCGCTGGCTGCCTGCTGCATCAGGTAATAATTGCCGGACCCCGCGCGCAGCATGCCCGCCAGCTGCGCCGAGCTGCCCGTGACAGCCGGCGGTGCCAGAGGAAACACGGCGGGAATCTTCGAGCTGCACTTTGAATTGAACGTGGGAAACGCCGTGCGGAACTGCCACTTGACGTACTGCAGCTCGGCGGGGTGGCGTCGCGGCGGAGCCTGCGCCGCGAGCGCGCGTTCCGCCAGGCGCAGGGTCCGGTCGAACTGCTGCGCGATACTCGATGGGCCTGCCGGGCCGCTCGTGAGCGGGGGAGCGGCGAGGCCCGTCCCGCCCAGCTTGAAGGCCTGCGAGTCGTCCGGGACGCTGCTCGCCGACTGCGCGATGACGAGGTACTGCACGCCGGCGGAGCCCGGATTCGCCGGGAACACGGCGCACCCCGCTGTCTGGGTGGGGTCGACCGCCGTGTACGCGGCGACTCCGATGTTCACCTGGCCACCGCTCGTCGTGGTGCACGGGCTCAGCGGCTTTGGCGCCGGCGGACTGGACGAGCTACAGGCCGCCGCCATGAGCGACGACACCCCCACCGCCCACAGACCCTTCAGCATCACGTGATCCCCCTCCCCCTGACCTATCGGCGATTTCTCCGGCGCGCTCAAGGGCCAAGCGGAAACAGATCGGCCCCACCAGCGTGTGGACTCCAATCATCGCTACGAGCAGGGTCTCGAGGGAGACCCCCCATTCGGGGAAGGCGCGTCGGGCGAGCTGCGCCAGCACAGTCGCCATTCCCAGCTGGGAAATGAGCGCGAGCCAGCCCTCCCGGGCGAGGGCGGGCGTCACACTCGCATGACGTCCGGCCCAACGGACACCGTAGCGCAGGCTCACGGCCCGCAGGCCAATCAGGAGCAGCGCCCAGGGCCACCAATCCGCCAGGATGCCCACTCGCATCCCGGCACCGCTCGCCGCAAAGAACAGCGCGTACACGACGAGCGAGCCGCGTTGCATTTCGGCACGCAACGTATCCGCTTCCGGGGCGGGCGCGAAGTTCCCGAGGTAGAACCCCGCCGCGAGCGCGATGATCAAGGTGTCGAGGTGGGCCAGGCGGGCGACCTGGGGCGCGACGAACGCGACGGTGAGGAGGAGGACGCCCGCGTCGCGGCGCATCAGGTGCTGGGCACGGCGCACGGCGTACCCTAGCAGGAGCCCGACCGCGAGCGAGGCGACGAGACCTCCCACGGCGAGCCCCGCGACCGCGAGGGTCACCGTGCCGGCGCTCGCAAACGTCTTGCTCAGCGCGATGACGAGCGCGAAGAGGACCACCACCAGCACGTCCTGGGCGACCGTGACGCCGAGCAGCCCGCGCGCCAGCGGACCGTGCGCGTCAAGCTCCTCGAGCGTGGCCATCGCGATCACCGGCGATGAAGCCGCGGCCAGCGTGCCGAGGACGAGCGACACCGTCACGCGATCGCCCAGCGGCTGATGCGCCGTGAACGGAAGCCACGGCGTCACCGAGAGGGCGACGAGAGAGACCACGACGAATGGGAATGCGACGGCGCCGGCGGCGACGCGCGTCAGCGCGAGCCGATCGCGACGCAGCTCGGCGAGTCGCAGCGTCCATCCCACGGTGAGCGCGATGAGGGCGAGCGCGGCGTCGCGCAGAAAGCCCAGCGCTTCAACTTCCTCGCGCCTGATCAGTCCGAGCCACGCCGGACCGGCGGCGAAGCCCACGAGCACGTACCCGGTGATGCGGGGCAACCGCGCCCGCCGCGCGAGGTCGCCGCCCAGGTACGCCGCGAGCAACAGGAACGCGAGCGCGAGCGTGGCCCGCGCCTCGAGTGGGCCGCTCGCGGTCGCGCGATGCAGCAGCGCCATCACCACACCTAGCGCGAACAGGCTCGCGACGCGGCGCATGGGGCCACAAGATATCCGGCGCCGCGCGCTTTTGACAATGCACCGAAGCGCCGGTATGATTCCCCGTAGCCGTATGGCGTTCGTTCACCTCCATACCCACAGCGAGTACTCCCTCCTCGACGGCGCCAACCGGATCCCCGACTTGCTCGAGCGGGTCCAGGCGCTCGGGATGGACTCGCTCGCGATCACGGACCACGGCGTCCTGCACGGGGCGTGGCAGTTCTATGCCGAGGCGCGGGCCCGCAAGATCCGTCCGATCCTGGGCTTCGAAGCGTACCTCGCGTTCGGCGATCGGCACCGGCGCGAGCGGCCGGCCGACGCGCCGGGTCCCTACTCGCACCTCGTCCTCCTCGCGAAGAACCGCACCGGCTATCACCACCTCGTCAAGCTGTCCTCCATCGGTTTTCTCGAAGGGTTCTACCGTCGACCGCGCATCGACCGCGAGGTGCTGGAGCGATACTCGGACGGCGTGATCGGCCTGGCCGCCTGCCTGTCCGGCGAGATCGCGCTGTACCTCAGGCAGGGCAACTACGAGGCGGCGAAAGCGAGTGCCCAGTACTTCGCGCGCGTATTCGGTCCCGACGGATTCTGGCTCGAGGTCCAGAACCACGGGCTGGCCGACGAGAAGACCGTCACCGCCGGAATGTTCCAGCTGGCCCAGGAGCTCGGCCTTCCGGTCGTCGCCACGAACGACGCCCACTACCTGAGGAAAGAGGACGCCGAAGCTCACGACGTGCTGCTAGCGATCGGTACCGGAAAAGATCTGGACGACCCCAACCGCTTTCGGTTCTTCGGACAGGAGAGCTACGTCAAGTCGGAGCCCGAGATGCGCGCCCTGTTCACCGACCACCCTGAGGTGGTGGAGGAAACACAGCGCGTCGCGGGGCTATGTGAGTTCGACTTCGAAAAGCGCTATTTCCTGCCCCAGTACCCTCGGCCGCCCGAGTTCGCCAGCGACAACGACCTGCTCATGCACCTCGCGCGCGCCGGGGCGCGCGGCCGCTACGGCGACGCCCTGTCCCAGGACGTGCAGGCGCGGCTCGACTACGAGCTGCAGGTCATCTCGCACACCGGCTACGCCGGATACTTCCTGATCGTCTACGACATCGTGAAGGCCGCGAAGGACCGGGGCATTCCGGTAGGCCCTGGTCGCGGGTCGGCCGCGGGCTCGCTCGTGGCCTACGCCCTCGGCATCACGGACGTCGACCCGCTCCAGTTCGACCTGCTGTTCGAGCGGTTTCTGAACCCCGAGCGCATCTCGATGCCCGATATCGACCTCGACTTCTGTTTCGAGCGCCGTGGCGAGGTCATCCAGTACATCCGGGAGCGGTACGGGCGGGATTCGGTCGGGCAGATCATCACGTTCGGGACCCTGAAGGCGCGGGCCGCCTTCCGGGACGTCGCGCGCACGCTGCGGGTGGAGCCGGGCGAGGTGGATCGCTTCACGAAAATGATCCCGGCGGGCCCAGGCGTCGCCGTGACGCTGGAGGAGGCTGCGGCGCGATCGCCCGAGCTGCGGCAGCTCGTGCGCCAGGACGACCGCGTCCGCAAGATTCTCGAGCTGGGCACGCGGATCGAAGGCCTGGCGCGTCATGCTTCCGTGCACGCGGCGGGAGTGGTGATCGCTCCCGGACCGCTCACCGACTACGTGCCCGTCTGCCTGGCGCCGCAGGAGGCGGCCGCGATCATCACGCAATACGACATGGTCGCGCTCGAGAAGGTCGGGATGCTCAAGATCGACGTCCTCGGCCTCCGGACGCTAACGGTGATCCACGATGCGAGCGCGATGGTCCGTGAGCGCCATGGCGTGACGCTCGACATGAACCGGCTCGACCTCGCCGACCCCGCCGTCTACGAGCTGCTTGGCTCGGGCCGAACGGCCGGCGTCTTCCAGTTCGAGTCGCCGCTCGCCAGCGATTGCCTGCGCAGTATGAAGTGCGATCGCTTCGACGACCTCGTGGCGACCAACGCCCTGCTCCGTCCGGGCCCGCTCGACACCGGGATGCATCTCGTCTTCATCAATCGCAAGCTCGGTCGCGAGCCGGTACGCTACCCCCATCCCGCGCTCGCCGAGATCCTGAAGCCCACCTATGGCGTCATCACCTATCAGGAGCAGGTGATGCGCATCGCGCACGTGCTCGCCGGCTTCTCGCTCGCTGAAGCCGACGTGCTGCGCAAGGCCGTGGGAAAGAAGGACAAGGAGCTGATTCAGCGCGAGCTGGGTCGGTTCGTGGAGCGCGCGGTCGCTCTTGGCCACACTCGGCGCGTGATCGAGGACATCGCCGCGCAGATCGAGACGTTCGGGCGGTACGGCTTCAACAAGTCGCACGCCGTCGCGTACTCGGTGCTGTCCTACCAGACCGCCTGGCTCAAGGTGCACTACCCGGCCGAGTTCATGTCGGCGCTGCTCTCCTCCGAAATCGGCGACACGGACACCGTGGTGCGCTACATCAACGAGGCCCGAGAGCTGGGACTCGATGTGCTGCCCCCCGACGTGAACGAGTCGGGTTTCAAGTTCACCGTGGTCGCCGAGCGGCGGCTCCGGTTCGGGCTCGGCGGCATCAAGAACGTCGGAGCGGGAGCGATCGAGTCCATCATCGCGGGCCGCTCGCGCGGCGGGCCCTACGCGTCGCTCGTGGACCTGTGCGACCGGATCGATTTGCGACTCTGCAATAAGCGCGTGCTCGAAGCACTGATCGATGCCGGAGCCTGTGACTCGCTGACCGGCAACGGAGGGGGGGAGCGGGCCCAGCTGATCGCGGCCCTCGAGGGCGCCTTCGCCGAGGCACAGGCGCGGCAGGGCGAGCGCGAGTCGGGCCAAGTGGGCCTGTTCGGCGAACCAGCCCGGCTCCCTGCTCCCGGCTCCCTGCTCCCTGACGTTCCCCCCTGGAGCGAGCACGACCGCCTGGCGCGCGAGAAAGCCGTGCTTGGCTTCTTCATCTCCGGGCACCCTCTCGCGCGATACCGTCTCGAAGTGGAGCTTTTCGGGACGCGGACCACGGCCACCCTGGGGGAGTGGAGCGACCAGAAGGTGCGCGTGGCGGCGGTGGTCACGGTGGTCAAACGGCAGATCTCGAAAAAGACGGGCGCGGAGTACGCGCGCCTCACGCTCGAAGACTTTCACGGCACCGCGGAGGCGCTGGTGTTTCCAGAGGCCTGGGCCAAGCTGAACGACGTGATCCACGCCGACCGGTCGCTGCTCCTCTCGGGCAGCTACAGCGCCCGTGACCGCGGGGAGGAGCAGGCGCCGTTCATCGTCGAAGCCGCCCGGCCCCTCGAGGAGCTCAAGGCCTCGGGCGCGATCGGCGTCGCCCTCCGCTGGTCGCCCGACGCCCCGCCGCCGCCCGAAGCGACGCGGGCGGTGGCCGCCCTGTGTGCCGCTCACCCGGGCCCGGCTCCGGTGCTGGTCGAGTGGCAGGAGGAGCAGGGGAACGGGGATGGCCCGCTCCCCGGGCTCGCCCCCGGGGTCAGGGCAACCCGGCTGCGCAGCCGCTCCCTGCGAGTCGATGCCGCGGACGACCTGCTCGCGGCGCTGCGCGAGGTGATCGGGCCAGACCGCGTACACCTCGTCAGAACGACCTGACCCGTGGCGACGCACACGTTGGAATTTGAGCGTCCGCTCCTCGAGCTCGAGCGCCAGATCGAGGAAGTGAAGCGCGTGGCAGGCGAGACGGCGGTCGACATGACCAAAGAGCTCGCGCCCCTCGAAAAACGTCTCGCCGAGCTGCGTGCCGAGGTCTACAAGAACCTCACGCCGATGCAACGGGTCCAGGTGGCGCGGCATCCGAAGCGCCCCTACACCCTCGACTACCTGAGCACCGTGTTCACGGATTTCGTGGAGCTGCACGGCGACCGGCTGTTCCGGGACGATCCGGCGATCGTGGGCGGGTGGGCGCGGCTCGACGGCATGAGCGTCATGGTGATCGGTCACCAGAAGGGCCGCGACACGAAGGAGAACCTGCGGCGCAACTTCGGGATGGCGCACCCAGAGGGATACCGCAAGGCGCTGCGGCTGATGCATCTGGCGGAGCAGTTCCGCGCCCCCGTGATCACCCTGGTCGATACGCCGGGGGCCTACCCGGGCCTCGGGGCCGAAGAGCGGGGCCAGGCGGAGGCGATTGCCCGCAACCTGGTCGAAATGGCGACGCTCCGCACGCCGATCATCACCGCCGTCATCGGCGAGGGGGGCTCGGGAGGCGCGCTCGCCGTCGGGCTCGCCGATCGCGTGGTCATGCTCGAGAATTCCGTGTATTCGGTGATTTCGCCCGAGGGGTGCGCGGCCATCCTCTGGAAGGACGCGAGCCAGCGGGAGCGGGCGGCCGAAGCCCTCAAGATCACGGCGGACGATCTGCTCGAGCTCGGCGTGATCGACGAGATCATTGCGGAGCCGCCGGGCGGCGCGCACGCCGACCCCGAGGCCGCAGCCGAGGCGCTCGGCGACGCCCTGCGCCGCCAGGCACGCCAGCTCCGCAAGGTCAAGATCGAAAAGCTCCTCAAACGGCGGGAAGAGAAGTACCTTTCCATGGGAGCGCTGAGCGAGAAGTGAGTTGACCGACGTCGTCGAAGTCCGGTTCAAAGGGAACCGTAAAGAATATTTCAGCTGGCCATCCGCAGAGCCCCTCGCCTTACACGATCCGGTGATCGTCGAAGTCGAGCGCGGCCAGGATTTCGGCCGCGTGTCGGCGCTCGGCCCAGTGGCCGCCAAGAAATGCGGCACGGGCTGCAGCGGGTGCAGTCTGGCCGGTCCTCGCCCCCCCCCCGCGGAGGAGCCCGCGACCCTGCACCGCGTGCTCCGACGTGCCACCGCCACGGACTCGGCCCAGGCCGACCAGCTGCACGCTGAGGAGGGCGACGTGCGACGCCGGGTGATGGACCAAGTGAAGCGGCACGCACTCCTCATGAAAGTGTCCGACGCCGAGTGGCAGTGGGACCGCAAGAAGCTGACCGTGTACTTCACCGCCGAGCAGCGCGTCGACTTTCGTGCCCTGGTGCGCGATTTGGCGAGCGCATTTCGCACCCGCATCGAGCTGCGCCAGATCGGCGCGCGAGATGAAGCCAAGCGGCTCGACGGCGTGGGACGCTGCGGCCGCCAGTACTGCTGCTCGAGCTGGCTGCCAGAGCTCCGGCCCGTCAGCCTGGCGCTTGCGAAGGACCAGCACCTCTCCCTCAACCCGTCGCAGATCTCCGGAGGCTGCGGCCGCTTGCTGTGCTGCCTCCGGTACGAGCACGACTTCTACGTGCAGACACGCCGGCGCTTTCCAA
Source organism: Gemmatimonadales bacterium (assembly GCA_035943095.1). Taxonomy (GTDB): domain Bacteria; phylum Gemmatimonadota; class Gemmatimonadetes; order Gemmatimonadales; family GWC2-71-9; genus AG41. The sequence goes on along the minus strand of DASZCN010000027.1, from coordinate 24,385 downwards.
AGGAAGGCAAGACGCTGCGCACCAAGGTCGGCGCCGAACGCGTGCTCCTCGTGGACATCTTCCGCGAGACGGTGACGCTGCGCACCGAGGGGGGCGATACGCGCGTGTTGTCGCTCGAGACGCTCAAGACCGAAGTCGCCGATGCCTAAGTTCTACCTCACCACCGCCATCGATTACTCGAACGGCGAGCCGCACCTCGGGCACGCGCTCGAGAAGATCGGCGCGGACTGCATCGCCCGCTACCACCGGCTCACAGGCGACGACGTCCACTTCGTGATGGGCATGGACGAGCACGGGCAGAAGGTCGCGCAGGCCGCCGAGAAGCACGGCTTGGCGCCGCAGGCGTGGGTCGATCGGATCGCCGCCCGATTCGAGGCCACGTGGCGCCGCCTCGGCTGCTCGAACGACGACTGGATCCGCACCACCGAGCCGCGCCACGCGGCCTCGGTGACCGCATTCGTCGGCCGGATCCGCGAGCGCCATCCGGACGACATCTTCATCGGCGAGTACGAAGGGCTCTATTGTGTCGGGTGCGAGGAGTTCAAGCAGCCGTCCCAGATCGTCGACGGCCATTGCGTCGAGCACCCCACGCTCACGCTACAGCGGTTGAAGGAGACGAACTACTTCTTTCGACTGAGCCGTTACGCCGAACGCCTCCACGCGCTCATCACGTCGGGCGAGTTCAAGGTCGAGCCAGAGATTCGCCGCAATGAGATCCTGCGCCTGCTCGAGGACGGCCTCGAAGACGTGTCCATCTCCCGCGCGCGGTTCCCCTGGGGCATTCCGTTCCCGGGCGCACCCGAACACACGGTGTACGTCTGGTTCGACGCACTCATCAATTACATCACCGCCGCCGGATTCCCGCAGCCGGGCTTCGAGCGCCTCTGGCCGGCGGACCTGCACGTGATCGGCAAAGGCATCACGCGCTTGCACTGCGCGCTCTGGCCGGCCATGCTGCTCTCGGCCGATCTCCCGCTGCCGCGGCTCGTGTGGGCGCACGGATACGTCCAGTGGGGCGGCGCCAAGGTGTCGAAGTCGAGCGGGGACGCGTTGAGCGTCGACGAGGCGATCGACCATCGCGGCGTGGACGCGTTGCGCTACTTCTTGCTGCGCGAGGTCGGCTTCGCGAACGACGGGGACTTCACATGGGAGCGGCTCGACGCCCGCTACAACGCCGACCTCGCGGACACGCTCGGCAACCTCGTGAAGCGCTCGCTCGACATGATCCACCGCTATCGCGACGGTACGGTCCCCCGCGCCACGGGGGGGGGGGACCACGGGCCACTCGAGGTGGCCGCATGCGAGCGGGCGGCCGCGTACCAGCAGGCGATGGATGCCTATCGCCTCGAGGAAGGCGCGGCACAGTGGATCGAGCTCGCCGCCCGCGCCAATCGCTACATCCAGGAGACCACGCCGTGGGCGCTCGCGAAGGCCGGCAAGGACGCAGAGCTCGATCAGGTCCTCGCCGGTCTCGCTTGCACCGTGGCGCGGCTCGCGCTTTTGGCCCAGCCCTTCATCCCTACCGCGGCCCGGGCGATCTGGGCGCTGTTCCTGGAGGCCCCCGCCCTGGAGACCGTCCTGCTGGGAGACGTGCCTGGGCTCGACGTGAGCGGGCAGCGTATCGCTAAGCCACCCATTCTGTTCCCCAAGCCGAAAGTGCCGGCCGGCTAAAGTGCCCACAAAGACGGTGATTTTGATCACCGTCACGTGTGTTGACGACTTCTAAATCCAGCCGTACTTTAGACCTCCACTTGGGAACCGGACCCCACGCCCTGTCCGGATTCTCCATCCGCAGGTACACGCGGGACCGGTGCGCCACTGCATCGGGTTGAATCGATTTTCGATGCGAGGTAGCGTGGGGGAAATGCGAAAGAACGCGGAGCGACGTTGGACCGTGATGGTGGTGCCTCATGGCTCGGGCTCATCCCGCGCCGTCGAGGTGTCGCAGACGTTCGTCAAAGTCCTGGTCGGGATCGGCAGCGTGCTGGCACTGGCGTTCCTCGTGCTGGGCGTCGCGGCCATCTCCCGCGGTGTGAACATCACGCGCAGTCGCGCGCTCGAGAACGAGAACCGCATCCTGGCCGACGAGATTCAGCGCATGCGCGAGCGCATGGCGGGGTTGCGGGATACGTTGCACCGGTTCGGCGAGCGCGAGCAGGAGCTGCGGCTCCTCGCCGGGCTCACCCCCACCGACACCACCGTGCAACAGGCCGGCATCGGTGGGCCCGCCGGCACCTGGTCCGAGCGGGACAGTCTCAAGGGGCTCGGCCCCAACGGCCAGCAGGCCCTGGCCGCCCGCGTCGACGTGGACGCCCTCGCGCGCCGGGCGAACATCCTGGTCCGCTCGCTGAACGAGGCGTATGACTCGCTGTCCAGACATCGGGAGGTTATGGCAGCCACGCCGTCGATCATGCCGACGAAGGGGTGGCTCACGAGCGCGTTCGCACGCGAGCGCTACCACCCGATCCTGCACCTGGCCCGCCCGCACGAAGGCATCGATGTCAGCGCGCCGATGGGGGCCGAGATCGAGGCACCCGCCGCCGGCGTCGTCACCGATGTGAAGTGGGAAGAGGGCTACGGCAACATGATCACGATGGATCACGGCTTTGGGCTCGTGACACGCTTCGCCCACTGCTCGAAGATCCTCGTGGTGCGCGGTCAGCGCGTGAAGCGCGGGCAGAAGATCGCGCTCGTCGGCTCGACCGGCCTTTCCACGGGACCGCACCTGCACTATGAAGTGTGGGTGAACGGCAAGCCGGTGGATCCGATGAAGTACGTCATGCCGGATGCGATCGTAGACTGATAGGCGGGTAGACGGTTAGAATACGGAAGGGGCCCCGATGACCGGAGCCCCTCTTTTGCTAACCGCCTAACCGTGTAACCGTCTATTTCGAGAAATCCACTTTGGGGGCCTGCGCCGCCTCGGGCGTCTGGAGCTCGAAATACTCTCGCGATCCCTTCCCGATCGCCTTGGCCGTGAGGACCTGCGGAAACCGCCGGATGTACGCGTTGTACCGGTTCACCGCGTCGTTGTAGTCCTGCCGCGCCACGGCGATCCGATTCTCGGTACCCTCGAGCTGATCCTGCAACGCGCGGAAATTTTCGTTGGACTTGAGCTGCGGGTAGTTCTCGGCAATGGCGAGCAAGCGGCCGAGCGGAGCCGTCAAGGCAGCGTTCGCCTGCGCCATCTGCTGCAGATTACCACCCTGCACCGCCCCGGCAAGCTTTGCCCGGGCCTCCGACACCTCGCCGAACACGGTCTGTTCCTGCTTGGCGTACCCCTTCACCGTTTCGACCAGATTGGGCACCAGATCGGCGCGCCGCTGCAGCTGCACCTTTATCTGCGACCCGGCGGCATTCACCTGCTCGTCGTACGTCTGAATCGTGTTGTAGCCACAGCCGGCCGCAAGCGACAGAGCGGCGATCACAGCAAAACGTTTCACGGCGTGCACGGAGGTCCTCTCTTTATGAAAGACTGTTCACATACTCGGCGGTGCGGGCGAGCGCCGCCAGATACGCGGGCACGAGACGCTCGATATTGCCCTCTTGACGCGCCAGCGGTTCGAGCTCCGCGGCCGGGAAACCGACGAGTGCCGCCGCCTCACGGACAAGCGCGTCCGACGCACCGGGTACGGTCCGACCGGCGAGCCGCAGCACCGCTCGCAAGACTGTAAAGAACCCGCCGGCACTTCCTACGATCACCCGCGACAGCTGTTTCGGCTCGTCTCGCAGCGCCGCATACGCCTGGCGCAGCCGAACCAGCTTCTCCATCAGCTCGCGCTCGAGCTGGCGGCGCAGGTCGGCCCGCTCAATCCGGATCCCAGACCACGGGTCGCGACCCGCGAGCAACCGGTGGTGCTGCCGTATGTCCTCGTACTCGATGGAAAAGACGTCGCCGGATGCACGCCATTCGCGCTCCGTGAAGATGAGGGGTGCGAGGTGCCCCGTCCGGAGCCACTCCCGCATCACCGGGGCGAGGGCCGCGAACAACGCATCATCCACGGCGTCGCAGATGAGCAGCGTATTCACGTCGGAGCGGCTCGGCACGTGGGTGCCCCGGGCCGTAGAGCCGTATAGAAGCAACGTAACCAGGCGAGTCCCGAGCGCGCGCGCCACCGCGTCACCCAGAGTGTCGATCGTTAATTTTAGAGCCACTCTAGAATCGCCCTCCCGCGCCACCACCCGAGAATCCTCCCCCGCCCCCAAACCCCCCGAACCCACCCCCACCGAACCCTCCGCCTCCCCCTCCCCCTCCCCAGCCGCCGCGGCCGAAGCTGCCGAACATGAAGGGCAGCAGCAGGATCCGGCCGCGACTCAGGAGAATCAGGAGGATCACGGCGGCGATGATCCAACCCACCGGGATCTGTGGCACTCCGGGTCCATCGTCCGCGCCGGGAGTGGGCACGCCGGTGAACGTGACCCCGAACTCCCGAGCAAACGCCTGGCCGATCAGGTCAACCGCGCTGCTCAACCCGGCGCTGTAGTCCTCTCGGGCGAGGTAGGGCGTGACGGCGTCGCGAATCCGCCCTAATCGAGCGTCCGGGAGAAACCCTTCAGCGCCGCGCCCCGTGGCGATGAACAGCTGCCCCGTGCCGGCCCTGTGGTTCTTTAGTGGCACGAGGAGCACGACCACGCCGAGATTCTTCGCGGGGTCGCCGGCTTCGCCCTTCGCTCCCACGCCCCACTGGCGCCCGATCTGGAGGGCGACGTCGGCTGCTTGACGATCGCCGATATCCGCGAGCGTCACGACGGCAATTTCCCCGCGTGTCTTCTGCCGGACCTCGGTGATCACGGCGTCCATGTGGGCGACGGACGCCGTATCGAGTACGCCCGCGAAGTCGTTGACGTACCCCCGCGGCTGGGGCACGGTGATTTGGAAGAGGGCGAGGAGGACGGCGATGAGCATGGGCGGCTTAATACTACGCAGGACAGGGGCTTACGGTGTCGTCTTCAGGCCGCGAGCGGCGTGCAACAATGAAACACGCGGTCAGGGTCAGCCGTGAAGGGGTCGGCGCCGCTTGACCCTGTCCGGGCAGCGCGCCAAGCTTGGCCATCCCCGCCGGGAGGCCCTTTTGGGCTGCAGGTCCCTCCGTTTCGTTGCCATTTCCGTCGCGCTCTCACTCTCGTGTGCTGTGCATGCAACCCGAACGGTGCCGGGCAACGACGGCGATCGCATATTCATCACGGCGGACCAAATCGAACGCTCCGGGAGCACCACGGCGTGGGAGGCCCTGAGAAAGCTGGTGCCGCAGCTGACGTACGGGGAGAAGAAAAGCGGCCAACCCTCCAAGCTCGAGCGACGTGGTCAATCGAGCCTCTTGTTGAGCGACGCTCCGCTCGTGTTCCTCGACGGCGTGCGCATGCCGGACTTTCGCAACCTCCAGCAGCTTTCCGCATCGACGATTGAGAGCATCGAGGTCTTGAACGGCATCGACGGGACGACCTACTACGGCTCCAACGCCGTGAGCGGCGTAATCCTGATTCGCACGAAGAACGGATCCAGCTGAAAAACAGCTGGGGGGATCAGCAGCGATCCCCCCAGACTCGACGCGACAACCGACGACCTACGGATTCCGGTCCAAGCACTGCAGGAAGTTCGGGTTGTTCTGCTCGTCGATCGGAACCGGGAAGTTTACATCAGTGGCGTAGACCAAGCCTTGTTTGAAATAGTTTCCCGTCGGGAACACCGACTCAGTGGCGCGTCCATACTGCCGGATCAGCCGCCGCAGATCTGAGAGCCGGTGCGCCGTGAGCCACAGCCACCGCGCGCGCTCGGCGAAGAGAGTGTCCACGGCGTTCCCAGTCCCCGGAAGCGCCGCCATCGGCGCGACCGGCGTGGGAGTGGTGGACGGACTGGCGGGGACGCCGGCCAGGATATAGGCAGGCGGTGCTGCCCGCAGGGCATTGAGAATCGTGTACATACCGACCGTGTCGCCCGCCTGTAATGCCGCCTCGGCCTGAATCAGACGGGCCTCGAGACCAGTCGCCACCGTGACCGAGGCCTTCTCGTCGAAGTAGCGCAGTTGGTCCATCTGCGGGGTCGCCCCGTCGAAACCCAGACCACCGCTTCCCGACGGGCGATAAATCGGCGTGCGCGGATCAACCACGGAGATATATGGGAATCCAGTGGCCCCCTCCTTGTCCGCCATTCCGTACCGCTTGAACGTGAAGGTACCCTTGAAGACCCCGTTGTTCTGCCGGGTCGTGTTGAGGTCGTGAGTGACCACGTATGAGAAGGTCGTCGCGACGGCTGCTGCCGCGGCGTTCGCTGCGGCGAACTGGCCCAAGTCCAGGTTGGCCCGGGCCAAGCCCAGGTTCGCCATGGCTGTGAACTGCGTTTTGCTAGTCGCAGATTGCAGCGCGTTCGCCGCGCCCAGCGCCTGCGTGAACCGGTTGATCGCCGTGTCGAGCAGCTGAACGTTGGTGAGCGGATCGCCGAACACGAGGTTGCCGTTCGCGTCCACGTTGCTGACGGGCACTCCGTTGCAGTAGTTCTCGGCGAACATGACGTAGGTGTAGCCCGCGAGGCTCAACATCTCGGACAGGCCCGAGTCCTTCGTGGTGTCCGGCGAAAGCTTTCGGAAGTCGGCGGCGGCAACCTCCGACGACCGCCGCGCCTTGGACAGGGTCCGAAATACGTTCGCCATTGTCGCCCCATTGATCTCGACGAAGCGACGATCGACGTTGATCCGATCCGGGAACGTCTCGGTATTGATCAACTCGTCGGACAAAAGCCCGGAGGTCAGAATCTGGCCTTCCGTGGTCCCGGAAGAGCCCTGCGCTCCCGATGCGCTGTAGCTAATCGTGAAGTCGCCGATGGCACCGGCCCGGATGGTCGGCAGCGCCGCCGGGCCTTGAAGGTTCCCAGGTTGGATAATGTCAGGCTGTGTGACGTCAAGCGTGTGGCACGCCGGGACGACCAGGGCGCAGACCGCCGATACGGCGGCGGCCCTGACGAGGCGAGCCCGCTGAAGCAGATGAGTCATCATGGCTCGATCCTCGGGTTAGAAGGTGACGTCCAGGCGCGCCAGGAAATACCGCACCGGCGGCTGCGTGAGAAAGTCCGCGGTCGTAAAGTTGGCCTGGCCGGCTTCGTTCAGCTCCGGGTCGAACCCCTTGTAGTTCGTCCACGTCACCAGGTTACGGCCCGAGAGCGTGAGTCTCAGCGCGGTGCCACCGATCTTCTTGGCCCATTCGTCCGGCGCGTACAGCGTCACCGAGACCTCCCGGAGCTTGACGAAGCCACCATCCTCGATGTACCCGGCCTGCGTGGCGTAAAAGGCGTTCGCCACGGCCGCCGCCTGATCCGCCAGCGATGATTTCGGGTCGTTCACCGCCTGGCAATTCAGGAAGCCGCAACGGAATTGCTCTGTGCTATTGAACAGCTTGTTGCCGAACCGCCCGTCGAGCAGGCCGTACAGTGAGACCCGGTGTCCGAGGTTGAGCTCGGTGCTGACCGTCCCGCCGTGGTCCGGGAAAGGGCTGCCGAGGAACACCGCTTGCGTCCCGGGAGTCACCTCGGCCTTGGAGAGAAGGCCATCGCCGTTGACATCACTGTAGGTGTACGGCACCATGAAGTAGCTGCCGGCCGGATACCCGGCCTGGAAGCGCTGCGAGAATCCGCCCAAGCCGAAGATGATCGGCGAGATGCCCGGCCCGAGATCGACGACGCGGTTCTTGTTGCCCCAGGCCGTGGCGGTGATGCTCCACTCGACGTTCGGGCGGTTCACCACCTGCGCCGTCGCGACGATCTCGACCCCCTTGTTGCTCACGCTGCCGATGTTCTCGAATTCCGCGAGGCTCGTCCCCAGGGTAGGCGCGAGCCGGCGCGCGATCAACGCGTCGTGCGACGTCTTGTCATAGTAGGTGAACTCGAAATGCACCGCCCGAGCCAGGGCGTCGGCGTCGAAGCCGAGCTCCACTTCCGTCGTGCGCTCCGGCTTGAGCCGGTTGTTGCCAAGCGTGTCCCCCTGGGTAATGCCAGGCACATCGGCGGCCGACACTGTCACCGCTTGCGGCAGGAAATACTGCAGGGCATCGATCGGGCCGGGGTGCAAACCCGACTCACCCCAGGCGCCGCGCAGGCGGAGGGAGTTGAGCCAGTCGATCCGCGGAAAGAACGGCTCTTCCGACAGGACCCACGACGTGGAAAACTTCGGGTAATAGATGTTCTTGAATTGCACGCCGAACGCCGAGCTGTTGTCGTTGCGGACGGCGGCCGTGAAGAACAATCGCTCGTGAATTCCGACCCGCTCTTCGGCGAACCGCCCGTACGTCACGAATTCCTGGCTCGTCTCGCTGTCGGCTGGGGTGACGATGCCCGTTAGCGAGTTCGTCCCGGCGGCCAATTGCTGCCCGCTCGCGAGAATGCCGTGAAAGCGGTCGTGATAGTACTGCAGACCAACGGTCGTCGCCGACGACACGTTGGGGTTGAGCAGGAAGGACGCGGTCAAGCTCGCGTTTGCGGTCCAGTTGTAGATCTGGAATGGATCGGCATTGCGGCTGCCCTTGAACGCCTGGGCGCTGATGGGGATGTTGCCCGGGAAAATCGTGTTCTGGTCGTACCGGCTCGTGAAGTCCGTACCCGCCACCACACGCGCCTCGAGGAACGTCCACGGGCGGTAGTTCGATTCCACGCTGCCCGTGAAGCGGTCCACGTCTTGCAGCGTCAAGATCGAGTAGCTTTGCGCCGGAGTGAGGAACCCGTACCCCTGATTGATGGTATCGGCGCGGCCCAACAGCCCGCTCGAGACCACGCCGAACGAGTTGTTGTCGTTCTGCGGGAGCCGCAGACGCCCGTTCGTGTACCCCGCCGACGCGTTCAGGGAGAGGTTGTCGCGAGCTTGGTCGTGGACGTTGGCCCGCACGCTCACCTGGCGCACGTTGCTCGTCTGGTAGACACCCAGCTCCTTGGAGTAATTGCCTGCGACGTAAAACGTCGTTTGGTCCGTGCCCCCCGAGGCCGAGACGCCGTACTCCTGGCGTGAGCCGGTACGGAACGGGCTGTTGGTCACGAGCGGGTTGAACGCCAGGAGTTCAGTCTGAGTGCACGTCTTGGCCGCGATCGACGACAGGAGACACTGCTTGCCCGAATCGACAGGTGCGCGAAGCGACTTGAAGTTCGTGGGCCAGTTAGTTTCGTCGTTGATGCTCCCACCCTCGCTGAAGACCTCCCACTTGGTCTTCCCTGGGCGGCCGCGCTTGGTCTTGTACACGATGACACCGTTGGCCGCGTCCGTGCCGTAGAGCACGGCGGCCGAGGGACCCTTCACGACTTCGACCGACTCGATGTCGTCCGGATTGATGTCGTTAATCCGGGACGGCACCTGCCCCCCTACGCCGATCGAATTCGAGCTGGCCCCGTTCTCCACACGAATTCCGTCTACGATGATCACCGGCTCGTTCGAGAGCGACAGGCTGTTCGCCCCGCGAATACGGATCCGCGCGCCGGTCCCCGAGGTGCCGCCACCCGGCTGCACGAGCAGACCGGGCGTGCGCGAGTTCAGGAGATCCGCGGCGTTGGTGACGGGTGCCTCCGCCATGATCTTTGGCGCGTCGAGGTTCGAGATGGCGTTCCCCTGCTCGCGAACCGACTGCGCACCCGTCGCCGTGACCACGACCTCATCGAGCGAGATGGCGCTGGCGGTGAGGGCGATATCGGCAGGCGTCCTCTGATCGACGCCGACCGTGACCTTCTTTGCGGCGGTGGCGTACCCGATCATCCGGACGCGTACCTCCACTTCCCCCGCCGGTACTTTGTCCAGGACGAACGCGCCCTTCTGGTCCGTGAACACCCGCCGCGTGCTGCCGGCGATGTACACCTGGGCGCCCACCACGGGACGCTGGTTTGCCTGATCGACGACGGTCCCGCCCACCGTGCCTTGCTGTGCGGCGCCGGCCCGGGCGTTGCCCACGACGAGCCCCGCCAGCACGCCGGCCGCACGCAGCAGGCGCAACGTAGAGTTGTTCATGATGATCTGCCCTCTCATGCTAGAGGTTGCGGTCGCGACAAAGCCTCAAGGGTCTACCGAATCGCGCGAGACTACCCGCTACATCGGGCGTGAGGAGGCCTGGGCATGAGGGGACACCGGGGGAACGAACCGGACAGCGGACGGCACATAGTCCCACCTCCTGGATCAGGTTGAACGGCAAACGGCAACCCGTCGACCAGTTGGGGGTCGTCTCCTGCCTAACGCGACTGCATACGCGGCGGCGCGCCCGGACGCTCGAGCGGAACAACCAGCGGGCGCTTGACGGCCCTAGGGTCAGTCAGCGGTGAACGTGCCGCGCATCCTGTGGGGTCGCAAGGGAAACGTTGCAATTCGCGACGTACACCGCGGCGCAGCTTTTTCCGGAGGTTGTCAGAGAATGGTGATGACGAGGCTTGACGCTCGGCACCCGCGCGCCGACTATAGTCGGGCAGGCTTGCCCTCGAACCGCGAGGCCCTCATGAAGGCAGTGCTGTTAGCCCCTCTCATCGTCCTTCCCTTAGCCTGCGGACCAGCCATTGCCCGTAACGTCAGTGATGGTCTCCCGGCGGGGACCTACGTCATCACCGCGTCCGACATCGCGGGCCACGGAGCACACACGGCGTGGCAGGTGCTGAAGCAGGACGCTCCAATGTTACTCACCCAAGAGGACGAGAACGGACGACCCTCAAAGCTCATTCGACGCGGACGGACGAGTCTCCTCTTCGACGATCCACCGGTGATCGTGCTCGACAACGTCCGCATGCCGGACTTCCGGAACCTCGACACGGTCGAGGCCGAGTCCATCGACGCCATCTATATCTTTGACGGCCTCGAAGGCACCACCATGTACGGCACGAACTCTGGGAGCGGCGTGATCCTCATCAAGACCAAGGACGGGCGCAGCTCCTCGTTATGAAAGAAGGGAGGGGCAGAAGCGCCCCTCCCTCCCTTTGATCCCATCCTTCAGCGAGTCTACGGCAGGCGGTCGAGGCAGGCCGTAAAGTTCGGGTTATTCTGTTCCGTCACCGGCACCGGCAGGTTCACATCGACCCCGTAGGTGGGCGGTTGGCCCTTGAAGTAACGGCCAACGGGGAACACCTGATCCTGAGTTTTCCCGTATTGCACGATCAGCCGTCGCAAATCACCCAATCGATGTGCGGTGAGCCATAGCCAGCGTGCTCGCTCGGCGAACAGAAGGTTCACCGCCCCTCCGGCATTCACCGTATCCGCGGCTGTGAGATCCGGCAGCACGCCGACCGCTGCTGTCGCCGGATTGGCCGGGTCGACTGGGTTGGGGTTGAAGTAGGCCCGCTCGGCCGGATTCTCACGAGGTTCGTTCAGATCGGCGAGAAACGTCGCGAAACTCCCGGTGGCGAGCGCGTTTTCCGCTTCAATAAGTCGCGCTTCCACGCCCGTGGCCACCGTGATCGGCGACGTCCGGCTGCCGTAGCGAAGGTTGTCCCACAATGGCGTCGTTCCGTCGAACCCGACACCGCCCGGATCGATTTGGACGGGGGTGCGGGGATCGGGTACGGAGAGGAACGGGAACCCATTGGTTCCCTCCCTCCCACGCACCGTGTCTCCAGGAGTCGAGTCTGATATCGAATAGCGGCTGTCCGTCGCACCGGCGTTGAAGACGCCGTTGTTCTCGCGATCGGTGGTCGTCGTGTGCTCCTGAGCGTACGTGAAGCTCGTCGGCACGGTGGCCGCCAAGGCTGCCGCGGCCACCAAGTCTCCGAGCTGACCGCCCGGGCGCTGCGCCCGGAACAGCAACGCGCGTGCCTTGCCGATTGTGCCCAGCTGTATCATCTGGGTGGCCGCCGCGCTGCCGGGGAGCGCCGTCGCGATCGAGATCGCCGAATCGAACCGGGCGATCGCGGTATCGAGCAATGCCACCGTGGTCAATGGCGTCCCGTACGTAATGCTGCCATCGGCGTTCAGGTGACTGACGGGCACTCCGGAGCAGAACGTTTCCGCCAAGAAGACGTAGGTGAACCCGGCGAGATTGAGGACCTCGGGATTGCCCGCGTCCATGGGACGGAGCCGCCGGTACGCGTCGGCGGCGATTTCCGCGGAGTTCCGCGCCCGGTGGAGGAGACGGTACCACAAATCGACGTCCGCATTCGTGAGATGCATCGTCCGCGCATCCACCTCGATGCGCGTGGGGAACGTCTCCGAGTCGATGTACTCGTCGGCGAGGAGACCGCCGTACAGAATGACTCCCTCCGCGGTGCCGCCCGATCCGTCGGGGTGGTCTCCGGTATAGGCGATCGAGAAATCACCGATCGCCCCGGCGCGCAGAGTGGCGAGGGCACTTGTATCGTTGAGGACAGTCGGCGGCACGATGTCCGGAGTCCTAACCGTCAGCGGGTCGTTGCAGCCGGCTTGCGGCAGCGTCACGCCGAGTGCGAGGAGCCCGAGCAGTTTGGCTATGTTCTTCATGGTATTTTTCCTCGAGCTCAGAAGGTGACGTTGACGCGACCCGTGAAGTACCGGACCGGCGGCTGGGTCAAGAAGTCGGCCACGCTGAAGTTGAACTGGCCGATCGTGTTCAACTCGGGGTCCGCCCCCTTGTACTTGGTCCACGTCGCCAGGTTACGGCCCGAGAGCGTGAAGCTGAGGGTCGACGCGCCGATCCGCGACGCCCACTCGGGCGGTGCGAAATACGTGACGGACACCTCGCGCAGCTTGACGAAGCCCGCGTCCTGGAAGAACCCCGTCTCCGTGCCGTAGAACGCGTCCCCGACCGCGGCGGCTTGATCCGCGAGCGGCGTCGACTTGACGTTGAATGCAGCGCACGAGAAGAACAGGCAGCGGAAGCTCTCGGTGGCGTTGTCGAGCTTGTTGCCCCAGCGGCCGTCGAGCAGGCCGTACAGGCGCACATGCCGCGCGAGGTTCACCTCGGTGGACAGTGTGGCACCGTGCGTCGGCACCGACGAGCCCTGGAACGACGGGGTCGCATCGACCGTGACCTCCGCGGGCTCGATAATCCCATCGCCGTTCAAATCTTTGTAGGTATAGCTCCGGTCCCAGTAGCCGCCGGCGGAATAACCGGTTTCCTGGCGCTGGGTGGCTCCACCGAGACCAAAGATGATGGGCGTGTTGCCTGGCCCGGTGCTGAGCACGCGATTCTTGTTGCCCCACGCACTCGCGGTCAAGCTCCAGCTGACGTTCTCGCGGTTCACCACCTGCGCGGTGAGGAGCAGCTCGAAGCCCTTGTTGCTCACCTCACCGAGGTTGAACAGTCTGGTGATGACGGCCTCGCCCGGTCCCGCACCCTCGCCCACTGACCCGGCGATGGGGACATCCACCAGGGCGTCCTTGGAGTTTTTGTCGTAGTACGTCGCTTCGAAGTGGATCCGCTGCTGGGCGAAGTCCGCGTCGAACCCTGTCTCGAATTCGCGCGTCTGCTCCGGCTTGAGGCTGGTGTTGCCGACGCTGCCCACGGCGACGCCCGGCACATCCGTACCGTTGGCTGCGACCGCCACCGGCAGCGAAAACTGGAGCGCATCCAACGGCTCGGGTGCCCGGCCGGACTTGCCCCACGCCGCCCGCAGGCGCAACGTGGAGAGCCAGGACAGCCGTGGGAAGAACGGCTCCTCGGAGACTACCCACGAGCCGGACAACTTGGGATAGTTGATGGCGCCGAAGCTCGAACCGAATGCCGAGTGACCGTCCCGACGGATCGCCGCGCTGAAGTACAGGCGATCGTGAATCGCGATATCCTCTTCACCAAAACCACCGAGAGTCACGGCCGGCGCCGTTGTATCGTGAACGGACGGGAACACGACACCGGAAACGCCTTCCGTGCCCGGAATAATCACCCGGCCCGACGCCTGCACCTGCTGGAAGACGTTCTTGTAGAACTGGAGGCCGGCCGTCGTGTTGGACGTAATCGCCGACGACAGCCGGAATGTCGCTGTGGTGGAGAAGTTCGCCGTGTAGGCGAAGATCTGGGCCCGGTTTTGCGTGGCGTTTCCCTGCAGCTGCGCGGTGCTCAGCGGAATGACGCCGGGAGGCACGAATCCGTTGTCGGATTGGTTCGTCACGTCGTAGCCAACGGTACTCCGCATCGTCAGAAAGCTGGACGGCCGGAAGTTCGCGGTGATGCCGCCGGTGAAACGCTCGGTTCGCTCATTTGAGAGGACCTGATTCGCCTGTGCTGGGGTCGCGAACCCATAGCCGCCATTCGACGTGTCCGGCTGGAATCCGTTCGGATTGCCGAGCAATCCACTCGAGAGGATCCCCTGGTTGTTGTTGTCGTTCTGTGGGAGGTTGAGGTTGCTCGACACGTACCCGACGTTTGCCTGCAAGTCCAATAACCGGCTGACCTGGTCGCGCAGATTGGCGCGCAGGCTCGTCTTCCTCAGGTCGTTCGATTCGTAGACCCCCTTCTCACGCTGGAAGTCGCCAGCGAGGTAGAAGGTCGTGGCTTCGTTCCCGCCCGAAGCATTGACGCCGTACTGCTGGTGCACACCAGTCCGGAACGGGGAGTTCTGAATCAATGGGTTGAAGCTATGGACGCCGGCGATCGTGCACGCCCCCAAACCCGAGAACGGCAGGGGGCAGTTGTTCCCCGCGGCGTCCACCGCGGCGTAGTTCGCCGGCCAGGCCGTTTCGTCATTCAGTGCGCCGCCCTCGGCGTACGCCGTCCACTTCGTCGGCCCGGGGCGCCCGCGCTTCGTGGTAATCTGGATCACCCCGTTTGCAGCGTCCGTGCCGTACAACACCGACGCCGCCGGTCCTTTGGAAACCTCAATGGACTCGATATCGTCGGGGTTCAGGTCGTTGATGCGCGACGGCGCCTGACCCCCCGTGAAGTTCTGAAGGTCTCCGGCTTGGGGCGAGTTATCGATGCGGACGCCATCCACCACGATGATCGGTTCGTTCGCAAGCGACAGACTGGTGGCGCCGCGGATACGGATCCGGGAGCCTGATCCCGTGGCCCCCCCGCTCTGCAGCACTTCGACGCCTGGTACACGCGAGTTCAACAAGTCCGCCGTGTTGGCGGGCGCCGCTTCTTGGGTAACCTTCGCAGCATCGATGGTCGCGACGCTGTTCCCCAGCTCGCGCTTGAGCTGCTCCTGGCCGGTCGCCGAGACGACGACGGCGTCGAGCGGTATGGCGGCGGGGGCGAGCGCGAAATCGAGGGTCGCGGACGCCCCGGGCGCTACGGTCACGGCGCTTGTCGTGGTCGCATACCCGATCAACCGCACCTGCAAGCTGTACTGGCCGGCGGGCACCTTGCTGATCGTGTATTGGCCATCCCGCCCGGTGCGCGTCTGCAGGCTCGTGCCCACGACGAGCACCTCGGCACCCCCGACCGGCTGTTGGTTGGATTTATCAGTTATGCGCCCAGCGATGGTGCCCTGCTGGGCTTGCACCGGCCTGGCGACAAACCCCGCGGCCAGCAGGAACGCAGCCGCGACGCCAAGCAAATGGCGAATGCGAAGGACGTTCATTGCGCGTATCCTCATCCAAAGGTCTTCGAACAGGGTCCGGCCGGCCGGGGCGCACCCAATAGCACCCGCGGTTCGGCGCGGTGAGTCCATGACGCGGAAGTCCGGCAGGCCAACGCTGACGGCCTACCGGCAACTACATCTGCATGGCACTCCAGAAGGGACCACGGAAGGGCAATGTCGAGGACGATCGGACGAAATGTGGCGCATGTGCGACGCTCCTGGCTTAGGGTAGAGTGGGACGATCTCGTTAAAGTGCCGACGCGTGTGCGGAGTCGCAAGGATTCGGGTGTTGCAATCCGCAACTCCGAGCCGGTTGCCAGAAGACTTTCGTGTTAGGGAATTGTCATGACCGGCAGACGTGCGTCTCTTCCATGCCTCTCCCGGGAGCGCTACGTTCGCGGCATGTCCCCCGCGGCTCGTGCTCGCATGCTACGGCTCACGACGGCGTTGGTCGTCCTCCCCCTCGCCGCCACGGCCTGCTTCGTGTTCAACCGAGGACACAATCCGGACGACCAGTCCGCGATGGTCGACATGCCCGAGAGCGAAATCGCTCTCAACGTCACCAACCACAATTATCTGGACGTGGTGGTCTACGTGTTGCACGACGGACAGCGCACGCGCGTCGGCATGGTGAGCGGGTCGTCCTCCACCGTGTTCTTCCTCCCGACCCGCCTGCTCGGCCTGGGCCGGGAGATCCGCCTCTTCGGCGATGCGATCGGCAACGACGCCTACGCCGTCACGGATGTGCTCATTGTGCAGCGGGGCCAGTACATAGAATGGACGCTCGAGACGGATCTGCGCCGCTCGAGCGTCGGGGTCTTCTGAGGGGCGAGCGCTACTGCTTGTTGGGGATGCAGGGCTGCTTCGGACACACGTTAGGAGCCGTACCGCCGCCGAGAAGCGAAAAGGCCACGGTCGTCACGACCAGCCCGCCCGCGCCTATTCCCGCCAGCAAGATGCTCCGACCCTTGGCGAGTCTCCGCACGTCCATCGACGCGACGGCATCGGCCGGCACCGTGACGGTCTCCCCTTCCCACGGCTGGGCGATCCCCCGCTTGGTCTCGACCGACGAGACCGACAGGAGCATCCCCTGGTCGCTGTCGCCGAGGTAGCGACCGCGCAGCACGAAGGCATTCGGCCCGAGGGAGCGGGCCAGGTTCTCCGAGCCCGGGTCCGTGAGCGTCACCGCCACGTACGTGCCCGGTTCGGGACTGGGGGTGGTGAGCGGGTTATAGTTGTAGCAGCCTGCGGTGAGACACAGAATGCCAATCAGACTCACAGTGCGCATAGTCGCTCGTCCGTTGTCATGGACCTGGAATTCGATATACTACCCCTCGACCGTCGAACCGTTCGACCTCAGCGGGGCGTCGGCGGAGTCCCCACACCACCCTGCGTCGCGCCGCTCGCACCGGGTCCGAATGCCGCGTAGGCGGCGAAAAAGCCCACCAGCGAGGCACCCGCGAGCAGTACGGCCTTGCCGTTCGCCGCGTGCCGTTCCTCTACCGCTCGTACGAACTCTCCAGGGATCACGACCGATTCGCCCTTCCACTCGAAGATGTTGCCGCGCCGGTTCTCGACCGCCGCCACGGAAACGACCAAGCCGCGGTCCGTAGCGCTCAGAAATCGACCCCGGACCACCAGAACGTTGGGGCCGATGTACTGCGCCAGCTCCTCCGATCCGGACTCCGTGAGGGTCACGGCGAGGTACGTCGACGGCGCCAGCTCCGATCGCCGGAGCGACGTGTAGTTGTAGCAGTCGGTCACGAGTAGCGTGCCGGCCATCAGGACTGCGATGCGCGAACTGCTCATGCCTCTCCTCCGGCTCCGCGAGGCCCGAAGCGTGCAGGGGAGCGGATCCCGACGGCGGACCCACTCCCCCCTATCATACCGCCAACCACTCCTTCATGCACGCTCCCCGAATGCGTATCCCCTGGACGTTATGGGTTGTCGTTCACGCACCCGTGCACGTCCCCCTTGTTCCGGAAGCCGTGTGTGCTGAGCTGCACGGTCGGCGTCGGAATGTTCGTGTTCACGTTCCGCTCGTTCTGGGGATAGAACAGCCGCCCCGGAACGTTCTGGAAGCCCTGGTTGTTGGCCGAGGGCGTGAGGGCGGGAATGCACGTCCGCCGGTAGTCGCTGATCGACTCGATGTTCTGGAACATCGCCACCCACTTCTCCAACATGATCGAGTCGAGCAACGCCGCACCCGTCACACCGACGATGCCTGTCAGGGGGACCGTGGCCCGCGCGTTGTTCAAGTGCAGAATCGCGTTGACGTCGTCCCCCGTCTTGTTATACGCCTCCGCGAGGATCAGCTCATTCTCCGGGTACGACACGTACGGAACCCGGAAGCCAGCGGCGAACCGTGGCGGCAGGCATGCGAAATTCGAAATCGAATCGGCCGAGACCGCGGTGTTGAAATCATCGCCGCCGTACGGCTGGCCCAGATTCCGCCACGTGAGGTTGCTATCCACAGTGGTTGCGCCCACGGTCGTCGGCCACGTCGGTTGGGTGCTAGCCGAGAAGTTGTGCGCGGTATCTACGATCGCGGTGACCTTCTCGACCAAGCCGTTCGAGTCAACGATCTTCGCGCCCTTGGCGAACTTATGTTGCGCCTGCCATGCCGCCGTGGCAGTCGGGCAGAAGTATGCCGCCCGCCGCGGATCGAGCCGCGCGTTCATATACGTGGTCAGGGCTAGCGCAGCCTCCAGGTCGGTTCCAAACCCCGAGCTCGTTTGAAACTGCGTCCACATGTTCCGCTCGGAGGTCGCCTGTGTATGGAACGACGCGAAATTGCTCTTCCCGGTCGCGTCACTTATGCCGTTGGTCGCCGCGGCGATCGCCGCATTGTACGCCGGCAGGCCGAGCGATTCGGCGGTCTCCATGTAGTAGCGAGCCTTGAGCGTCCAGGCGACTTTGGTCCACGCGGCCTTGTTCCCGCCGAGCACCAGGTCGTTCGCCCCCGGGCCCGCGCCGGACTTGCCCAGATTGGCGATGGCCGTCGTGAGGAGCGTCTGGAGGTTGCCCAGGATGACGAACCGGTCGTCGAGCACCGGATTCGTCTTGCCAGCGTCAGCCTCGCTGTAGGGCACATCGCCCCACATGGACGACACCGTGCCCATCGTGAGCGCTTCCCAGATCTGGGCGATCCCGAGCCACACGGTATCCCCAGACGCGGCGGTGAGCGCCTCGATGTTCTTGATGTCGATGTACCCGCCGCCGTCGTACGCGGTGATCCAGTCACCACCGTTGGCGGCGATGTTCGAGGTCTCGTTGAACACGTATTGCGCGGCCTGCTGCACGAATCGGCTATTGCCGGCCGAGCAGGCCTGCACCCACTCGCACATCATCATGGCGACGGTGCCTTCCTGGAACGCGAACTGGCCGGCCTGTACGCCGATAAACAGCTGCTGGGCGGACGCGCTCGTGGGCAGGTTCGGGTTGTTCGAGAGCTTGTCGCCGGTCAGGAACGTATCACAGCCCGCCGTCCCGAGGAGCAGCCCCAGACACGCGAGCGCGACATGCGTATGGCGATACATATGTCGTTCTCCTCGGGTTAGTGGTTCAAGGTGACCGAGAACACGAACGAGCGTGTCTGCGGATTGTTGAAGTAGTCCACACCGCCGGCGCCGGCGTTGGACGAGATGGCGCCCCCGAGGTTCGTCTCGGGATCGTAGCCGCTGTAGTTCGACCACGTCTTCAGGTTGCGGCCGCTGACCCGGAGGTCGATGCTCGAGAAGCCGAGGGAGCGCTGCACCCAGGGTGCGTCGAGCGTGTAGCTCAACGAGACCTCGCGCAGCTTCACGAAGCCCGCGTCCTCGATGCACGGCTCGTCGATCCCGATGAAGGGGCACGCCGCCACGTTGCGGAACCAGTACTCCCCGATGCTCACCGTTTGCCCGGCCCCCGGCCCCACGACCGGGCCGTCATACCAGCCGCCCTGGCCGAAGATCTTGGGGTTCCCGGTGCACGACGTCGGGTCGTTGCGGTCAGTGCAGGTCGCGCGGGGATCCGTATCCGCGCGGGTCCCGTAGCTCCACAGGGCGCCCTTGGGGCCGTTCCAGATCTGGCCGCCGTGGCGGATATCGAGCAGGCCAGAGACTTGCAGCTTCTTGTAGCGGAAGGACGACCGGATGCTACCGGTCCAATCGTAGTTCGGGTCCTGCACGATCCGCGGATCCTGGTCCTGCACCGGATAGCCGTCGCTCCCGATGTAGAGCGCGCCCTGGGGCTTGCCGGCGCACAGCGTGCCCAGATCAGCGCCGCCGGTCTCGGGCACCGCGCTGTTGCTCGATATGCCGCACCGGTAGAAGCCGCTACCCAAATAGGCGCCGATGGGCTGGTTCACCATCGCGACCTGGTTGTTGAAGTCGCCGATCGAGATGAACGGACACGTCGTCGTGCTCGTGGCCGTGCAGGTCACCGGGACCGGCGAACCCACCGACAAGACCACGTTGCGGTTTCTCGCCCACTGCAGTCCCACTTCCCAGCCGTAGTCGGCCTTCTGGATCGGCCGCACGTTGAGTGACGCCTCCCAGCCGCGGTTCCGCATCGACGCCGCGTTGGCGCCTTCCTGGAAGAACCCGACCGAGGGGTTGAGCGGCTGCAGGAGGATGATGTCGGACGACTTCTTGCTGTACCAGGTGATGCTGGCGTCCGCCTTGTCCTTGAAGAAGCCGAAGTCCAGCCCCGCCTCGAACTCCTTCGAGCGCTCCGGCTTGAGCGCCGCGGCGGGCCGCAGCTCGGAGCGGGTCACCAGCCCCCCGATCCCGTTCTGCGTCGGCGTGTTGCCGGTGCCTTGCGAGATGCCGCCCACGATGCCGCTCGTGAACGTGAGCGACGTGAGGTAGGGCAGCGGCTCCTGTCCCGCCTCCCCGTACGCCACGCGCGCCTTGCCGTACGACAGCCACGACTGCTCGCCGATCGCCTTCGTGAACTCCCACGCCACGCTCCCCTTCGGGAACCAGCTCCGCAGGTTGGACGATCCGAACGTCGACGAGCCGTCGTTGCGGAGCGCCGCGATCAGGTGCAGCTGGTTCTTCACGTCCAACCCCGCCTGCCCGAACCACGACGCGTCGTGAATCACCGTCTCCTGGTCGAGCGGCAGGTCCTGCGTCACCGTGTTGGACAGCTTGAACGGCTGCAGCGCCACCAGCGTGCGACCGACCGTCCCGAGCTCGCGATTGTTCCGGGTGCTCAGGTTCTGACCCAGCGTGATCGCCCCGCCCAGGTCGGGACTGATCGTGTAGTTCGCCGTGGCGGTGAGGTTATGGTCGATCGAGTAGTTGACGATCTTGCCCTCGATCACGCGCCCGAAAATACACGGCGACGAGGAGCTCACCGGGCACCCCTCGAGCCGCTCGTCCGTCCAGTAGTCCGCGCCCAGGGTGTAGTTCACCTTCAACCACGCCACCGGCAGATACTCGGCGTTGATGTTGCCGTACACCCGGCCCACGTTCGCGGAATTGAGCTGCTCGAACGCCGTCCAGAACGGGTTGTCGAACCCGCGGTCGTTGAACAGCGAGCCGTTCGTCGGGTGTTCCAGCCGATAGCTCCGCTGCTGCGGGCCGGCGCTGGTCTGCACCACGTACGGCATGTTGTTCCAGTCGGGCGGACTGCGGAGGTCGCCGAGCTGGATGCCGTTGGTGTTGTTGCCGCGCTGCGTGTAGCGGGCGCGGGTGTCGGCGAACGATAGGTCCGCCCCGAGCTTCACGTTGTCGATCACCCGGTGCGACCCCTTGAAGCGCACCGTGCTGCGGTTGAACACGTTGTTCGGGCCGACGATCACGCCCTGGTCGTGGTTGTAGTCGCCCGACAGGTAGAACGTCGTGCGGTCGTTCCCGCCCGACACCGTGAAGCCGTTATCGAGCGTATGGCCCACCTGGTAGATCTCGTTCGCGTGGTCGAAGACCGTGGCCCCCGCGGGGATCAGCGGCCCCCAGGAGCGCGTGCAACTACCGGATCCGGGCTTGTCGCACGACCCACCCAATGAGGTGTCGGCGTGAAGGTCGTTCGTCCCCAATCCGTACTGCGTCTGCAATGGGTAGGTGTGATTGATGTCGTTGAAGGACGTGGACGACCGGAAGGTGAAGTGCGTCGGCCCCGAGCGCCCTGACTTCGTCGTGACCAGCACCACCCCCGCCGCCGCCCGTGCCCCATAAATGGCGCTCGCCGACGGCCCCTTCAGGATCTCGACCGACTCGATGTCGTTCGGGTTGATATCGGCCGCCCGGTTCGTCGACACGGTGCCTTCGCCCTGGCCGAACTGACCGAGTGTGCCGCCCGCGTCGTCCGGGGCGTTGAAGTTCGACGTGGAGAACGTCGAGTTGTCCGCCGGCACGCCGTCAATGACGAACAGCGGCTGGTTGTTGCCAAGGATCGTGCTGATGCCGCGGATGTTGATGAACGCACTCGCGCCCGGATCTCCGGATCCCTGAAGCACGGTCACGTTGGGCGCCTTCCCGGCGAGCGCTTCCACCATGTTCGTCTCGCTCGCCCGCTCGATCTGATCCGCCGCGACGTTGTTGCGGACGCTGCCGAGCGCGTTGGCCGCCGCGCTCGTCCCCGCGCCCGTCACGACCACCTCGCCCAGCTGCAGCGGGTTGGCCGCGAGCACGAAGTCGTGCGTGACGCCGCCCGACGCCAGGGTGACCTGGGCACTCTGCGACTTGTAGCCCAGGCGCCGCGCGACGAGCGTGACCGTCTGCCCCGAGACCCGCGCCCCCGGAACGACGACCGTGAAGCTGCCGTCATCTCGCGTGAGGCCGCCCAGGCCCATGGACGGAATCGCGACTTCGACCTGCCCGAGGGCCTGGCCGGCGTCGCTGGTCACTTTGCCCGTGATGGTAACCGGCTCCTGCGCGGCGAGCAGGGCTGGTAGCGCGAGAAACGCGCTGAGGATGATGGGAACTAACCGACCGCGTGTGAGTTGCATGTCGCCTCCGACGGAAAGCGTGACACGCGCAACCGGAGCCGCCGGTGTGGCGGTCCGGGACGGACTTCCCTGCGAACTGCAATCAACTGACCGCGCCTCGCGCGCACATCGCGAATGCGGTCCAAAGCATCGGTTGTTGGTCGACAAAGCACGCGCTCGCGCGACGGCAGAGAGGGCGCAAGACGAGTGGTTGACGGCACTCGGTACGGACGGGTGTATCACCGTCTGTTACCGCTTCTTATATCACCGATTCCCGAATAGCGCCAGACCAACCCTCCGGTGAAAATGTTGCAATATGAAACACTACGCCGTGGCGTCGCCTTGCGGGACTGGCTATGGTTTGGCCCCAGAACTCTCCATGATCCGCCTCCTCATTCTCGCCATCGCGTGGGTCGTGACCGTGCGGGGAGTCGCGGCTCAAACCCCCGACCCCATGGCCGCGCGTTCCAAGGGCCAGGCGAGTGCCGCGATCACGATCTATGAGATGTCGGATTTCCAGTGTCCCTACTGTCGGGCGTTCACCCTGGAGACGATGCCGTTGCTCGAGCGCGAGTTCATCGCGACGGGCAAGGTGCGCCTGGTCTACATCAACCTGCCGCTCGCGAGCGTGCACAAGAACGCCACGCTGGCCGCGGAGGTCGCCATGTGCGCAGCCGCGCAGCGGCGGTTCTGGCCGATGCACGACCTGCTGTTCCGCAACCAGCCGCACTGGGCGGAGCTCTCGGCCGCTCGACCCTACCTCCTCCTCCTCGCCGACTCGGCGGGCTTGAATCGCGCGGCACTCACGCGCTGCCTCGCGTCCCCAGCTACGGCCGCCCTCGTCCAGGAGGACGGCGAGCTCGCCCGACGCTCGGGAGCCCGTAGCACACCAACCTTTTACATCGAGGGCGGGCTCCTGGAAGGTGCCGCACCGATCACGGCCTTCCGGGCGGTGCTCGACTCGATCTACCAAAGCAAGACGCGAGTCCGGGCGCAGTGATCAAGCGCCCTTCCTTCATATACAGGCTGGGTGTGGGGCTGGCGCAACGCGCCCTGCCGTTGGCGGCGCGATTCGACAAGAAGCTGGCACGCGGCTTCGAAGCGCGCCGCGGGGTGATGGCGCGCCTCGCTACCTGGGCGCGGGCAAATCGCGACCCCGCGCGGCCCCTCGTGTGGGTACACGCACCGTCTGTCGGAGAGGGACTCCAGGCAAAGCCGGTGCTCGAAGCCCTGCGCGCCGAAGCACCGCACTGGCAGCTCGCCTTTACGTTCTTCTCCCCCTCCGCGGAGCGGCTGGCCCGCACCCTCCCCGTCGACGTGGCGGATTACCTGCCGCTCGATCGCGCCGGTGAGGTGACGGCGGCGCTCGCGGCGCTCCAGCCCACGGCGCTCGTGTTCTCGAAACTCGACGTGTGGCCCGAGCTGACCCTCGCGGCGGCGCGCAACGGCGTGAAGCTCGGGCTCATCTCGGCGACCGTTGCGCCCCATAGCTCGCGGCTCCGCTGGCCGGCCCGCGGGTGGGCCGAGCCCGCGTATCACGCGCTCGAGCGCATCGGGACGATCAGCGAGGAGGACGGCCGTCGGCTGGAGCACCTGGGCGCCCGACCGGCCGTGATCGAGGTGACCGGCGACACCCGCTACGACAGTGTCGCGGAGCGCGCCGAGCGCTTCGATCGCACGCGCGACCCGTTCGCGCAGCTGGCGATCGTGCCGGCCGGCACGTTCACGATCGTGGCCGGTTCGACCTGGCCCTCCGATGAAGCGGTCGTGCTCCCCGCGTTCGCCGACCTCTTGGCCCAGGTGCCCGCGGCACGGCTCATCCTCGCGCCGCACGAGCCCAACCCCGACCACCTCGCCGGCATCGTGCAGCGCGCCGGCGCGGTGGGCCTGCCACGCCCGGTACGACTGTCGCAGATCGAGCATCAGCCGGGCGCCTCCGTGATCGTCGTCGATCGCGTGGGCGTCCTGGCCGACCTCTACGCCCTGGGGGCGGTGGCGTTCGTGGGCGGCGGCTACCACCGCGCCGGGTTGCACTCGGT
>DASZCN010000026.1:0-7328 GCA_035943095.1 Gemmatimonadales bacterium | reverse complement strand
GATCGACGGCTCAAGCACGTCGAGGCGATCGTGTTGTCGATGACGCCCGCGGAGCGCGCCGATCCGTCGATGCTCACCGGATCGCGCCGCCTGCGGATCGCCAAGGGAGCGGGACGTTCGGTGCAGGAGGTCAATCGGTTGCTGGAGCAGTTCCAGCAGATGCGGAAGCTTCTGAAAAGAACCTAGGAGCGTTATGGCAACTCGTATTCGGCTCCGTCGTGAGGGGCGCAAGGGACAGAGCTATTTCCGGATCGTGGTCGCGGACTCACGCGCGCCACGTGATGGGCGGTTCGTCGCGATGATCGGCCACTACAACCCGCGCACCAATCCCGCGGACATTCAGGTAAACGCGGAGCAGGCGCGCGCCTGGCTGGACAAGGGCGCGCTCCCGACCGACACGGTGCGCTCGCTGCTCAAGCGGGCGGGAGTACTCGGCAAACGGCCCGCCTAGTCGGGCGGCTGCGGAAGCCACACGGGCAGCAGGGCGAAGTGGCGGTCTATCCGCTCGTGGAAAACCCGGGCGCGGTGTTCGCGCCCAAGGCCCGGGTGCTGGTTCTGAACGAGGATCGTGAAGTGGTCGCGGGGCCGTTGATCGTGGCGCGCCGGCGCGCGTATCATCGGGAATGGCTGCTGTCGTTCGTCGGAGTGACCTCGCGCGCGGTGGTGGATCCGTGGCGGAATCACTTCGTGGCCGTGGATGACGCCGATGCTGACGATTAACGTTGTGACGCTGTTCCCGGAGGTGTTCGAGGCATCGCTCCGGGCCAGCATTCTGGGTCGGGCGGCGGAGCGGGGACTCGTGCGGTACCAGGTGGTGCAGCTGCGCGAGTATACGCACGACCGGCACAAGACCGTGGACGACACCCCCTACGGCGGGGGAGCGGGCATGGTGCTCAAGCCCGAGCCCTTCTTCCAGGCCGTCGAGGACCTCGAGGCCGGGCCGCCGATCGTGCTGCTGTCGGCGCGCGGCCGGGCGTTCACACATCGTGACGCCGTGCGGTTTTCGCTGGTGAGTGAGCTGACGCTGCTCTGCGGGCACTACAAGGACGTAGATCAGCGGGTAGCGGATGGCCTCGGCGCCGAAGAGCTCTCGCTCGGAGACTTCGTGCTGTCCGGGGGTGAGCCGGCGGCGCTCTGCGTGCTCGACGCGGTGGTGCGGCTGGTGCCGGGCGCGCTGGGGGATCACGAATCCGCCGCGACGGACTCGCATTACGACGGCCTGCTCGCGGCGCCGAGCTACACGCGGCCGCCGAGCTATCGCGGAATGGATGTCCCGGCCGTATTGTTGAGCGGCGATCATGAGCAAATCGCGCGATGGCGCGAGGCGGAAGCGGAGCGGTTGACGCGCGAACGACGGCCCGATCTGTGGGACAAACTAGGTCTAGACGGTTAGACGGCCAGACGGTTAGAGGATACAGTCATGGACAAACTGCGAGGGGTTGACCGCGAGGGACTCAAGACCAACATCGCGGCGTTCTCCCCGGGCGACACCGTGCGCGTAATGGTGCGCGTGCGTGAAGGCGACAAAGAGCGGCTCCAGGCGTTCGAGGGGGTGTGCATCGGTCGCCGCGGCGGCGGGATCAACGAGACGTTCACCGTCCGGAAGATCTCGGCGGGCGTGGGCGTGGAGCGCATCTTTCCGCTCCATTCGCCCTCCATCGCGGAGATCGAGATGGTGCGGAAGGGTCGGGTGCGCCGCGCCAAGCTTTACTTCCTGCGGCGGCTGGCGGGCAAGGCGGCGCGGATCCGCGAGAAGCGCGGCGTGACGGTTCCCGAGACGGCGGAGAAACAAGAGGCGTGAGAGGCCCCCGCCCGACGCTCGAGCGCGAGATCGCGTTCTGGCAAGCGGGGGGCGGGGGGGGACTCGTCGCCGGTGTCGACGAAGCAGGCCGCGGTCCCCTGGCTGGTCCAGTGGTGGCCGCGGCCGTCGTGTTTCCGCCCTACTGCAAGGTGATCCGCGGCCTGCGGGACTCGAAGCTGCTCCCACCCGCCAAGCGGAGCCGGCTGGCGCTGGTGGTGCGGGCCCGGGCGCTCGCCATCGGGGTCGGGGCGGCGAGCGTGCGTGAGATCGACCGGTTCAATATCCGGCGCGCGAGCATCCTCGCGATGCGACGCGCGCTCGCCCGCCTGGCCATCAGGCCGGACGTCGTACTCGTGGACGGCTTACCCTGTCCCGAGCTGGGCCGTCCGCACGAGGCGATCGTGGATGGCGACGCGCACTGCCATTCGATCGCCGCCGCCTCCGTGATCGCGAAAACCGTGCGCGACCGATTGATGGAGCTGCTCGGCGGACGGCACCCGCGATACGCCTGGGCGAGCAACAAGGGATACGGCACACCCGATCACCTGGCCGCCCTCGCGATGTTTGGCTTCACGGTTCATCACCGAAAGAGCTTTGCCCCGGTCGTTCAGCTCGAGCTCATCCCTTCGCCCGTTTCAGCTCCCTCCGAAATTCGGCCAGCGGCCTCGTATTGAGGATGTCGCCGGCCTCCAGGCCGGCCCGCCGCGCCAGATCCACCGCGTACTTCATGAACTGCAGATTCCCGGGTTGGTGACTGTCGGTGGACAGCACGAAGCGCGCGCCGTGCTTCTTCGCGGCGGCGGCCAGGGTGTCCGGCAGGTCCATCCGCTCGGGATGCCCGTCGAGCTCGAGCGCGCACCCATGGGTCACGCAGGCGCGCACGAGGGCATCGAAGTCGAACCGGTAGGACTCGCGCCTGCCGAGCATGCGCCCGGTGGGATGGCCGATCGCGTCCACCCACGGGTGCTCGGCCGCGCCGACGAGCCGCCGCGTGAGCTCCTTCTCGGTCTGGGTGAGACCGTAGTGGATCGTCGCCACGACGTAGTCCGCTTCGGCCAGCACGTCGTCGGGGAGGTCGAGCTTGCCATTCTCGAGGATGTCCAGCTCGATGCTCTTCAGGATGATAAGACCCCGGCTCGTCGCGTTCAGCTCGTCGATGGTGCGCCACTGCTCCCGCAGCCGTTTGGCGTCGAATCCGAGTGCCATTGTCACACGCTTCGAGTGGTCGGTGATCGCGATGTACTGGTAGTTCAGGGCGCGCGCGGCGTGCGCCATGTCCTCGATGGTTCCTTTCCCATCGGTCGCGCTCGTATGCATCTGCAGGTCGCCGCGGATGTCCAACACGTCCACGAGGTGCGGGAGGCGGTGCTCGCGGGCCAGCGCGATCTCGCCCCGTGCCTCCCGCAGCTCCGGTGGGATCCAGTCGAGGCCGAGCTTTTCGTAGATCTCCTGCTCGGTCTTGCCGGCCACGCGGCGGGTGCCCTTGAACAGGCCGTATTCGTTGAGCTTGTAGCCGTGCTCCTGGGCGATCTTGCGCAGCTCCACGTTGTGCGCCTTGGAGCCGGTGAAGTATTGCAATGCCGCTCCGTAGGCCGCGGGCTCCACGGCTCGCAGATCGACTTGTAACCCGCCCGAGAGCTTGACCGTCGAGCGCGTCTCGCCCTTCGAGACGACCTCAGCCACCTCGCCGTACGCGACGAACCGGTTCATCACGGCGGCGGTCGCGTCCGAGGTCACGAGGATGTCGAGATCGCCGATCGTCTCGCGGCGGCGCCGATAGCTCCCGGCGACCTCGATCTGGCGCACGCGGCCGCCCGCCTTCAGGTACCCCACGATGGCCAGGGCCTGGGTTTCGGCTTCGTTCAGGAGCATGCGCCGTTCGGTCACCTGCGCCTGTCCGAGGCCGGCGCGCATCTTCTCCTCCATCTTGGGTCCGAAACCCTTGAGCTTTTGGACCTTGCCGGAGTCGAGCGCCTTCGCCAGGTCGGCGGCCGATTTCACCTTGAGTTTCTTGTAGAGGAGCTTCACGCGCTTCGGACCGAGGCCGGGGATGCGCAGCAGGTCGAGCAAGCCGGCGGGCAGCTTCGCCGCGAGCTGCTTGCGGAGCGGCAGCTCCCCGGTGGTGACGATGTCGCCGATTTTCTCGGCTAGGTCCTCGCCGATACCCGGGATGTCCGTGAGGTTTTTGGTGGCGCCACGCACCAGCTCGGCGATCGGCTCGGGAAAATCCCGAATCGTGCGGGCCGCATTGCGGTAGGCGCGCACCCGGAACGGGTTCGCGTCCTGGATCTCGAGGAGGTCCGCCACTTCGTCGAACAGGCGGGCGATGTCGGGATTCTGCATGGGCGGTGGGTAGAGGATGGTAGAGGACGGCAGAAGACGGAAGAGGTCAAGGTCTACCGTCCTCTACCGACTTCTTGCGCCCGTTCCAATCGGGTGCTAATTCAACCCCGCCCTTGCGCACCTCACCCTCCGGAGGCTCTGGGCCATGACGTTCGGTACGCGTTTCTTTGGGCGCCTGCCCGTCCTTTTGGTCGGCGCGGCGCTCGTGGTGCTCGGTTCCCCCCCGTCGCTTGGCGCCCAAGGGCAGGCCACCACCGGCATCATTCGCGGCGTGGTCACCGATCCGAGCGGCGCACCCGTCGCCAACGCGCAGGTCATCCTGCACGAAACGCAGACGAACTTCACGCGCACGCTCACGACCGATGCGGCCGGCAACTTCACGGGCACCCTGCTTCCCCTCGGCACCTACGACGCCACGGCGCGTGCCGTGGGGTTTGCGGAGGCCAAGCGGACCGGGATCCCGTTGGGCGTCGGCGAAACGGTGCCGCTGCAGCTGCAGCTGGCCGCCGTCACGCTCGCGCCGGTGACGGTCGAGGCCACGCGACCGGTCGTGGAAGTGACGCAATCGGAAGCGGCCACGCCGCTCGCCGCTCAGGTGGTGTCGGGGCTGCCGAACAATGGGCGCAACTACATCAACCTCACATTGCTCACGCCCAACGTCGCGATCGTCCAGGGACCGGATGGGGACGAGCTCACCGTGGCGGGCCAGCGGGGCATCCACAACAACGTTTCCGTGGACGGGGCGGATTTCAATAACTCGTTCTTCGGTGAGCAGCGCGGCGGGCAGCGGCCGGCGTTCACGTTCAACCTGGACGCGGTGCAGGAGCTGGTCGTCGTGGCGGGCGGGGCCAACGCGGAGTTCGGACGCTCGTCCGGAGGCTTCGTGAACGTAATCACGAAGTCCGGCACGAACGAGACCAAGGGGTCGCTCCATTACTTCGGCAAGTTCGATGCGTTGTCGGGCTCGCCGACCCACACGTTCCCCACCGGCGCCACCGAGACGTTCAACCCGGACTTCTCACAGCACCAGTTCGGGTTCACGCTGGGTGGCCCGATCAAGCGCGACCGCGTCTTCTATTTCCTCGCCTACGATCAGCAGATCTATAACGACGTCAAGCAGAAGACGCGGCCGTCGAGCCCACAGCTCGACTCACTCAAGACGTTCCTGGGCGCCCGCTATCCCGAGCTCGGCAACGACTTCGGCCCGATCTCGCGCACCAACGACGCGCGCGCGGCGCTCGCGAAGTTCGACTTCCGGCTTTCGGAGAACAACACGCTCTCGCTCAAGTACAACTACACCTGGGCCGAGCAGCAGAACGGCACGTTCGACGTGGACACGTGGGGTGCGAGCGCCAACGGCCTGGAGCAGAGTCACTCCCACGCCGTGAACGGGAGCCTGCAGTCGTTCCTATCGTCCCGCGTGTCCAACGAGCTGCGCTTTCAGTTCGCCCGGGAGGATCGGCCCCGCCCGTATGACGGGCCCAACAACCATCTGGGCGACACCACCGGCGTGTCATCGATCTTCGGCTCGGGGGTGCCGTTCCACGACACCGACGTCGACCCGCTGAATTCATTCCGATTCGGCTTGCCGTTCTTCCTGCCGATCCGGGATGATCACGACACGCGCGTGCAGCTGCTCGACAACGTGTCCATTTCGCGCGGGAACCACTTGATCAAGTTCGGTGGAGAGTGGAACCGGACCTCCACCACACAGGTGTTCATTGGATTCGCCGGCGGCCGGATGGCGTTCTCGAGCGTTCACGGGTTCGAGAATTTCGTCAATCAAGGCTCGCATTACATCGAATGCTCGGACGGGACGAGCGGCGTCTATCCGGCGTTCAATTGCGCTGGAACCGCCACGATCACCGGCCCCGTGCTCCTGTACTTGCAGCAGTCAGGCGTCGGGTCGAACACCGTGGAGCAGGCGGGCACGCAGACGATCCCCGAGAACGAGTTCGCCGTATATCTCCAGGACACTTGGAAACCCTCGCCCAAGCTGACGGTCAACTACGGGTTACGGTGGGAAGCCCAGATCGAGCCCGATCCGATCACCCCGCCCTCGCAGGTGTTCTTCCACCCCTGGATCGATTCGACCGTGGTGAATGCGCAGGGACGGTTCACGTTCCCCTCGGATGGCACGATCCCGTCCGACAAGAAGATGTGGCAGCCGAGGTTGGGGATCGCGTGGGACCCAAACGCCGACGGGCAGCAGGTGTTCCGTTTCGACGCTGGACTCTACTACGCCCGCATTCCGGCCCTGAACCTGGCGAGCGTCCGCAGCACGAATGGATCGCTAGGGCAGACACTCTTCGGCTCGAGCGCCACCGTGGGATTCTTGCCGCCCCCGGCGTTCGATAGCCTGCTCCCCTTGTCCACCGGCGTGCCGTTCCAGCCCACGGTGTACGTGGTAGATCGCAACTTCCAGAATCCGCGGACATTGAGCATCACGGCTGGCTACGAACGCCAGCTCGCCGGCGATCTCGCGGCGTCGATCAGCTACACCCATGCGCGCACAGACCACTTGACGCGGTTCATCAACCGGAACGACCCGGTCTTCGGCAGTCCGTTCGGGTCCGGGCCTGCTGGGATTGGCTCGCTGTTCACCGTGGAGAGTAGCGCGAAATCCCGTTACAACGGTGTCACCGTGGGCCTGAAGCGCGTGCTCGACCCGAACTTCCAGTTCGACGTCAACTACACGTTGTCGTTCGACAAGTCGGACGACGACAACGAGCGTGACCCGTTCACGTTCCGCTACGCCCAGGTCGACTCGCTCCAAAAGGAATACAATTGGAGCGACCGCGACCAGCGGCACCGCGTCAATGCCTGGGTGTTGTCCAAGGTGTTTGGATTCTATCTGAACAACCGGGTCAGCTACTACTCGGCCCAGCCGGCGTCGGCGAGCTGCGGTCCGCGCCCGGGCAACCCGTTCGCACCCCCGGCGGGGAGCCGGGCGAACGGCCCGGCGGACCGGATCTGCGCGGATGGCAGCATTCTCCTGCGCAACACGCTCCGAAAGGACAACGCGTACTTCTCGTGGGACATTCGGATCTCCCGCCCCTTCGCAGCCGGCCCGCGGGGTCAGCTCGAGGCGCTCATCGAGATCTTCAATGTGACCAACGCCGACAACTTCAGGGACCCCGGCGTCGGGACCTTCCTGAACTTCGACGGCACGATTCGCTCCGGC
>DASZCN010000025.1:0-35019 GCA_035943095.1 Gemmatimonadales bacterium | reverse complement strand
GCGCCGACGGTCCGGGAGCCCCGATGCGCCCCGGCGGCGCGACCGCTGCCGCCGCTGTGCTCGCCGAGACGGCTCGCCGGGCGGCGATGCAGGCGGGCGTCGAGCTGCCGGTCGAGCGGGCCGTGGTGGGCGCGGCCGGCGCCGGGCGCGCGCAAGAGCAGGCAGAGCTGGCCGCCGCGCTCGTGACGGCTGGGATGGGGCGCCAGGTACGCGTGCTGGCGGACGGGGAGGTGGCGTTGGCCACGGCCTTCGGGGGGGGCGACAGATCTGGCATCCTCCTGAACGCCGGAACGGGATCGGTCGCGTACGCGCGCGACCCGGGCGGCGTCCTCCACCGGGCGGGCGGTTATGGCTGGCAGCTCGGTGACGAGGGCGGTGGCTACTGGCTGGGGCGCCGGGCGCTCGACGTGGCGGCACGAGCGCAGGACGGCCGGGGCGAAGGGTCGACCCTGCTGGCGCGCCTGCTTGGCGCGCTGGGCCTCCAGCATTTCGACGACCTGGTCCGATGGACCGCGACTGCCACCCCGTCACAAGTCGCGGCACTCGCGCCGCACGTGTTGAACGCCGCCCGCGAAGGGGAGGTCGTGGCGCGACACGCGGTTGACGAAGCGGCGTCCGAGCTCGTGCAGCTGGTCGCGACGCTCGTCCGACATTTCCCGGACCCGCAACCGATCGCGGTCGCCGTCGCCGGTGGCCTGCTCCTGCCCCACTCGCCCCTTGCGGCCGCTTTCCGAGAACGGCTCACCACCGATGTGAAGCGGGCGCGGCTGGTGCCGGATCGGATTGATCCGGCGGTGGGGGCGTTGAGATTGGCCGCGACGCTGGAATAACACAGAAGATGGGAAAGGGGAGAGGGGAGAGGTACTGCACCGGGGCAAACCTCTCCCCTCTCCCCTCTCCCTTCTCCCCTTTTTAGGCGGCTCGAACCAGTCCCGCCTCCGCATGGACGAGTTTTGGATCCCACTCCGTCTCCGTCCGCGCGACATACACCGCCGCCGTCAGATCTCCGACCACGTTGACCGTCGTGCGGCACATGTCGAGGATCCGGTCCACGCCGAGCACGACGCCGATGCCCTCCGGCGGCACACCCACCGAGGCCAGTACGACCATCAAGAGGGGCAGCGATCCGCCGGGCACCCCGGCGGCCCCCACCGCGGTGATGACGCTCATGACGATCACGACCATCTGGGTGGGAAGGTCGAGCGAAATGCCAAAGAGCTGCGCCAGGAAGAGCACCGTGACGCCTTCGAACAGCGCGGTGCCGTTCATGCACATCGTCGATCCCAGCGGCAGCACAAAGCCGGCGATCTCTGGAGGGATTTTGAGCTCCTGCTGCGCGACCGCGATGTTCGTCGGGAGCGTGGCGTTGCTCGAACTCGTCGAGAATGCCGTCACGATCGAGTCTCGAATGCGACTGAAGAAGACCGTCGGCCGCAGGCCCCCGGTCACCCGCACCAGCACGGAGAGCGACCCCAGTCCGTGCAGCAGCAGCCCGAAGATGACGACCGCCACGTACGCACCGAGCTTCCGCACGATATCCAAGCCGAGACGCGAGGTGACGAAGAAGATGAGTCCGAAGACCCCATACGGCGCCAGGCGCATGGCCATCCCGATGATCTTGACGATCGCTTCCCCAACGGCGTCGAGCACACGAACCACGGGCTTGGCCTTCTCTTCCGGGATGAGGGTGAGCGCGGCACCGAAGATCAAGGAGAAAACGATCAGCCCGATCATATCCATCGACGCAGCGGCCTGAATCGGGTTACGGGGAAAGAAGTTCACCAGCAAGTCCACGCCGAACTTGCTCGGACCGCCCGCCTGGAGGCCCTGGACCTGTGACTGGTACGCCGCCATCAGCTGGTCGCGCACCGCCGGTTCGAGTCCTTCGCCCGGTCGAATGGCGTTGACGAGCACGATGCCGATGGTCGCCGAAATGGCCGTGGAGACCAGGAAATAGCCGATGGACCGGATGCCGACACGGCCCACCTTGCGAATGTCGCCCAGCCCCGCGACGCCGAGCACGATCGAGCAAAAGACCAGGGGAATCACGGTCATCAGGAGCAGCCGCAGGAAGATCTGTCCGACCGGGCTCGCGAGGTTCGCGGCGATCCACTGGACCCAGGGCGGGTTGTGGAGCAAGACGTTGGCGCTGGTGCCCAGGACGGCCCCGAGCAGCAATCCCAGCAGGATCTTCGTGTGGAGCTTCACTCCCGATCGAGTCCCAGACGGCGCACCCGGCTATGACGCACGCTGTACAGGAAGTAAATCACCGCGCCGATTGCGAGCCATCCGACGAACCGCACCTTCGTCAGCAGAGGCAGGCTCCAGATCAAATAGACGCAAAAAAGAATCGATGCGATCGGCAGGAACGGCACCCACGGGGTGCGGAAGGGCCGCGGCCGGTCAGGGTCCTTGTACCGGAGAATGATGATGCCCAGCGCGACGAGGATGAACGCAAACAGCGTTCCGATGTTCGTCAGCTCGAGCACCACGCCGATCGGCGCAAGGGCCGCGAATACCGCGACGAAGATCCCGGTAATGATCGTCGTGATGTAGGGCGTCCGGTATTTCGGGTGCAGCTTCGCAGCCCACGGCGGCAGCAAGCCGTCGCGTGCCATGGACATGAAGATCCGCGCCTGGCCCAGCTGGAACACGAGCAAGACCGAGGTCATCGCCGCGACCGCGCCCAACGCCAGAACGCCAGCGGCCCAATCCGCGTGGATGTACTGCAGCGCCACGGCGAGCGGGTCTGGGACGTTGAGCTTGTCCCACGGAATGATCCCCGTGAGCACCAATGCGATCGCGATGTAGAGCACCGTACAGATGATCAGCGACGCAATGATGCCAAAGGGGATGTCTTTCTGGGGGTTCTTCGCCTCCTCGGAGGCCGTGCTCACGGCGTCGAATCCGATGTACGAGAAGAAGATGATCGCCGCCCCCACGCTGATTCCCGTCAGGCCATTCGGCGCGAAGCTGGGCGTGGTCCACTGCTCGGGGCGGACGTACTTGAGCCCCACGAACAGGAACAACCCGATGATCCCCACCTTAATGGCGACCATCACCGTGTTGACGCGAGCAGACTCTTTCGTCCCGATCACGAGCAACCACGTGATAATCCCGACGATGACGAACGCGGGGAGATTGAACACGATCGGGACGGGGCCGATGTGCGGGGCAGCAGCCAGTAGCGCCGGGTCTCGCACAGCGCTCAACAGGTCCGTGACGATCCATCGCGGCATCGTAACGCCGAGGCCGCGCAGCAAGGAATCGAAGTAGCCTGCCCAGCCGATGGCCACCGCGATGTTCCCGACCGCGTACTCGAGGATCAGGTCCCACCCGATGATCCAGGCGATGAGCTCGCCGAGCGTCGCGTAGGCATAGGTGTACGCGCTCCCCGAGATCGGGATCATCGCCGCGAACTCGGAGTAGGTAATCGCGGCGAAGGCGCTCGTCGCGCCCGCGAGCAGAATCGAGACGACGATCGCGGACCCGGCGCCGACGTGCCCCGCGTCGCCCGAGATCGCCGTGCCGATCGCGGCGAAGATCCCGGCCCCGATGACCGCGCCGATCCCCAGGGCCGTGAGCTGGAGCGGCCCGAGCGAGCGTTTGAGGCCTCCCCCGGCCTCTCCGTCGGCGATGCACTGGTCGACGGTCTTGCGACTGAAGAGCTGGTTTCTAGACAAAGAGCGGCGCCAGGACCAGCGTGACGGTGCTCAACAGCTTGATGAGCACGTGCAGCGACGGACCGGCGGTGTCCTTGAACGGATCGCCCACCGTGTCGCCCACCACCGCGGCCTTGTGCGTCGGACTCCCCTTCCCGCCGTACTCACCGGTCTCGATGAATTTCTTGGCGTTATCCCAGGCCCCCCCGCCGTTGTTCAACAGCGTCGCCATCAGGATGCCGCCGATCGTGCCGACCATGAGGAACGACGCCACGGTTTCGGCGCCCACATGGAAAAACACCTTGAACACCAGCCCAACCGCGATCGGCATCCCCACGGCGAGTAGCCCGGGCGCAACCATGGCCTTGAGCGCGCCGATGGTCACGATGTCGACGGCCCGTCCGTAATCGGGTCGCGACGTGCCCTTCAGAATGCCGGGGTCGGCCTGGAACTGGCGGCGCACTTCCTGGATCACGCTGACCGCCGCCTTCGTAACCGCGCCGATCGCGAGCGCCGAGAACCAGAACACGAGCATAGCCCCGAGCAGGCCGCCGACGAACACCTCGGGCTTCGAGATATCCACGGCCGCGAGCGGCGAGCCGAGCGCCGCCACCTCGTCC
Source organism: Gemmatimonadales bacterium (assembly GCA_035943095.1). Taxonomy (GTDB): domain Bacteria; phylum Gemmatimonadota; class Gemmatimonadetes; order Gemmatimonadales; family GWC2-71-9; genus AG41. Next base: position 30,737 of record DASZCN010000025.1, on the reverse strand, counting down.
AGGTAGGCCGAGAAGAGCAGGAACGCGGCGAGCGCCGCCGAGCCGATCGCGTATCCCTTGGTCAGCGCCTTGGTGGTGTTGCCGACGGCGTCGAGTCGATCGGTCCGCTTGCGGATTTCCTCCGGCTGGTGCGACATCTCGATGATGCCGCCGGCATTGTCCGTGATCGGCCCGAAGGTGTCCATCGCGAGGATGTAGGCCGCGGTGCCGAGCATGCCCATCGTGGCGACGGCGGTGCCGAATAGACCGGCGTGCGCGAGCCCGCTCGAGGCGCCCAGCTTGTACGACGCAATGATCGCGGCCGAGATGGCGAAGGTCGGCAGCGCGGTGCACTCGAGCGCCACCGCGAAACCCGCGATGATGTTCGTCGCCGGTCCGGTCACCGACGCGGCGGCGATCGACTTCACGGGGCGGTAGCGGTATTCGGTGTAGTACTGGGTGATGTAGACGAACGCGATCGACGTGACGATGCCGATGACGCCGCACAGCGCGAAGTGCCACCAGGCGTCGGGGTGGGCCGGAGGATTGAGCAGCCAGTACGTCCCGCCGCCGAACCCGATCGCCGCGAGCAGCGCGGTCCACATGTAGCCGCGGTTCAGCGCGTGCATCGGATCTTCGTCTTCGCGGGCCTTCACGATCAGCACCCCGATGATCGAGGCGACGAGACCGAACGCGCGCGCGACCAGGGGGAACAGCATGAGGCCCACGACCTGCTGCGGGCTGAACAGGCCGGGGTTCGCGAGCGCCAACCCCGAGCCGAGAATCATCGCCCCGATGTTCTCGGCGGCGGTCGACTCGAACAGATCGGCGCCGCGGCCCGCGCAGTCGCCCACGTTATCGCCCACCAGGTCCGCGATCACGGCCGGGTTCCGCGGATCGTCTTCGGGGATGCCCGCTTCCACCTTGCCGACGAGATCGGCACCGACGTCAGCCGCCTTCGTGTAGATCCCGCCCCCCAGCTGCGCGAATAGCGCCACGAACGACGCGCCGAAGCCGTATCCCACGATCATCAGCGGGATCTTGGTCGGCTCGAAGTGGAGCAGATCGAGGATGGTGTACAGGAGACCCACGCCGAACAGGCTCATCGCGACGACGAACAGCCCGCTGACGGCGCCACCGCGCAGCGCGATCTGGAGGGCCTTGTTCAGGCTCGAGCGGGCGGCACTTGCCGTCCGGATGTTGGCCCGCACGGCGACATACATCCCCACCACGCCGGCCACGCCCGAGCAGAGCGCGCCGAACAGGAACGACAGCGTGGTGGTCAGCGCGAGCGTCGCGGCGGCCGGCTCGCCCGGGTGAGGCTTCCGGAAGAACGCGTACAGGACATAGATGAGCACGCCCAGGGCGATACTCAGGGTCCCGATCGTACGGTACTGACGCCGCAGGAACGCTTCCGCGCCTTCCTGGATCGCGTCGGAGATCTTCCGCATGTCGGGAGTGCCGTTGTCCTGCCGCAGGACGTAGCCGCGCAGACTCCACGCGACGACCAGGGCGAGGACCGAGAGCCCCAGGACGAGAGCGATGAGCATAGTAGGTTGTGGCTCCTTGAGCCCCGCCTCGGAGGCGGGGGCGGAGGCGGGCGTCGACGAGTCTAGTGGCTGCTGTAGCGGATGGAGAAGACGCTCGCCACCGGCTGCCCGCGCAGCGTGGCCGGAACGAATCGGGTCTCCATCATCAGGGTCACGAACGCTCGCCGGCACTCCTGGTCCGTCGGCGGTGGGTCGACTTCGACCCGAGTCGGCTGTCCGTCGGCGGCCACCCAAAACGAGACTTCAATCCGCCCTCGAGAAACGGAGGTGACAATGCACTCCGGGGGCCGAGGGATCACTCGGCGAGGTTGGGCGGAGAGAATGTAACCACCTTCGCCGCCCGTTCCAGACCCCGGACCGGCACCCGAGCCCCGCGCCGTCCCCTGCCCACCGGCACCCGCACCTCCACCCCCACCAAGCACGGCCGCCGGCGGCGCGAGCGTCGGGGCCGGGAGGTCGAGCGGCGGCAGGTCGAGCGGGATGCCGCGCAGCACCGACACGTCGGCGACGGTGATGCGCGGCGGCGCCGCGACATCCACAGCCGCGGGCGCCCCCCCTCCTGAGCTCGGGAGCGCGAAGAAATTGATCCGTTGGCCCGATCCGGACCCGTTGCCCGGGCGACCGGCGAGCCGGGGCACGCGCGCTAGCAACAGGCCGATGACGACGGCGTGCGTGATCAGGGCCAAGGTCGCCCCGGAGCCGAGGCGGCGGCGGCGCAGCGGCAACCGGAGGCCGGGGAGCGGGGGATGGTCGGGAGACGGTGAGCTCACGATGCGTGTGGTATACCCCGGCAACGAATGAAGGGGCGCAGCGTGCTGCGCCCCTCCACCACGGCTCGATTACATCCGCCGGTTACTTCTTGGCTTGCTCCGGGGGTGTGAAGCCGATGACCTGGACGCCCGCTCCATGCGCGATATCCATCGCCTGCATCACGTCGAGGTATTTCCGGTTGGGTGCCGCCTTGATGAAGAGCAGCTTCGCCGGGCGCGGGTCATAGATCTGGTGGAACGCCTGGTCGAGCTGGTTCAGCGCGTACGGTTGCCCGTTGATAAAGTAGGATCCGTCGGCCCTGAGCTCCAACACGATCTGGCTCTGCGGCGGCGTCTTCTGCTTCGTCTGCTGCTCGGGAGGCACCTGCACGTCGAACGCTTTGCGCGACATCGGCTGGGTGATCATGAAGATGATCAGCAGCACGAGCAGTACGTCGATCAGCGGCGTGACGTTGATGTCGGCGCTGAGCCCTTCGCCACCACCCGTGGACCCCATCGCCATGGGTCAGCCCCCCGCTTTCTTCTTGGTGAGTGACTGCTTCTGCTCCGTGATGGCCCCGACCACGCGGACGCCGGCCTTACGGGCGATCTCAATCGCCTGCTGGACGCGCGCGAAGGGGATCTCCTGATCGGCTTTCAGGAACAGGATCTTGTCGGTCGTGCGCTGGGCGTAAAGGGCTTCGAGTCGCCCCGGCAGCTCTTCGTCCGAAATCGGTTTCGGCCCGCTGCCCAGGTCGAGGAAGAACTTCTGGTTTTGATCGATGCCGAGCCGGATCTCGTCCGAAGTCTCCGGACGGTTTTCGGGGTTGTCCGAACGTGGGATGGTCGCCTGAAAGCCCTTCGCGATCAGGGGCGTGACGATCATGAAAATGATCAGCAGCACCAGCATCACGTCGATGAGCGGCGTGACGTTGATGTCGGCCTTGACGGCCGCCCGGGCGCTAGTGGCTGACAGGGCCACTGGTCTGCGACGCCTTCTGCGTCTGGAATTCCTTCGTGAAGATCGAACGGCCGAATTCCGACCCGACGCTCTTGATCAGGTAATCGATCAGCTCCTTCGAGGTGTACGTCATCTCGACCGAGAGGAAATCGATCTTCGTTGTGAAGTAGTTGTAGAGCCACACCGCCGGAATGGCGACGATGAGGCCGAAGGCCGTGGTGATCAACGCCTCCGCGATACCCGAGGAGACCGATGCCAGCGACCCGCCACCGCCCGAGGCGGCCATGCCCGTGAACGCGTTGACGATACCCATCACCGTGCCGAGCAGTCCGACGAACGGCGCCGTGGAGCCGGTGGTCGCGAGGATGCCCAGGCCGCGCTTCAGCTCCGCCGAGACGATCAGGATCTCGCGCTCCACCGCCCGCTCCACCGAGTTGATGTCAGCGGCGGTGATCGTGGCGCGATCGCGAAGCAGGGGCTTCACCTCGGAGAGGGCCTCGCCCACCACACGAGCGACGTGGCTCTTCTTCTGCTTCTCGGCGATGCGGATCGCTCCGTCGAGCTGCTCCTCCTGCAGGAAACGGGAAAACTCGGGGGCGAATTTCCGTGTCTCGCGTTGGGACCGGAAGATCTGGACCCACTTCTGGACCGCGTTCGCCCACGAGATGATCGACATGATCAAGAGAATGATCACGATCGACTTGGCAAACGGGCCCATCGAGACGAACAGGTCGTACAGCGAGAGACTCATGGGGGGAGGCTCCTTGGGTTATTGCTTGATCCGGAAGTCGATCGGGAGCTGGATCAGCACCCGCACCGCCCGGCCGTGCACGCGCGCCGGTCGGAACAACGCCTTGAGCAGATAGTTCTTTGCGGACTGGTCGAACCCGGGGTTGGGGCTCTGCAGCACCTTCACGGAGCTCGGCTCCGCCCGCCCCAAGGTGTCGACGATCGCCTGCACGAGTACCCGGCCGGAGATGCCGGCCTGCCGGAGCAAGTCCGGATACTGCAGGGTCGGCCCCGACAGCACCGCGGGCTTTTCCTCGACGATCGCTTCCATGAAGACTTCGTTGCCCGTCGGGACCATGCCCGTCGCGAGGCCGCCCTCAACGCCGGTGCCCGAATAATCCTTCGGATCGAAGTGCTCCTGGAGGTTCACCGGCGGAATATTGGTTGGGATCACATCCGGGGCGACGACCGTCTGGAAGCCCTTGAGCGGCACGTCGAGCTGCACCGGCTGCTGCTCGGGTGGTTTCTCCTGCTTCGGTTGGTCGACGAACACCATCGCCGTATCCACCTTGACGCTGTTGTCCGTCTGACCGGCGTTCAGTGTGGCGTACACGGCCGCGCCGATTACCACCGTGTGGATCACGAGCGACGCGGCGCTCAGGCTGAACCCCCGACGCCGATTCTTCCTACGCCTCGATTCGATCAGGTTGTCGAACACGGCCTATTTGACCTCCGGTCCAGTACCGTGACTACCTCATGAAATAGTGCCGATTCTAGCACCGCCCGCTAGTGGACCCCCCATTACAAAACGATGACAGCGGGGTGAGCGGTCGCCCACCACCCCCTAGGCGCGCAGGTTGAGGCGCCACTGCATCAATACCCGGACAGCCCGACCCTGCGCTCTGCCTGGGGCAAACCGCAGACCGCGCACATGGTTGATCAGCGATTCGGCGAGGCTGGGGCTGGGAGAAGACACGATGGTCACCGACGCCGGCTCGACGGCGCCCGCGGTGTCGACGACGAACCGGACCAGGGCAACGCCCCCCATGACGGGCGCACCTCCGCCCCCGCTCACGATCACCGTTTGCGGCTCGGGCGACAGGGCGCGCGGCGGCTGATCGAGACCGCGGCACTCAGGAACGCAGCTGTAGGTGGTGTCCCCGCGAGGCGCCGCCGCGAGCTTGCCGAGTGCGGCCGAGGGGCGCGCGAGTGCGAGTGGTTGGACGCTCCGCCGGATCTCCTCGAACTCGAGCGCGAGGCCGGAGTCGATCTGCGCGAGACCGGCTACCTCGAGCCGCGGGTCGATCAGCAGCGCTTCGCGAAACGACTCGCGCGCCAGACTGTCCCGCCCCTTGTAGAACTGGAGCACGCCACGCCACACGAACGCGTTCATGCGGTCGGTGCTCGAGCCACCGCTCGTCGAGTCGAGTGCGGCCCGCAATAGGGCGAGCCCCGAATCCGCGTTTCCGGCCCGGAGTTGGATCCGCGCGGCGGTCACGAGGTCCGCGGCCCGACTTTGTGCGCTCAGCCCGCTCGCCACGGCAATGCCCAGGAGCACCAGGCTCACGACGTTCATCGGGCGCTTAACCTACGCCTCGGCACACGCGCGGCAAGCAGTGGGCTCAGCGACCAGTCAATCGGAAGTCGACCGGGAGGCGGATCAGCACCCGCACCGGCCGCCCATGCACGCGCGCGGGACGAAACACGGCGCGGCGCACGTAATCGAGCGCCGGCGCCTCGAAGCCGGCGTGCGAGCTCTCGACCACCATCACTCCGGGCTCCGCTCGACCGAGCGTGCCGATCACGGCCTGCACGACCACCCGTCCGGCAATCCCGGCGGCGCGCAACGCCTCGGGATACGACGGCGCGCGCCCCGCCAGCAGCACCGGCAGCTCTTCGACCACGGCCACGGCCCAAGGGCCGTTGCCATCGGCGAGGCGATCACCGGAGACTGCGACCGTCGTGCCCGGAATCCATTGCGCCGCATCAAACGGGCGCGGCGTGTCGATCGGTGGCAGCCCTGGAGGCACCTGTACCGGGGTCACGGGAATGGGGTCCCCGTCCGGAGCCGCGGGCGCCGGGACTGGGACGCCGGGAGGCGCGGTGGGCGCGGGCGGCTGCGGCCAACTCAGGGTAACCGCGGTAATGGCGTGCGGCGGGTCGGTGGGACGGAGCGTACCGACGAGTGCACCGGCGACCAATGCACCATGTCCCAGCAGCGCGATGAGACCGGCGCCGGTGGGCCCACTCTCCGCGGAACGTGACCGAGAAGTGATGAGTCGTTGCAGCATATGACGTCCTCACGCAAGAAGGCTCATTGATGATGGCGTGGGACGTTGTCGGGGACGTGGGACGCGGGTGAAAAAGCGATGACGACTGCGTTACGTCTGGGGAAGGACCACCGTGATCGTCGTGCCCCGCCCCGGCCGGCTCACCACGTCGATCTGGCCGCCGTGCGCCTCCGCGATCCATTTGCAGATGGCGAGGCCGAGGCCGGCGCCGGGTCGCTCACCGGTGCGCGTGCGCGCCGAGTCGGCGCGCCAGAAACGGTCGAAAATGTGCGGCAGATCGCCCGCCGCGATGCCGATGCCCGTGTCGGCGACGCTCAAGGCCACGCGACCGTTCGCGGGACCGAGCTGCATCCGCACGCTGCCCCCGGCCGGCGTGTACTTCACGGCATTGGTCACGAGGTTCAGGATGAGCTGTCGGATGCGACTCGCGTCTACCGAGACCACCACCGGCTCGGCCGGGGTCGCGACCTCCATCGTGACGCCTGCTTCCTCCGCCAGCAGCTCACCGGTTTCCTGCACCTCGGTGACGATGCTGCGCAGGTCCACGGGCTCTCGGTGGAGCGGTGCGATGCCCTCGTCGGCGCGGGCGAGCATGAGCAGCGCGTCCACGAGCTCGGCCATACGCTTGATCTCCTGCAACGTCTCCTCGAGCGTCACGAGCGTTTCCTGCGGGAGGCCGGGCGTCGTAACCGCGCGCTCGACACCGGCGCGCAGTACCGTCAGCGGCGTCTTGAGCTCATGGCTGGCGTCGGCGGTGAAGCGCCGCAGGGCGGCGAAGTTGCGCTCCAGCCGCGTCAGCATCTGGTTGAGCGTTGCCACAAGGCGCCCCAGCTCGTCCTTCACCACCGGCACCGCGAGGCGACGGTGCAGGCTCCGGCCGTCCGTGATCTCGCGGACCTCCGTGATGATCTGGTCGACCGCCGTGAGGGCGCGGTTCGCGATCCACGTCCCCATCAAGATGGCCACGACGAGGCCCAGCGGCAGGATCAGGGCGAAAGTGGAGAGCAGCTGCTCGGCACCGAGCTCCGCCGAGCGGACATTGGCCGCGGCGAGAATCGCGCCGAACTGGGGTCCGGCCTCGCTGACGTAGTGCACCGCGTACCGAATCCGGGGGCCGTCGGGCCCGAGCTGCAGCGCGCCCGACGCCCGGCCCGAAATCGGCGCGCTCGCCAGCCCTTGTAGTTGTTCGACCTGCTGGAACGTGAGCGCCCGTGCATCCGATGAGGCGAAGAGGAGGCTGCCGTCGCGCGCGGTGATGACCAGGAACTCAGGAACCGCCTCGAGCAGCGCCGCCAGATCGGGGATGAGCACGGGGTGTCCCGCGCTGTCGGCCCGCACGAGCACCCCCCGGGCGCGGTAGCTCTCGGCCAACATGCCGCCGGTGAGGGACGCCTCCGACTGGATGCGCCGGTCCAGATCCTGGTACGACGCGTTGCGACGATCCAGGTACAGGACAGCGGCGAAAGCGGCGAGCGTCAAGGCCAGGGCCAGCGAGTACCACGCAGTGAGGCGCCCGCGGATCGTCTGCATCTCAGCCCTTCACGACGTAGCCCACACCGCGCACCGTATGGATCAGCTTGGGTTCGTGGCCGTGATCGATCTTCTTGCGCAATCGCGTGATCACCACGTCGACGATATTGGTCCCGGGATCGAAGTGGTAGTCCCAGGCGTACTCCGTGATCAGCGTGCGCGGCATGACCCGCCCCTGGTGGCGCATGAGGTACTCCAGGACCGCGTATTCCTTCGGCGTCAGGTCGATGGGCTTCGGGCCACGCCGCACCTCGCGGCTTCCGGTGTCCAGCGTCAGGTCGGCGATGTGGAGGACCGGGGGGGCGATGGCCTTGGGCCGGCGCCCGAGCGCTTCCACCCGGGCGAGCAGTTCCTCCAGGGAGAACGGCTTCGTCACATAATCGTCGGCACCCATCTTGAGCGCCTGGACTTTGAAGTCCACCGCGTCCTGCGCGGTCAAGACCAGGACGGGAACGCCGTCGCCGCGGTCGCGCAGCGTCCGGAGCACGTCGAAGCCCGAGAGGGCCGGGAGCCGCAGGTCGAGCACCAGCATGTCGTAGTGTCCGCCGGTCGCGAGCCGCAGTCCTTCCGCGCCATCTCCGACGAGATCGGCGTGAAAGCCGGCCTCGGTCAAGCCCCGCTTCACGTACTGTCCGACCGTCTTGTCGTCCTCGACGACGAGGATCTTCATCCGATGGGGAGGAACACCTTGAAGTTGGACCCCACGCCGACCTGCGATTCGACATCGATCCGCCCCCGGTGCTCGGCAATGATGCCGTAACAGATCGACAGGCCCAACCCGGTTCCCCGTCCCTGGGGCTTCGTGGTGAAGAACGGCTCGAAGATCTTCGCCAGGTCCTCGCGCTTGATCCCGGCGCCGGTGTCGATGAACTCGAGCAGGATCTCGTCGCCCCGGTCGGGATTGATCCTGCTGCGAACCGTGAGCGTACCGCGCGAATCTGTCGCATCCATGGCGTTCAACATCAATGCCATGAAGCTCTGAATCAGCCGCTCCTGGTCCGCGCGCACCGGCGGCAAGCCCGCCGCCAGCTCACGGATCACGCTGAGTCGCTTGAATCGCGTGTGGTGCTTGAGGAGGAACAGGGTGCGTTCGACGACGGCGTTGACGTCCTCCGGCCTCATTTCGCCGGCCTTGGGGCGCGAAAAGGCGAGCAGGCTCTCGACGATACGCCGACACCGCTGGACCTCGGTGTCGATGATTTTCAGGTACTCGTCGTATCCCTGGCGGTCACCGGGCTCCAGGTCCCTCGTGCGGAACGCCAGCGCCTCGCAGCAGGCCAGGATCGTCGCGAGCGGATTGTTGATCTCGTGCATCACGCCGGCCGCGAGCTGGCCCACCGCGGCGAGCTTCTCCGTCTCCGTCAAGCGTTGCTGCGCCTGGCGCCACTCGGTGATGTCTTCGCCGATGGTGATGACGTGCGAGATGGTGCGTCCATCGTGCCGCATCGGAATCTTCGTGATGCGATAATACCGGGCCTCGCCACTCGCCTGCGACTCCATCTCCACCTGCTGCAGCTCGCCGGTATCGAACACGCGGTCGAACTCGCGCTTCAGGAGGTCGCGAGGCTGACGGTCGAGCACGTCGAAGATCTCCCGGCCTACCGCATCGTCGCGCGACACGCCCTGGGTGCCGGTCTCGCGCTTGCGGTTCCAGGCCCTGATGCGGTAGGTCCGATCGATCACATAGAGCCCGACGGGAAGGGAGTCGATGATCTGCGCCGCGAAATTGCGCTGTGCCTCCATCTCGTGCGTGCGCAGCGCCACCTCGGACGCGAGATCCTGGGACAACTCGGTCGCGGCGATCATGGGGGCGAGGATCCGACCGACGACCACCATGACGTCGTGGGCCACGCCCTCGTAGCGGCCGGTGGGAATGATGACTTCGAGGGCGCCGAGCGGCTCGTCGTCATGGATCAGCGGGAGGCGCATGATCGAGCCCCCAGGGACGCCTTCGCGCTGGGGGCCACGGTGCACCCACTCGGCAACGGGAAGCGCGTACCCGGGGAGGTCGGCCTCGTCACCCGCAGTCGTGACGGGCGCGAAACGGGTGCCGTCCGGGGTCCGCAGCCAGAGGCGGCATCGGCGCAGGTTGAGCCCGCGCCGCAGCGCGCCCACCACGCCGTGCAGAGCCTCTCCTGACGCGAGGCCCGCCTGCAGCACCGATGCCACCTCGGCGATCACCCGAATACCGGGATGCTCGGTATCGAGGGAGGGAGCGACCATCGGTCGCAAAGCTAGGGATGCAGCTCCTAGCGCGCCAGCGGTGCCTCGAATCGCAAGCCCAGGAACGGGCGGACCTGCGTCACGCTCCCGAAGAAGACCGACGGCCCGAACAACAGCCCGCCCTGGGAGCCGTTCAGGTTCCCGAACTTGAGGCCGAGCAGCCCGGAGACGCCGGCCCACGGCGAGCCGACCGAAAGCGGCGAGTTCGAGCCGACGTACCCAGTCGTCTCGACTGTGAAATCGAGACCGAACCGGGTGGAGCTCGTGTCGGCCCCGAGATACGCGAGGGTATAGGCGGGTGTGTGCGCGCTCAAGGTGGCGCCGAACACGAAGCCCTTCGCCCCGCCGACGATCGCTCCCTCGTCGATGAAGGAGCCGATCCGTCCCATGAGGGCCACCGCGGCGATCGGACCCGCGTGAACGCGGCGCATGTACCCCGCGTCGAATCCCTCGATCTGCCAGCCACCGCCCACGGTGAACGCGAGGCCTCCAGTAAATCCGCCGCCGCCTCCACGCCCGCCCCCGCCCCCGCTCCCACCCCCGCCCGCGTCCTGACTCGCGAGTGGCGTAGACAAAGCCATCAGTGCCACCAACATTGTCACCATGGACCGACGCACGTTCGTTCTCCTCACTGGCGCCGCCGCCATCACACCGCTCCACACCCCTCGGCCGCTCGGACGATCTGGGAGGAGGGCGGTCGGCAGATTGCAATTCGAGCTCGACGATCACCGTCGTTGGTCGTTGTGGTACTACGGCGACAGCTCGCCCGTTCCGCTCGTCCGGGGTGCCGACATCGTCGCGTGGGTCGGCGACCAACCCATCACCCTCGCGGAGTTGGAAGATAGTACGGTGGGAAACCGCCGCCCCCCCGGCGGGAACGCCGTGGTGGTGCGCGGCCGGGCGGCCGGCGTGTGGGTGGAGGCGGAGTTCCTCACCGGCGCCGACCGGCTCCAGGCAACGGTCACGGTGACACTGTTCCCGGATCGCTTTCTCCCAACGGTCACCGCCGTGCGATTCCTCAAGGTGTCGCACGCCGAGACGCTGGCCGGGGATGGACCGCTCGAGGCGCTGGTGAACGGGTTGACTTCGAACGATCCCTGCCGCGTGATCACCGTCGGGGCCCCCGAAGCGGGCGAGGTCGAGAGCCACGGCGCGGTCGGGCTCACCCGCGGTGGACGCGGCCTGGCGATCGCATTTGACGGGGCGGAACCCGGTCAAGCCCGCGTGAAGCTGTCCGTGGACGGCATCGAAGCCGTCAGCGACTGGCGCCCGCCCAGGCCCTTGCGGCCCGAGGGCGACTCGTCGCGGATGCAGTTGTGCTTCGATCCGGACGGAAACGGCCTCGAGGCCCTGACCGCCCTGTTCGTTCCCTCGTCACGCCTGGATCAGGAGCGCCTGTGGCAGACGGTCGCTCCAGCCGGGTGGTGCTCGCGGTCCGAGCTCGCCGGCGCGGTGAGTGAGACGGACGTAATCGCGAACGTGGAGTTCTGCGCCGCGCACTTCGACCGTCGGTTTTTCCGCCATATCGAGCTCGACGACGGGTACCAGACCACCGCTGGAACGTGGGAGCCGAACGAGCGATTTCCGCACGGCCACCGCTGGTTGACCGATCAGATTCACGCCAAGGGATTCAAGGCGGGCCTGTGGCTCGCCCCCTTCGCTGTCTCGGAAGGATCAGGACTGCCGGCGGCGCATCCCGATTGGCTGCTGCGTGACGCCACCGGCCCCATCGTCTGCGATACGCGCGAAGCGTGGGGCGGCACCGTGTACGCGCTCGACGGCGCCAATCCGAAGGTTCAGCAGTGGCTGTTCGATCTGGCCCGCCGTGTCGTGCAAACCTGGGGTTACGACCACGTACGGGTCGATATGCTGCGCTGGGCCACGCTGGGCACCGGCCACTACGGCGGCCTGACCCACGCGGAGGCGTATCGCGCCGGCTTGGGAGCGATCCGCGATGGGCTGGGCACGGAGGCGTTCCTCGTCGCCGGGGGAGCCCCGTTGCAACATGCGGTCGGGCTCGTGAACGGCATGCGGATCGGTCCGGACGTGACCGCGAGCTGGAGTGGGATCCAGCCGGCGGCCCGCGCGGCCGGCCTGCGAAGCTTCTACCACCGGGCCGCCTGGCTCAACGACCCGGATTGCCTGGTGGTGCGCCCGCCGCTCAGCCGCCCGGCCGCGGAAGTCTGGGCGTCGCTCGTCGCGGTCTCGGGAGGCCTGACCCTGTTCTCGGATAACCTGCCGAAGCTTCCGGCGGACCGCGTCGAGATGCTGCAGCGCACGGTGCCCGTTGCCGGCGCCGCGACTCGTCCCGTGGCGATCGATGCCGTGGAGCGCCAGGCGGCTCCCGCACTGACCGTGGGCGTAGACGTGTACGCCATCCGAGCGCCGTGGCGCTTTCGGACCGGCGACGATCCGAGGTACGGCGCGCGCGACTTCGACGAAGCGGCGTGGGAGACGATCGCGGTGCCCGCGCGGTGGGACGGCGCCGGGCATCCAGGCTACATAGGGTTCGCGTGGTATCGAGCTCGATTTCAGCTACCCCAGAAGCCCCCCGGAGCCACCGACCGGCGCGGCGTCCGCCTCGAGCTCGGTCGGATCGCCGATTCCGACGAGACGTACCTGAACGGCGTGAAGGTCGGGCAGACCGACGACCAGCAGGCCTTTCGACGGTATTCCGTCTCACCGGACGTGCTCAACTGGGGCGGTGAGAACGTCGTCGCCGTGCGCGTCTCGGGCAGCGGTCCAGGTACTGGAGGCGGTGGAATCTGGAGCGTGCGCCGCGATCTCCCGCACCGAGTCTGGATCGCCGAGGGTGCATCCCGGTGGTGGACGGTAGTGCTCGTCAATTGGGAAGACGAGTCGCAGGATGTGGCGGTCCCGCTCGCCGCGATGGGCATCACCGGTGCGCGGTTTGACGCGTACGACGTGTGGCGCGAGGCGCCCTCCCCGGCGCTCCCCGAGGTTCTCACGGTAACGCTCGAGCCGCAAAGCGCACGCGTCATCGCCATTCGACCGGCCGCCGCTCGACCCCAGATCATCGGGAGCACGCGTCACGTGGTCCAGGGCGCTGTCGACGTCGCCGACGAGACCTGGGATCAGACCACGCGTACGCTCAAGGCAAAGGCCACGAACCTGGACGGCCGAGCGTATGCCGTGACGATCTCGGTCCCGAAGGGAATGACGCCCGGCGCGTGCAAGGCGGACGTGCCCTGCTCGATAAAGCGGCTCGCATCCGGACACGCCGTCCTCGAATGGGCGGCGGGTGGAGATGGCAGGGACATCCGTTGGGAGTTGAGCTTCCGCGCGGCCGCGGCCCGAAAGAAGGGCAAACCCTAGCGCAGACCGGCCGGGATCCTGATCCCGCGGATAAAGAACTTCGGCCCGAAAAGGCAGAGTATCAGTAGCGGCAGTGCGGCGACCAGGGCCCCGGCCATCGGGTCCGGACCACTCAGCTCGCGCGCGCCCCGCAGGCCGGCGATACCGGCCTCCACCACCTGCATGTCGCTCGACCGCACAGCGACGAGCGGCCACAGGAAGCTCCTCCACTGCTCGGCGAAGGCGAGGACGCCCAGGGTCGTGAGCGCGGGCGCAGCCTGCGGTACGACGACCCGTCGAAAGATGGTCCACTCACCCGCGCCTTCGAGACGGGCCGCGTCCTCGAGGTCGCGCGGCATTGCCTGAAAGCATTGGCGCAGGAAAAATATCCCGCTGATCGAGACCAGCTCCGTCGAGATCAGCCCCGCGTAGCTATCGATCCACCCGAGCGCGTCGATCATGAGGAAACGGGGAATCACGAGCAGGATCACCGGCACGGCGAGAACAGCGAGATACGCGAGGAACAAACGGTCGCGACCGGGAAAACGAAGGCGGGCGAACGCATAGGCGGCGGTTGCGCTCGTGACCACCTGCCCTGCCACCACCGCGAGCGAGAAGATTGCGCTATTCATCGCGAAGTGACCGATCGACGATCGCAGCGCCTGTTCCGCGCCGGGGAGCCCGGCGACGATCATATAGATGAAGGGGGCGATCATGGCGACCGCCAACGGCAGCGCGAGCGCAAACCGCAGCGATCCGCCCAGCCACCCCCGCGCCGCCCGGCGACCGCGCATTTGGTCAACCATGCTCCACCTGCCCGTCCAGCAGCTTGAGCTGCACCCACGTCAAGCCGAATAACAGAGCGAACAAGAGCAATGCCATGGCGCTCGCTTCGCCGAACCGCAACGCCTCCCACGCCGTCCGATAGATGCGGGAGACGATTACATCGGTCGCGTGTAGGGGACCACCACCCGTGGTGGCGATCACGAGGGCGAAGACTTGGAATGCGCCGACCAGCCCGGTCACCAGTCCGAACAACAGCGCCGGCCTGAGGAGCGGCAGCGTCACACGTCGGAACCGCTGCCAGTGGCCCGCCCCGTCCAGGCGTGCCGCTTCAAGGTACGCCGCCGGGATCGCCCGCAGGCCCAGGGTGAGCACGGTCACCTGGTAGCCGAGCTGCATCCACACCGAGACAGCCATGAGAGCGACGAGCGCCGTTTTCGGATCCCCGAGCCAGTTCCCGGGTGCGGCGCCGGCGCGTGTCAACCACTCGTTGATGAGGCCCACGTCGGGGTTGTACAACGATCGCCAGATCAGGCCAATCGCCACGACGGAGACTGCATGCGGCACCAGGAGCGCTCGCAAGGCCCACCCTCCCGCGCGCGCGAGCAGCAGGGCCACGGCGAGGGCGACCACGAGAGACAGCGGAACGGTGCCGGCGTAGAGGACCGTATGGCCGAGCGCCGCCCACACGAGTGGATCGGCGAGCACCCGCTCATAGTTCGCGAGCCCGACGAACGGGTGCGCCGGCTCGATCGGGCTCCAGCGGTGCACCGAGAGATACAGTGCGAACAGGAGGGGCAGGAACGAGAACGCGGCGAGGTGGAGCATGGACGGCGTCAGGAAGCCCCAGGCGGCGAGCGTTTCCCGCCGGCGGCGCGGCGCTCCCACGCTCCAGCTGGCAAGCCCTGTCGCCAGCGGACCGAGGGCCGCCACCCCGAGCATCACCAACAGCCATCCGGCCGTGCCGGCCTCTCCGGGCTCGGCTCGCACCTCGAGCCAGCGTCCCGGGGCCAGCCGCACGGCGACACTCGCGCGGGTGATGCCGTCCGAGCGCCGGCGCCACACCCCCGCGCGCTCCGAGTCGGCCGGCACCGTCTCCGCGCCCCGCGCGATGACGGCCAGGAGGGTGGGGGCACTGCGAGCCTCGGGAGCCCGAGCGGCTGCCTCTTGCATGAGGAGTCGTACGTCGGAGAGCCAGCGGTCAGTCGCGCCGCTGGTGACGAGGCGCAAGTCCGCGAACGCCGCCACCCCGAACAGTGCGGCCGCTGCCCAGTATTGCTTCTGGGCCTGACGCCGGGCCTCGGGCCCCGACCCAATAGCCCGAATCGCCTGTCCGCCGGCGACGACCAACAGCAGCAGCGCGGCGAGCAGCCAGGGCGAAACCGGCCAGCCCCCGACGTCCGGATAGGCCGCGACCACGCCGACGACTTCCCAACCATCCCGATCGAGCAGGGGTGCCAGCGCGGCGCCCCGGTCACCGATCCAGTGGACCCACGTTTCGCGCCGCAGGCCTTCGAGCACCGCAGCGGGCAGCGGCGTCGCCGTCGCCTGCATGAGCGGCGCCGTCCGATGATAGATCTCGAACTGCGCCGAAAGGCCCGGGAGCTCGTCCAGGGCGTGGGCCCGGATCAATAGTTGTGGCAGGTCATAGTCCGCGCTGCCCCGAGCGGGCGGCGTGACAAGGGGCAGATACCCGGCGACCGCGGTCGCGTCGTGCGTGGCGAGGGCGCGCGCGGCGCGGGTCCGCGCCCAGTGCACGGCGACCAGAGGTGACAGGGCACCCGCGACGAGGGCGACGATCGCGGCGGTGCGGCGCCGGGTCAGCGCCGTCATCGTGTAGCCCCGAGGACCCGATCCAGCTCGCGCGCCGTGGCACGGGCCGCGCGACCAGGATCCGCGCCATCGAGCGCGATGCGATCCATCAACGCCGAAAGAGCCGCCTCGACGTCCCTCCACTGCGCGACTCGCATGCGCCACGCCGGCCGGCCGCGAGCCGCGGCACGCAGGAACGCGGTCTCCCAGCCGAGCGTGTCGGCGACAGCGAGCGCTTGAGCGGCGCTGGTGACGGCGGGTAGCTCGATCCCAGCCTCCCCCCGCCCCGCCCCCGCGACCGAGTCGGTGAGATCCGCCACGAGCTCGACGGCGGCCTTCCGCCCGAGGATCCGGCCCGGGACGGCATACCCGGTGGCGTAGAGCACCGTGACCGGCGCGTTCCCCGCGCGATGGGGGATCGCCACGAAGCCGATATGCAGTCCACGCCGCGCTGCCGCCTGGAGATCGGGGACCGCTGCGTGGCTCACCGTCATCATGGCCACACGCCCCGCGGCGAACAACCGGGCGTTGTCACCATCCTCCTCACGCGGGTCTTGCGCGCGCGGCGCGACGCGCTCCCGCGTAACCCACCCCGCATACCAGCGAAGCGCCGCGATGGTGGAGGGCGCATCGAGACACCCGGACGCACGACGGCCGTCGGAGCACAGGATGTCGCCGCCGCCCGACCAGATCCACGGCAGCCAGAACGCCGGCCGCGCGTCGAACGCCGCGCCCCAGACGTCGTTCCGCCCATCGCCGTCCGAGTCCCGCGTGAGCCGCTTGGCGATCCGGAGGAAGTCGTCCCAGGTCCAGTCATCGCCCGGATAGCTGATGGCGGACCGGTCGAAGAGGTCCCGATTGTAAACGACCACGAGCGGCGTGTAGCCCCGGGGAAGCGCGTACACCGCGTCGCCGCGACGGAAGATCCCGAGCACGGTTGGGTCGTAGCGAGCGAGATCGACGCCCACGCGCGACAAGTAGGGCGCGAGATCGAGCGCCCCTCGGGAGCCCGCGAATGCAGGCACGTCGGCGTCATCGACGAGGAATGCATCGGGGGGGGGGTCCCGGGCGAGGGCCGCCGCCCGGTAGCGACGATAGTCGGATCGGGAACCGCTCACGTTCTGTTGCACGACCAAGAGTCCCGGGTGCCGGGCGCGGTACGGCCCGAGCAGGTGGTCCTCGAGCTGCGCCGTGGAGTCGTCCGCGCGGCACAGCAGGGCGATGTGCTCGCGTGCACCGGCGCCGCACGCCCCCCCCCAACACGCGAGGCAAAGCGCGAGCCCGCGCCTCACGCGATACGCTCCCCGGCGGCATCGAACAGATGGATGTGCTGGCGATCGAGCTTGACGCCCACGCGGTCGCCCGGGCGGAAATCCCGCAGCCCCGGGACGCGAGCGACGAGCGTTTGCCCACCGGCGTCCAGACGCACTAACGTCTCGGCGCCGAGTGGCTCCACCAGGCGAACGTTGGCGGGCCCCAGTCCTTGATCCGGATCGACGAGGCCCACGTGCTCCGGACGAACGCCGAGGTGGATTTCGCCCTCGTACCGCTCGAGGGTGACCGGAACAGACCAGACGCCGACGTCGACTATTCCGCCCTTCCCCGCGACGTCATCCGTGCCGCGTCCTCGACCGGCCAGAATGTTCATCCCAGGTGATCCGAGAAAGCGCGCGACGAACACGTTCGCGGGCCGCCCGTAGACCTCCGCGGGCGTGCCCACTTGTCGCAGCCGGCCCGCGTCCAGGACCGCGACGCGCTGGCCCAGGGTCATGGCGTCGCTGTGATCGTGCGTCACGTATACGATCGTGGTCTTCAGGTCGCGGTGCAGCTCGAGCAGCTGGGCGCGGAGCTCGGCACGCAGGCCCGGTTCGAGATTCGAAAGAGGCTCGTCGAGCAGGAAGACGCGCGGCTCGCGCACGAGCGCCCGGCCGAGCGCCACCCGCTGCCGTTCCCCGCCCGAGAGTTGCGCGGGAAGGCGATCGAGCAGCGGCGTGAGGCCGAGCCGGTCCGCCGTCGCCTGTACCCGGCGCACGACCTCGGCCGTCGGCACGCGCCGCACTTCGAGGCCGAACGCGATATTCCCGCGCACGCTGAGATGGGGATACAACGCGTACGTCTGGAACACCATGGCTACGTCGCGCTCGGCGGGCGGGAGGGACGTCACCTCGCGGTCGCCGATCAGGATCTCGCCGGCGCTTGGCTCTTCCAGCCCGGCGATGCAGCGCAGCAGCGTCGTCTTGCCGCTGCCCGACGGCCCGAGCAGCGCGAAGAGCTCGCCGTCGAGCACGTCGAGCGACAGCGCGTCCAGCGCCGGCCGGCCGTCGGGGGTGTAACGTTTGGCGAGGCGGCGCAGGCTGACCGACGCCATGGATGCGGGCTAGCGCGTGGGAAGCTTGAACTCGACCGGCATCTGAAAGCGCACGGGCACGGCGCGCCCGGCGATGCGCCCCGGCGTGAAGCGCGCAGCCTCGAGATAGACCTTCGCGGACTCATTGAACCGGGGGTCGCTGGTCTCGATGACCCGCACGGTCCCCTCCTGCACTCGGCCGGTCGTGTCGACCACGGCCTCCACCACGACGCGGCCGCTAACCCGGGCGAGGAGCAGCGAGGCGGGGTAGGTGAGCGCGGGGCCTGAGACGAGGTGGGGTCGCTCCTGAACGTCCTCCATCCGATACACGTCGCCCGCGAGATGCAGGGTCACCGGTGGCTGCGATTCCACCGAAAACTCCACCGGGATATCGACCAGGGTCTGCACGACCCGGCCGCGCACGCGGCCGGGTCGAAACAGGGTCCGCAACACCAACGCCCGCGCCGCGCCGACCAGCACCGAGTCGGAGCCACGCGTCACGATCACGGAGGACGGCTCGGGGTTCCCCGCACTGTCGATCACGAGTCGCACGACCACGACGCCGTCGCTACCCCCTTCGGGATACCGGAGCGGAGGCGGGAGCACGATCTCCGGGCGCTCGTCGACCTCGTTCATGGCGTACACGCGAGCCGGCGAAGGTGGCGGCGGCACAAACGGCGTCGGTCCGCACGCCGCCACCACGAGCACGAGACCGACCGCGGCGACCGCCCTCATGCCCAGGCCTCCGTTCACAGCGCCGCGATCTGACGCAACAGCTCGGTGTCCTCGCGTCGGTCGCCCAACTCCGATTCGATGTGACGCCAGCGCAAAGTGCCCTTCCGGTCGACCAGGAAATACGCGCGCTTCGAGTAGAACCGATCATCCAACAGGACGCCGTACGTCCGGCTCACGTCCCGCCGGAAGTCGCTCAGGAGCTCCTGCCGCATGCCATACTTGGCCTTGTATTCGCGCAGCGTCGGGACGGAATCGACACTCACGGGAAGCACCGTGGTGCCCGCCCGCTCGAACGCACCGTAGTCCTCACTGAACGCGCAATTCTCGGCCGTGCAGGTGCTCGTGAAGGCGAGCGGAAAGAACGCGATCAACACGTGCGCCCGGTCTCGAAGCGCCGACAGCGTCACGTCCGTCCCTGCCGTGGAGGGGAGCGTGAAGTCGGGCGCGGCGGCGCCGACGCGAAGCTCGGCTGGGCGAGCAGTCACGGTCACGACGGATTCTCCTCGAGATGACCCAGGCCCGGAACGGAGTGGGTGCCCAGGGTGTTAGGACAGTACACAATGTCATCGCGAGAGTCGTGGCGGGCAACCCACCCGCGTGCCGTTTGAAATCGGCCCGCGGTCCGTGCATCTTACGCGCGGCCCGCTACTCCGCGGCACACAGAGGAGTGGTCGAGCTATGACGAACGTGAAAGAACGCAACGTCGGGCATACCGCGAAGGAGCCGATCATGGCGTATACGCTGCCGGCGCTCCCCTACGATTTCGGAGCGCTCGAGCCGTCCATCGACGCGCAGACGATGCAGATCCACCACGGGAAACACCACCAGGCTTACGTCAACAACCTCAACGCGGCGCTCGACAAGCACCCCGAGCTGCACAAGAAGAGCCTCGAGGAGCTCTTGCGCGGGATCAACACCGTCCCCGAGGACATCCGCACGGCCGTGCGGAACAACGCGGGCGGACATCACAACCACTCATTGTTCTGGACGATCATGGCCCCCGCGGGTAAGGGTGGGGGCGGCGAGCCGGCCGGCGCGCTCGCGGACGCCATCAAGAAGGCGTTCGGTGACATCGCGAAATTCAAGGAACAACTGTCCACCGCCGGGGCAACCCGATTCGGCAGCGGATGGGCGTGGCTGGCAGTGGCGAGCGGCAAGCTCGAGCTGTTCAGCACCGCGAACCAAGACAGCCCACTGATGGACGGAAAGATCCCGATACTCGGTCTCGACGTGTGGGAGCACGCGTACTACCTCAAGTATCAGAACCGGCGCCCGGATTACATCGCGGCGTGGTGGAATGTGGTCAACTGGCCTGAGGTAGCGAAGCGGTATGAGGCTGCCAGAAAATAGGAAACGCAACTGCTAGACGCACAGACGCACAGTGGTGAACAAGTTGAAGGGGCTGGGACAGGCGGCGGTCCCGGCCCTTCGCATCTAGAGATGGACGTTGAGAAGCGGAAGGATCTTGAACGGCGCCTTGTTGTTTTTCGCCCTGTTGAGGACGCCGATCTGCACACCGTGCAGCTCGTACGCCGAGTTGTAGAGGCCGATCACGAGCCCGCGTTGGACGCCGCGCACGCGATTGTATGCGCTCACCGCAAGACCGTCCATGCCGTGACTGTCCACGCTGTATCCCGCGACCGCGATCCCGCGAATTTGCTCGTTCGCGACGACGGCCAACCCGCCGATCCCGACCCCGGTGATGCGCTGGTTGGCGACGACCGCGAGGCCGCTGATCCCAACGCCGGTGATCGACCCGTTGGCGACCAGCCCGAGTCCGGCGAAACCGGCGCCGGTCATGTCGCCGTTCGCAACCGTCCCGAGCCCCGCAACGGCCAGTCCGACGATGTCCCGGTTCGCGACCGTGCCCAGGCCGCTCACGGCAATCCCCCAGATATCGCGATTGGCCACGGTGCCGAGACCACCGATGCCCACGCCCTGTAGATCGCCATTCGACACAGCTCCCAGCCCACCGACACCGATGCCGCGTATGGAGCCGTCCGCAACGAGACCGAGACCCCCGATGCCGATACCCTCGATGGCTCCGTTCGACACTGCGCCGAGTCCCCCGAGCGTGACCCAGCGCGCGCGCCGCTCCGTGACCACACCCCCGAGCCCGACGGCGATCCCGTTCACATCGCGTGAGCCGGGCAGGAGCCCGACCTGGATTCCGTTCACGGTGCCGCTCAATGGCTCGCGCGGCTTCCAGAGCGTCACGTTGATCCCGTTCACGCGATCGAGCTCAGCGTCCTGCGCGTTGAGACGAATACCGGTGACTCGGGAGGCGTTTCCGAGGCTGATGCCGTATCCGTGCATCGTGAGACCAATGTGGAAATGGCCGGCGTGAGCAGAGTGGGCGGCGGGGATCGAGTCGCGGGAGGTCGATGTGTCGGCGGCCGCGTGGGTGGAATCCTGAGCCGCCGCGGCGCGGGCCGTGAGGACGAGCGCGACCCCCACTACGCGCCTTCCGAGTCGGATGGTCATGGCGGCCTGCCCCGGGAAGGACACGCGCCCTACGGGCCCCCGGCGCGCGGCGTTTCAGTCTTCGAGCGGTTCAGTGAACACGTCGGCGCTGCCGTCCGCGGCATAGCGCACGATCACGCGCCACGGCCGGCAGCAGACGTGGCAGTCTTCGACGTACTCCTGCACGGACCCACCCCCGGGATCGAGGCCGAGGTCGTTCGCTTCGCCACAATGGGGGCACACGACGACGACCGCGTCATCGGCGGTGCCATCGCCGCGCGGGAAGTCGTCCTCGTCCAGCGGATCGAGGTCAGAGGGTTCGTCGATCATGATGCCTCCCTCCCCACAACCGGGCGGCCGAGCGCTCCCAGCGCGGCGTCGTGCAGCGCGCCCTTCAGCCACTCGGTCACAGCCGCAGCTTCTCGATCAGCGCCTGAAGCCTCGGCTCGCCCCGCAGGGGATCGAGCAGCGGGTTCACTCGGAGGTACACCAGCCAGCCGCGCCGCTCGTCGAGTGCCCGCTCGGTCCAGTCGAGCGCCGGCGCATGATCGTCGAGCCCGATGTACAACGTGGCAAACGCCACGGGAGACACGTAGTCCCGCCGGCTCTGGGCTTCGAGCTCGGCGAGCAAGCTCTCGGCCTCGGCACGCTTGCCCGCGCGGGCGAGCACATAGCCCAACGCCGCCGTCGTATACGTCGCCGCCGCTGGTAACGTCATCCCTTCCCGCAACACGCGCTCCGCCTCCGCCCATTGGCCTTCCTGCGCGAGCAGCAATCCAAGGACACGATAGGTTTCCGCCGCCGTCGGATTCATGGCGATCGCGCGGGTCATGTGATAACGCGCCTGGTCGTAGCGCCGGGCGTAGTAGTAGACCCACCCCACGCTGCGCCGGATCGACACGGACGCGGGATCGAGCTCCAGTGCCGTATGCGCTTCGACCAGCGCTTCATCGAATCGGCCGTGTGCCGCCAACCAGAAGGCGTACCACTGGTGCGCAGTCGCGTAGCGCGGGTCCAGCTCCACCGCCCGGCGGAACTCCCGTCCGGCGCCCTCCCAGTCCCAGTCGTAGATGAACAGGCTCCACGCGAGGGAGGCGTGCGTCTCGGCCACGGTCTCGTCCAGCTCGAGCGCCTTGCGCGCGTACTGCTTGGCCAGGGCAAATCCCTCGGCGACGGGGACGCTGCGATAGTCCAGCTCTAGCGCGTACGAGTCCGCGAGCCCGGTGTACGCGGGCGCGTAGCGGGGATCTTCCGCGATGGCCTGCTCGAAGTAGCGGATCGCCTCCGTGATCCCTTCTTGCGTGCGGGTATTCCACGCAAACCGGCCCCTCAGGTACAGGCCGTACGCCGTGACGCTCTCGGTGTAGCGCTTGGGGTTGGGCGCGGCGAAGTCGGCGAACGACGTGACCCGCAGCGTGTCCACGATGGTGCGCGCGATCTCTTCCTGAATCGCAAACACGTCAGCGAGCGTGCGATCGTAGCGCTCCGACCAAAGTAGCTGACCGTCCTCGGTCGAGGTGAGCTGCGCGGTGATGCGGAGCCGATCACCCGCGCGTCGCAAGGTCCCCTCGAGTACCCAGGCCGCTCCGAGCAGCGCTCCGATCGCGCGAACATCCTGGGGCTTGCCTTTGAGCGCGAACACGGACGTCCGGGAGGCCACGCGCAACCCGTCGACCTTCGCGAGCGCGTTAATCAACTCGTCGGTGATGCCGTCGCTCAGGTACTCGTTTTCACGATCCGGGCTCGCGTTGACGAAGGGGAGCACGGCGATCGATCGGCCGATCACGGAGATGGAGCCGGCGGTCGCGGGCTGCGCGCGCTCGAGCGCCGCGACGAATTCGGCCACCGTGGAGAATCGCTCCCCCGGGTCCTTGGCGAGGGCGCGGGCAAGCGTGCGCTCGACATGCGCCGGCACATCCGGGCGGAGCGCCCGCGCCGGCCGGGGCACGTCCGTCACCTGCTTCGCGATCGTGGCGCGCGCACCCGCCCCCCGCACGGGCGGCTCGCCGGTGAGCATTTCGTACACGACGCACGCGAGGCTGTAGATGTCGCTGGCGCTACCGAGATTCGGCTCGCCGCTCGCCTGCTCGGGGCTCATGTACTCGGGGGTCCCGACCGCGATGCCGGCTTCGGTCACGCCGTCGGTTCCCGACGCGGAATAGACGCGGGCAACGCCGAAGTCGGCCAGCACGGCGTGCCCGTCGGCGAACAGGACGTTCTCCGGCTTCACATCCCGATGCACGAACCGGTTGCGATGCGCGTAGTCGAGCCCGGCGCCTACCTCCTGCGCGATCCGGAGCGTCTCCTTCAGGGCGAGCCGTTTCTCGACGTCGAGCCGCTCGCGCAGCGACCCGCCGGGGACGAACGGCTGGACGTAGTAGAGCATGCCGTTCGCCTCTCCCGAATCGATGAGCGGCACGATGTGCGGGTGGGAGAGCCGAGCGGCGATGCCGATCTCACGCAGGAACCGCTCGGCGCCGAGCGAAGCGGCGAGTCCGGGCCGGAGGACTTTGATGGCGACCTTGCGGCCGTGCTTCCTGTCTTCGGCCAAGTACACCGTCGCCATGCCCCCGCGACCCAGCTCCCGCTCGACCAGGTAACGGTCGGCGAGGGCGGAAGCGAAGGAGGCGAGCACTTGGGCCATGGGGGAATGGAGCGGATGGGATTCGAACCCACGACCCCCTGGTTGCAAACCAGGTGCTCTCCCAGCTGAGCTACCGCCCCTCAGCGAAAGCTAACGCTTGGCGCCCGCGCTATCGGCCAGCTCCGCTCGAAACTGCGCCGCCTTCTCCGGCTGCTTGAGCGCGTCGTAGGCCGCCACCAAGTCGTTCCGAGCGTTCACCAGCCAGCTCACCCCGGGATCGGTCTGCTTGGTCAGGATCTGGTACCCGGCGAGCGTCTCTCCCGCCGCCTCCGCGTAGCGACGCTGGCGCAGCAGCGTCCGGCCCAGCTTGATCCGCGCAATACCGGTGTTCAAGTGCTCGGCTCCCTGAGTCTCCGTGAAGATGCGGATCGCCTCCCGGAAGAGCGGCTCGGCGCGGGCGTACTGCTGCTGCGCCATGTAGACGGCGCCCAGGTTGGACACCCCGATGCCGACCAGCTGGTGTTTGTTGCCATACACCGTGCGATAGATGGCGAGCACTCTGCGGGCGTCCGCCTCCGCAGCGCCGAACTTCTTCCGTGCTATCTCGATGCCTCCCAGCTCGTTGAGTGTCGAGGCGACCTGGGGATGCACATTCCCGAACACGCGCTCCCGGATGGCGAGCGCCCGTTCCAGAAGGCGCGCCGCCTCGTCGTTGCCCCGCGGCTGGAAGCGGAGAGCCCGGCCCAACATGGTGAGGGCAGCGGCGGTCTTGTAGTGGTCCTGGCCGTAAAACGCCTGGGTAATGTCCAGCGCCTCCCGGTAGTAGCGCTCGGCGTCCTGATAATGGCCCCACTGTTGCTGCACGGCGCCGAGGTTGATCAGATCCTCGGCGACGAGCGGGTGACGCGCACCGCTCAGCTTGCGGCTCATCGCCAGCACGAGCCGGTCGAGCGAATCGGCGACCGCAAGGTGTCCGGCGTAGAAGTGCGTGTTCGCCAGCTCGCGCATGCTGGCGGCCAGTTCCGCAGTAGGCGAGTCCCCGGCCACCCTGCGGAGCCCAACGGCCTGCTCCAGCACCTTGATCCCCTGGTCGTACTGGCCGCTCTCCTCCAAGACCTGCCCGAGGGCGACGGTGGCGCCGGCGATCGCCGGGTGACCGGGGCGCAGCCGCCGCTGGTTCAACTCCAGGCCTTCCCGGATCAGCCGCTCCGCCTCCGGGTACTGCGCCTGGTCGATCCGCAGCCGGCCGAGCGCCACCAAGCTCTTGGCGACCTCGGCATCGTTGGATCCGAAGAGCGAGCGACGTCGCTCGAGGGCAGTCCCGAGGAGCGAATCCGCCCGCTCGAGCTTGCCGAGTTTCTGGTACAGGCTTCCCAGCGTCTCGAGCAGCTCGGCTTGCACGGCGGGCTCCCCGTCGAGGCTTTGCGCTTCCTGCACGCCGCGGTCGAGGAGCGTCACGACACGCAGGCTATCCGCGGGACCGACTGCTTCATCGCCGCCCTGGAACAGGTTCAGCATGAAGCGCTGGATACGCTGGGTCCGCGCCGCGTCGGCGACGGCAGCGTTACGGGCCGTCGCAAGCCGCACCGTATAGAAGACGACCAGACTGACGACGGCAACGAACGAGGCGGCCGCGGCCGACACCAGCCGCCAGTTGCGCCGCACGTATTTGCCCACCCTGTACCCGACAGTGTCCGGTCGAGCCTCCAACGGCTCGCCGGTGAGGTAGTGATCCACATCCCGGATCAGCGCGTCGACGGTCCGGTACCGCCGCTGCGGCTCCTTGCGCATCGCGGTCAGGC
Organism: Gemmatimonadales bacterium; assembly: GCA_035943095.1. Classification (GTDB taxonomy): domain Bacteria; phylum Gemmatimonadota; class Gemmatimonadetes; order Gemmatimonadales; family GWC2-71-9; genus AG41. Next base: position 4,884 of record DASZCN010000025.1, on the reverse strand, counting down.
AGAGCACGTCGAGATCCGCCCAGGCTCGCTTGCTGACGGACGGCAAGCGGGAGCCAGCGGCCGCGGTCCGTTTGGCGACCGCCGACGGCCGCTCCGGTCCCTGCTCGACAATGGCCGCCTCGGCCTCCCCCGGTGTCCGGTTCCATACGTCGAAGGGCAGCTGCCCCGTCAGCAACTCGTAGAGCACGACGCCGAGGGTGTAGATGTCGGTGTGAATGCCCACGCGCTCGCCGAGGATCTGTTCGGGCGCGGCGTAGGCCGGCGTCATCAGCCGCAGCCCGGTGGCAGTCTGATTCACGGGTCCGTCGAAACTGTCCAGCTGCTTGGCAATGCCGAAGTCGAGCAGCTTCACGCTCCCGTCCGCCTTGACCAGAATGTTCGAGGGCTTGAGATCGCGATGGACGATGAGGTGTCCATGAGCGTGCTCGACCGCTTCGCACACCGCACGGAAGAGACGCAGACGCTCCGGAATCGAGGAGCGGTTTTCGTCACAGAACTCCGTCAGCGGAACGCCCTCGACGTACTCCATGACGAACCAGGGAGTCCCGTCGGAGAGGGTGTTCGCGTCGTACAGCCGCGCGATGGCAGGATGATTCAGCTGCGCGAGCGTCCGCTGCTCGCTGGCGAACCGTTCCCGGCGATCCGGTGAGAGCCACGCGTCGCGGAGGATCTTGATGGCAGCGACGCTACCGAGGTCTTCTCGTTCGGCGAGGTAGACTACGCCCATCCCTCCCTGGCCGAGTGCCTCCCTCAACCGGTAGGGGCCGAAATCCTGATCCAGGAGAGCAGGCGGGATTCCTGCATCGAGCACCTGAGCGGCCACGTGTGCCGCGTCGCGATCCAGCAGCGAGTCGCCCCGGGCATCTTCCTCGAGGAGGCCTACCACTTCCGTCATGAGCGCCGCGTCTTCGCGGCATTGCGCCGCGAGCAACGCCTGCTGGTCCGGTTGCGGTAGGTCGGCTACCTCATGAAACAGGGCCTGGATCCGTTCCCAACGCGCGGCATCCATCGCGCTTCAGCTTGCTCGCCGCAGCTCACGGGCCAGCCACGCCTTGGCGGCTCGCCAGTCGCGCAACACCGTGGCTTCGGATACGCCGAGCAGCTCCGCGCTCTCCGCCACATCGAAGCCGCCGAAGAAGCGGCTTTCGACCACCAGTGCCTGACGCGGCTCGAGGCGGGCGAGCTGCTCGAGGGCGGACTCCAGGCTCAGCAATTGATCCGCGCCGGTCGGCGGCTGGGCCGCGGCCTCGTCCAAGCTGACGATCGCCAGTCCCCCGCCGCGCTTTTGCGCCTGCCGTCTCCGTGCGGCCTCGATCAGCACCTGCCGCATGGCGCGCGCGGCGATCCGTTTGAAGTGCAGGCGCGGGACGTTGGCGAGCCCCGGTGAGTTGCGGAGCTTAAGCCACGCCTCGTTCACCAGGGTCGTGGGACTAAGCGAGGCGTTCGGGTCGCTGCGTCGAACGCTCGAGGCCAGGCGCCGCAGCTCCTCGTAGGTCACACTGAACAGATGGTCCAAGGCGCCCCGATCGCCCAGCAGCGCTTCCAGGTCGCCGCCCTCTAGACCGTGTCCTGTTCGAATGCCGCGAAGCGCCATGACGCTATTTCCTGCAGACTCGCGCAATGCAGGATAGAGGCCCACGCCTGTTCCGGCGGGCGGCGGGCAGAGACTCTAACCCCGGAGTGCGCAACAGTATCACCGGGGAGGCGTCGGTGCAACCAGCGAGAAGGCACTCGGTAATGACTGCGGCCGACGGGCACCGGGCGATCGGTGAGGGGGGCCTCCTAGCAGGCTGCCGTCCCAGGTGCATATTGAAAACACAACTCAGGTGCTGTGAACCCCGAGGCGCGCCGTTGTGCGGGTCGCCAATGCCTCGAGGGGAGCCAATCGCGAAACCGGCTGGGTGGGGACACCCTTGGAGCCGGTTTTTGTTTTTCGTGCTCCAGGCGGAACTGGAATGCAGCGGGCTCAAACTTTGCGAGGGATCATGAGTCGCTCCGTACTGAAGCACCTGATGAGCTCTGGCCTGGTTCTCGTCGCCAGTCTGGCCGTAGCGGTTGGCTGCGCCAAAGACGGCGGCACTGGGCCGGCCGCGGACTACTCGCTGTCCCTCGCGCCAGCGGCTCTCACAATCGTCCAGGGCACGACAGGCGGCACGACCGTCACCGTCACCCGCACCAATTTCACCGGCGCGGTGACGTTAAGTCTCGGTAACGCGCCGACCGGGGTCACCGGGTCGTTCGACCCGTCGGCGCCCACGGGGACTAGTTCTACTCTTACTCTGAGCGTCGGAGCCGCCGCGGCCCCTGGGGTCTACAACCTGACGGTGAACGGCGCCGGGACTCCCGGCAATCGCTCCACGCCGCTCACCCTCACCGTGAGCGCGGCGCCGGACTACGCGCTCTCGCTCGCGCCGGCGGCGCTTACGGTCGGACAGGGCGCCAACGGGAACACGACGGTCACGATCACCCGCACCAATTTCACCGGCGCAGTGACCTTGAGTATCGGCAACGCGCCGACGGGGGTCACCGGGTCGTTCGACCCGGCGGCGCCCACGGGGACAAGCTCCACGCTCACGGTGAGCGTCGGGGCCGCGGTCGCGCCCGGGGTCTACAACTTGACCGTGAACGGCACCGCGACGCCCGGCGCCCGCTCGACACCCCTCACGCTCACGGTGAGCGCGGCGCCAGATTACACACTGTCGCTCGCACCGGCGGCGTTCGAGATCGCGCCAGGAGCGACCGGCAACACAACCGTCACCCTTACCCGCACCAATTTCACCGGCGCGGTGACGTTGAGTCTGGGCAACGCGCCCACCGGGGTCACCGGCTCGTTCAGCCCGGCTGCGCCTACGGGGACCAGCTCCACGCTCACGGTGAGCGTCGGGGCCGCGGTGGCGTCGGGGGTCTACAACCTGACGGTGGATGGAACCGGCACCGCGGGCAACCGCTCGACACCACTCACCCTCACCGTAAGCGCTGCCGGGGACTACGCACTATCGCTGACGCCGGCGGAGCTGACGATCGGCCAGGGTGCGAACGGCAACACGTCCGTCACGATCACCCGCACCAATTTCACCGGCGCCGTGACGTTGAGTCTGGGCAGCGCGCCCACCGGGGTCACCGGCTCGTTCAACCCGGCGGCCCCCACGGGGACCAACACGACGCTCACCGTGAGCGTCGGGGCCGCGGTGGCGCCGGGGGTCTACAACCTGACGGTGGATGGGACTGGGACCGCCGGTAACCGCTCGACGCCCCTCACCCTCACGGTGAGCGCGGCGCCGGATTACACGCTGTCCCTCTCACCGGCGGCGCTCACGATCGGACAGGGCGCGACCGGCAATACGACCGTCACCGTCACCCGCACGAACTTCAACGGCGCGGTGACGTTGAGTCTGGGGAATGCGCCCGCGGGGGTCACCGGGTCATTCGATCCCGCAGCACCCGCGGGGACGAGTTCCACCCTCACGCTGAGCGTGGGGACGGCCGTGGCTTCCGGGGTCTACAACCTGACGGTGAATGGCAGCGGCACCGCCGGCAGCCGCTCGACGCCGCTCACGCTCACGGTCAGCGCGACGCCGGACTACTCGCTGGCGCTCACACCGGCGGCGCTCACGGTCGCGCCAGGAGCGACCGGCAACACAACCGTCACAATTACCCGCACCAATTTCACCGGCGCGGTGACGCTGAGTCTGGGCAACGCGCCGACCGGAGTCACCGGGTCATTCAACCCCGCGGCGCCCACGGGGACCAGCTCCACGCTCACGGTCAGCGTGGGGGCGGCGGTAGCGCCCGGCGTCTACAACCTGACGGTGGATGGGACGGGCACGCCCGGCAACCGCTCGACGCCGCTCACCCTCACCGTGAGCGCAGCCACGGCCGCGACCCTGATCAACGGAGCGAGTTCCAGCGGCACCATCTCGGCTCCCGGTCAGCTAGACACCTGGACGTTCACGGCCACCCAGGGCGACTACATCGCGCTGAGCATGGGCACGGTGACCCCGGCGTCTTCGGACTTCGCCCCTTGGATCCGGTTGCTGTCCCCGAGCGGCGTGCTCCTCGGGAACAGCGCGGGGGCCTCGGTGGCGCAGATCAGTGTGAGCGCGCCGGCAAGCGGCACGTACACCGTGATCGTCGGGTCGAACTTGGGGGGCAACACTAACGGCACCGGGAGCTACCAGCTCACGCTGGCGAAGGGGCCGGGCGCGTTCGTCGTCTCGCCGGGCGACGAAGGTGGTCCCATAGACGACGGGGCCAGCAATACCGGCACCATCTACCTGGGCGACCTGGACATGTGGTCGTTCACGGCCACCCAAGGCGACTACATCGCGGTGAGCATGGGCACAGTGGGCTCGGCGTCGGCGCACTTCGCTCCTTGGATCCGGTTGGTGTCCCCGACCGGCGTGCTCGTCGGGAACAACGCGACCCTCGGAGCGGCGCAGGTCGCCGTGTCCGCGCCAACCAGCGGCACCTACACCGTGATCGTCGGGACCTTCGACGGCTTTTACGACGGCACCGGGAGCTACCAGCTCACGCTCGCGAAGGGGCCGGGCACGGTCGTCATCTCGCCGGGCGACGAAGGTGGTCCCATGACGAACGGGGCCAGCAATGCCGGCACCATCACCATGGGCGACCTGGACACGTGGACGTTCACGGCCACCCAAGGCGACTACATCGCGCTGAGCATGGGCACGGTGGCCCCGGCGTCGGCGCACTTCGCGCCCTGGATCCGGTTGGTGTCCCCGAGCGGCGTGCTCGTCGGGAACAACGCGACCCTCGGAGCGGCGCAGGTCGCCGTGTCCGCGCCAACCAGCGGCACCTACACCGTGATCGTCGGGACCTTCGACGGCTTTTACGACGGCACCGGGAGCTACCAGCTCACGCTCG
>DASZCN010000024.1:0-3113 GCA_035943095.1 Gemmatimonadales bacterium | reverse complement strand
GGGAAGTCGGTCTCGATCTCGCCGTTCACCGTGCTGGCCTTCACCTCAGTCGACAGGTTGGCCGGCAGATCCAGCGTGATCCCGCCGTTCACGGTGGCGAAGTCGAGCGCATCAGTCCACGTGGCTTTGCCCATCGACGCCACGATCGAGCCGTTCACGGTCCGCGCCTCGGCGTACCCGGTGGTCGAGATCCGGATGCTGCCGTTCACCGTGATCGCGTCGACGTCGCTCGACAGGTTCGCCGCGTCCACCTTGCCGTTCACCGTGGTACCCCGGAAGCGCACCCCTTCGGGCACCCGCACGGTGAAGTCGACCCGCACGTCGTTGTTGCGCACGTTCATATGATCGTGCTCGCCCGGCTCGCAGGTGTTCTCCCGCCGGCCGTCGCTCGGATACACCGCGCAGATCGTGACGCCGTCCTCGGAGGGCACGACCTCGATTTTCACGTCTTCGGGGTCGCTGTGGTGAGCGCTCTTGACGCCCGTGACTTCAACGTCGCCCGAGCCCGCCACGGCGCTGATATCGCCGTTCACGCCCTTGATCTCGACCGTCTTGCCGGCGGCGACGGTTCCCTTCCAGTGGAAGTCACCCTGAGCGACGGCCGTCCGGGCGGCGAGCGTGAGTCCTGTCGCGACGAACGCCAGTGTGACGACGCGCATGGTCATTCCTCCTCCTGATCGTCGTGGTCCTCGTGCTTGTTCTTGGACAATTGGCCCGGGCGGCACAGTCTGATGTCGCCGTTGAACGACTCGAGCTCGATGCGGGCGCTACCCGAGCCGATCGTGAAGTCGAACCGGTGCTTGGTCTTCTTGCTGAGCTGCACCGGGAAGCAGGAGCTGAAATCGCCGTTGAACGTGGCGACCGACACGGCCACGCCGGCTTTCTCAGGCACGCCTACGCGCAGGTCGCCGTCGTGGGTCGAAAAGCGATAGCGGCCCCCGTCCTTGATGGTTCCGTCGTAGGTGATGTCCCCGTTGACGGTGGTTGCGTCGGTGCTGGCGGACTCGATCTGAGTAAGCGTAATGTCGCCGTTGACCGTCTCCGCCGACACGTCGCCCGAGATGGCCGTCGCCGTGATGGCTTCGTTCACGCTGTTCAGAGAGATACGGCCATGGGCCTTCTCGAGTGTCACCTCGCCCTGCACGGACTTGAGGGAGACGTTGCCGGCCCCGCCGGACACTTTCACGGATCCTTCCACCGTCTCGACCGTGACCTCGCCCTGTGAGCCGTCCACCGAGATGTCGGTGTAGACTCCCGAGAGCGCGAGCGCCATCGAGGCGGGGACGGTGATGTCGTAATCGACCAGCTGCGAGGGTCCCCGCCGGCCCTCCGACTTCACCCGCACGTACTGGTCCGTGGCGTCGATCGAGATCCGATCCCGGCCGGAATGGTTCGCCATCACGCGTACGGCACTCTTGCTCCAGGTCTTGACGGCGATCTCGCCCCCGAAGTTCGAGACCTCGAGGCGGGCGCCCGCTCGCACCGGGATCGTGGTGTCGGTCTGTTGGGCGATTCCGAGGGCGGCGAGCGTCGCCAGGGTCATGAGCATGCTGGTCCTCTATCCTCTCTAGCTTCGGGCGCTGGCGAGCGTCGCCGCCTGGCGCAGGAGCTCAAGTTTACGCCGTGTTTCTTGGGCGAGGTGCTGGTTCAGGTATGCATTCGCGGGGTCGGCCGCAAGCGCGCTCCGCGCGTCGCGGATCGCCCGGTCGATGATCGCGAGATTCTTCTCGATCACCCGCACGGTCCCGGTGTCGAGCCGGCTGCGATTGCGCGCGAGCGTCTCCTCGAGCGCCGCCACGGAGGCGGCCGTGCGCGCGTCCAGTGCCGGTATCCCCACGTTCCTCATGGCGGGCGTGGTCGCCGGTGGCGACGCGACAGGGGGCAGGGTCCCGCCCTTCCGCAACACGAGCCACGTGGAGCCGGCCGAGAACAGCGCCAGCACCACGGCAGCGGCTGCGAGCTGCGGCAGTGTGAATGACAGACGCCGTTCCTTCCTCGCCCGCCGGGCCGCGAGACTCACCACCCCGATGTGCTCCGCGATTCCGGGCCACAGGTCCGCCGCGGGCGGCCGGTCGTCCAGGGCTCGCGCCCGGGCCACGACCCGGCGCAGCTCGTCGAGTGTCCCGCGGCACGCGCCGCACGCGGCCAGGTGCGCCTCGAGCGCCGTTCGCTCGGCCGGCGTCAAGTCCCCGTCCATGTATTCCGAGAGTCGATCAGTCCACTGGTCGTTCATCGTTCCAACTCCTTCAGCGCTCGAGATGCCTGCGAAGCGCCATCCGGGCATGATGCAGCTGCGATTTCGATGTCCCCGTCACGATCCCCAGCATGTCGGCGATCTCCTCGTGGCGATACCCTTCGATGTCGTGCAGCACGAACACCTGCCGAGCCCCCTCGGGCAACTGTCCGATCGCCTCCTCGAAATCCATCGACATCTCCAGGGCCGCGGGGCGCCCCGCCACTGCGTCCATGGCATGCTCCGAGTCGTCGTAACGGCTCCGCTCCGTACCCACGGTAGATCGCCGGGCGAGGATCACGTTCACCGCCAGACGGTGCAGCCACGTGCCGAAGGCTGCCTCGCCCCGGAACGTGGAGAGCTTGGTCCACGCCCGGATGAACACGTCCTGCGCGATGTCGTCGGCGTGGTCGGGGCCGATCATGCGCCGGACCAGACTGTATATGCGCGGCACGTGCGTCCGGTACAGCCGCTCGAATGCACGGCCGTCGCCCGATGCCGCGAGCGCCGCGTCTGCCGTTTCCGCATCCTTCACCGCCTGATCCGGATCTCTGCGCAGTGTCGCCACCCGGGGGATGGTGAGCTCCATTTGCCCGATTCGATAGGGTGTAGAGCTAAAAGGTTGTAGGACAGTGGGAAAGCCATAGGCTAGCGCATCGCCACCGCTCGTGAATAGTTACCGGTCCCGCCTTCACCGGAGGCCTTGTGCTCGTGTCCCGCTTCGTCCTTTGCTGTTGGCTTGCCCTGTTTCCCAACGCTCGCGACGGCCCAGGAGGCCACATCCGACTCTGTTCCCTTCCGCCAGCAGCAGTGGGCGGCGCAATTCGCCGGCGGGACGAGCTTCGCGAGTCTCGGAGTTCTGCGATTCACGAAACCGAAC
>DASZCN010000023.1:0-8561 GCA_035943095.1 Gemmatimonadales bacterium | reverse complement strand
CATTGGCGCCATCGTGGGGGACTGCTGCGGGTATGGCTCGACCGGCATCCAGATCATCGGGAACGTGGTCGACAACATCGGCCCCTGGGGCCAGGTCAATCAAACCCACGGGATCTACATCGCCAGCGCCAATGGGGTGATTCAGAACAACATCGTCACGCGGGCGGCCTCTGCGTGCATCCAGTCCTACCACGGCGCCACGCACCTGATCATCTCCAACAACGTCATCGCCAACTGCGGGGTCTACGGCATTCAAATCTCGGCCGATCCCGCGATCACGATCAACGACTACACCACCGTGGACAACAACATTGTCGTGAACGGTGGCCAGTACGGGATTCACGAGGGTTACTCGCTCGGCAGCCATAACGTCTATTACAACAACATCTTCTACAACAACGCGGCGGGGAATCTCTGGAGCGACGTGCAAGTCGGCAACATCACGCTCACGAGCGCGCAGTTCAGCGCCCTCTTCGTGAGGTACACCGGCGATATGACGGGCGATTACCACCTCCAGAGCGGCGCCGTGGCGATCGATGCCGGCACCACGCTCTGCGCCGTCGGCGTCAGCCTCTGCGTCCCGGCACTCGATTTCGACGGCGTCCCCTGGAGCAACCCCTATAGCATTGGGGCGTACGTGCGTTGACGGGGCTTCCTGGCGGCACGGTGCGGAAGTTGCTCAGCTTCGATGGCAGCTAAAAGGCGAGGGGTTCACGGCAATGTGGGCGCGAGATTTAGTGGAGGCGGTGGCTTGGCACGTGCTGCCCTCCGGGGTGGCGCAAGAAGTCCGAAAACGCCACTACTACCGCGTGCTCACAAAGGGCAAGGTGGCGGAACCGGAGCAAGCGCTGCTCGGGTTGTTCGTCAAGCCCGGCGCCTGCGTCGTTGATGTCGGGGCCAACTTCGGCCGTTACACGAAGACTCTTGCGGACCTGGTCGGGCCGAGCGGCCGCGTCTACAGCATCGAGCCCGTTCCCGAAACGTTTGCCATCCTGACAGCGAATGTCGTGCGAATGGGCCTCGGGAACGTCATACCGTTGAGACGCGCCGTGTCCGATGCCGATGGCGAGCGCGTCAGACTGGTGGTTCCGAAGGATCGACCCTTCGGGCTGGAGAACGCGTATCAAGCTCGGATTGCGCGCGGCCCGGCTCAGGGTCGGGAAGTCACCGCCGAGACGTGCACGCTCGACCATCTCTTGGCGGAGGAAACACGTCCTGTCTCGTTCGTGAAGTGCGATGTTGAAGGACATGAACTGGTCTGCATGCGTGGAGCGATGGCGCTGATCGAACGGAGTCGCCCTACGTGGCTGATCGAGGTGTCAGGCGATCCGCGGGCGGGCGAGTCCAGCGCCATGTCATTGTTCCACTTGTTGGGCGACTTCGGGTACCGTGCGTACGTTGCCGCCGGGAAAGAACTGCGGCCGTGGCGACCAGATGAGGGGCCGCGAGTGAACTACTTTTTCGTGCCTCGCGCGGTGGTGCGAAGCTTTGGCGCAGCACCGATGTTGAACGGGTGAGCCATCCACGCTGCGTAGACCCGGGGCGGCACTGTGTTGCCCCCAGGGAACGGGCTGGCACCGTTTTAAGGCGCTGAAGTGGTCCAGCACGGGGGTCCGGAAGTTGCCCGCTCGCCGGTCACATGCGCTCTCGCACTCGACCAGGCGCGGTACTCATCGCGCCCGCGCTTTTCCTGCTGCTCGCCTCCTGCGAGCGGCCGGACCCGATAGCGCCCGACGACCCGCCGCCGGACTTTTTCGTCTCGCCGACCGGCTCTCCGTCCGGCGACGGATCGTCCAACAATCCGTGGGACTTAGCGACGGCCTTCGCTGGCCCGGCGGCAGTGACGCCGGGCAGCACGATCTGGCTTCGCGGGGGGACGTACACCAACCCGGCGGACCCGAGGGGTTTCCTGAGCACGCTGACAGGCACGGCCGACGCTCCCATCGTCGTGCGCCAGTATCCGGGGGAGCGCGCGACGGTGACGAATATCATCCTGGTCAGGGGTGCGTATACATGGCTTTGGGGATTCGAAGTCACGCACCCCGCACCGCAGGAGGGAGTCCTCCACGGCGTCGACCTCCGAGGGCCGGGCTCGAAGGCCATTAACCTGGTCGTCCATGACGCGACCGACGACGGCATTTTCATCGGCCCGGAGGCGACCGGGGCCGAGGTCAACGGCTCCATCGTGTACAACAACGGACGCACCGACAACTTGACTCATGGCATTTATTGCCGGAGTCAGGCGGCCACGTTGCTGTTGAGAGACAATATCGTCTTCGACAATTGGGCGTATGGGTTTCACTGCTACGCCAATGATGGACCGTTTATCCAGAACATCGACCTCGAAGGCAACGTCGCGTTCAACAACTACGTCTGGGGCGTACCGGCGGATGCCGACATTCTCGTTGGCGGCGTATTTCCCGCGTCGGGAATAACCGTCAATGAGAACTACACATACCGGACCGATGCGGCGAACACAATGACTGCCGACATTGGTGGCGACGTCGTTGCGAACCAAGATCTTGTTCTCACCAACAACTATTTCGCCGGTGGCTGGTGGCGGATGGGCGCGTGGGCCACGGCAACCGTGACGGGCAACACGCTCTACGACTTTACCAGCGGCGGCATGGTCTGGACCCTCGGGATGGCCACCAACCAGCGCTGGAGCGACAATACCTTCTTTGGCGACTCTACACTCGTGGCGTGGCGCAACGACAGCAGTAGCGCCACCACGTTCCCTGGCTGGCGGACGCAGACCGGGTTCGCCGGTCCGGGCACGTACGCTGGGAGCGCCCCCACCACCAACAAGATCGTCGTGCGACCGAACCGGTATGAGCCGGGTCGGGCGAACATCATCGTTTACAATTGGGCGCAGCAGAGTACGGTCAGCGTGGACGGCTCAGGGGTGCTCGAGATCGGGGACGGCTACGTCGTGCAGAATGCCGAGGACTTCTATGGCCCCCCGATCGCGAGCGGCATATACACCGGCGGCCCGCTCGAACTACCCATGGTCAGCATCACCCCCCCGAGCCCCGTCGGCGTCACCACGGCTCAGCCCGCGCCCGTCACAGGGCCGACTTTCAACGTGTTCGTCCTCATGAAGAGCGGGCGAGGAAGGTGCGAGCCGGGTGAGAATGAAGTTCCGGGTAGGTGTCCGGATTTCCCGAGACGCCGCGCCATATCGTCCCCTTCACGAGCTCTTCCGTAGCTGGGCTCCTCCGCCTGCGCAGGTCTTCCGGAGAAGCCTGTCCACGTCGGGCGCGATTGCTTCGTATGTGATCGGCACAGGGCACGGAGATCGCCATTCCGAGCCGTCCCGCCAGAGCCGCTCGAGCACGCAAGCGATTCCCTCGACATCGGCAGGATCGCGCAGCAGGGCGCCGACGCGTTCTCCTTCGACCCCGGAGGCGCTCGCTGGCGGTGCTACGACCAGGGTGGGGATGCCCATCGCGACCGACTCATAGAGCTTGCCTGGGATCTGCAGCTCCTGCTGTTGTGCCAGGACAACGGCCAGACGAGAACGAGACACGACGCGGAGAGCTTCGGCGCGGGGTAGCGGGCCCAGCACTTCCACGTACTGGTCCATCCCCGCCGCCGCGACGGCGTCGGAGAACCCCTCAGCATGGTCACCGTAAACCTGACCGGCCACGCGCAGTTTGGCTCCGGCCTGGGCAGCTTCTGGATGGTGCTCCAGGAAGACCCGCAGCGCCTGCAGCACCGGCCCGAGATCGCGGCCGGTGTAGAGGGTGCCGGCATAGACGATTCCCAATCCTGGATACGGATCACGGGCAGGTGGCGGCAGGAGGTCCGGGTCCACGCCGTTGGGAACGCACACCACGCTCACGTCGGGATACCGCGCCCGAAGCGCGTCAGCAAACTGCGGCGTGTTGGTGATGATCCCCTGGGCAGCCCGGAAGGCGAGGCGCTCCAGGCGCGGTGATACGACGTGAAACACGCGGGTTCCCAGCATCCGGTGCGACTCCCACACCTTCTCGAGCGGTCCCGCCCACGGATCGCGCAGGTCGATCCACCAAGGGACCCGGCGACCGAGCGTGGCGAGTCGTGCCACGAGATGAGCGGTGTGCGGCGGGCCGCTGCTCACCACGACGTCTGGCTGGAATCGCCGCATCACGGAGCGGGTGCGCAGGGCGGCGCGAAGCAGCCAGCCCCGGCTCTCGTCCGGAAACGTCAAGAGCGCCCGGACCTCGCGACCCAGCTGGCGGAGCGGACCCGGTGGCACCGACGGATGTGCGACCCCCGACCCCTTGGGAAACGCCTGGAATGATGGCCCAACAGCGAGTCGTCGTAGTGCCCGCCAGCCATCACTGAGCGTCCAGACGCGCGGACACCATTCCACGTCGGGCCCGATTGACACGTCCTTCGCGAACGGAGGGGCGCCGGTGACGATGCAGATCTTCCAGCCCAGTCGGGCGAGATATTTCGTCATTCCGAACCATCGAAGCCCCCCAACCGGGCCATTGGGACCGAAATAGTACGTGATGATAAGCAGCCGGCGGCCGCAGCGCGGCGCTTCAGTGCCCCGCGTGTTCATTGGCGTCTTTCAGATGCTCGGCGGGGTGCCATCACGAGCTCGCGAAGTGCTTTGAACCGCTCCCGATGCAGGACGAGACAGACAAACCCATACGCGATTACGCCTGCTCCGATTTCCACGGCCAACCGAGGACCTGCGTTCCACCCGCGGACGCCGAATATGCCGACGCCAAGCACCGCTGCGGCCATCAGGGCCGTGCCGCTCAATGCGGGCCACAACGCCCCGAGGTATGCCTTGGGGGACAGGTCGATCTTGGAAAAGATTCGGCGAAACAGCGCGAAGGCAAAGAACGGATCCACCACCATCCATGCCATCGCGAGGCCGACCGTCCCCCAACGCTGCCCGCCGAGGTAGAAGCTCGCGGGCATAACGACGGCGGCGGCAACCATTCGCCACATCTCGAACCGCGAATCCCGGATGATCTGGAGCACTTGAGGCAGGAGCGGGGTGATCGAGCGGAACGCCGCGTACGCAGCGAGCAACCGCAGCGGGGCGATCGTCCCCTCCCATTTGGAGCCGAGCACCACGAGCACGAAGTCCCGCGCCACCAGGGCGAGTCCAACGCTGACGGGGAAGGTGATCAATGCGATCCCTTCCGTAATCCTCAGGATGTATCGCCGCAGCGCGACACGATCCGTCTGCACCGCGGAGAAGAAGGCGGGCGTCACCTGCCCGACCAGCGCCGCGATCTTGTCGACCGGAACACTCGCCACGGTCCACGCAACGCCGTAGAAGCCGAGGGCCGCCTTCCCCAGGACCCGCCCGGCGACCAGGAAGTCCGTATTCGACGACACGTACCAGCCCAGGCGCGAGATGACGACGTCGGAGCTCAGCGTCATGGCGTACCTGAGCGACGTACGTCGAGGCCAACCGAACGCGACGCGCCGCAGCCGGAGAATCCCTCCCGTCGAAATGAACGCGCTCAGCACACCGCCGCACACGAGGGCCCAATATCGAAACCCGGCGACGGCAAATCCGACCATGCCGAAGGCCAGCACCAGGGCCTGGCTCAGGTCGATGAGCGCCAGCGCCTTGAACCGCAGGTCGCGCTGTAGCAGCGCGAACGGTACCGTCTTGAACGAGGTGATGACGAAGCTCGTGCTCATGGCGACAACGACGACCGGCAATTGGGGAGCGTGGAAGAAGCGTCCCATCGGAATAGCTACGGCGCAGGACACGAGCAAACCGGCCAGCCCCAACAGCACTGCCAACCCGTTCAGCTGCTCGAGCTGGCGCACGCTGAGCTCACGAACGGCCAGCACGGCGGTCCCGAGGCCGAACTCGGAGAGCAGCGTGATGAGCCCCAGATAGATCGCGGCCATCCCCACCAGGCCGTAGTCCTCCGGGGTGAGTAACCGCGCGACGATCAGCCAGGAGACCCAACTGAGCCCCTGGCTCGTCCACTTCGCCGCCGCCGTCCAGACGACGCCGCGCACGAGCGAGCGATCGAGGGCCCGAGCCTCGACGTGTGGCCCGGACTGGGTCGGTTCGATCAGCCCCGCTACGTCGCGCACACCCATCACCGCAAGCAAGAGAGAGACCAGACCCGAGCCGGTACGGGTCCGGAGCCCGTGCGTCCGTGCGTTGTCGCGATCGCGCAACACGGCATACCGGCGGCACCGTGCTTGCACCGTGAGCTGACGCCTCGGCGAAGAGCGGGTTCTCGCGAATGTGTGGTCTTGCAGTGATGCTTGGTCTCGATGGTCGAGAGGCGGACGCGGCCGTCCTGAGCCGGATGGCCGGGAGCCTTGCGCACCGCGGTCCCGATGATTCGGGGATGTACCTCGATCGCCAGGTGGGGTTCGGCTTTCGCCGACTCTCCATCCTGGACCTGAGCCCCTCGGGTCATCAGCCGATGTGCTCGGATGATGGCCAGCTGGTCATCGTCTTCAATGGCGAGATCTACAACTACATCGAGCTGCGCGACGAGCTGCGGGCCGCCGGATACTGTTTCCGCTCCACCAGCGACACCGAGGTGCTGCTCGCCGCCTATCGGCAGTGGGGTCCGGATTGCCTGGGCAGGCTCAACGGGATGTGGGCCTTCGTGATCCACGACCGCCGCCGCGGCCTGCTGTTCGGAGCGCGCGACCGCTTCGGCGTGAAGCCCCTCTTCGTGCACCGGGCCAAGGACTGCTGGCTCCTCGCCTCAGAGGTGAAAGCCATATTGGCGTCCGGCTGCTACGTCCGAGAGACGAACTGGCAGGTCGCTGCCGACTTTCTCCTCCAGGGCAAGCTGGATGAGACCGCGGCGACCTTCTACGCCGGCATCGAGCAGGTCCCGCCGGGCTGCGCGTTCGAGATTCGGCTCGACGGCACGTGGCGGCAGTGGACCTACTGGTCCCTCACGGATATCGAGCCGGAGCCGCTCCCCCACGCCGAGGAAGCCGTGGCCGAGCTACTGGAGAGCGCCGTCCGACTCCGGCTGCGGAGCGACGTTCCGGTCGGCGTCTGTCTGTCCGGGGGCCTCGACTCCACGGCGATCATCTGCGCCATGGCGCGCAGTCGCGAGGCTCCCCTCGCCGGAGCGGCGGTGCCTCCACTTCTTGCCTTTTGCTATCACGAGCCTGCGTTCGATGAACGCGCCCCGATCGCCGACACCCTCGCGCAAACCGGCGCGCGGCTGCGACGCATCTCGCTCACCCCGGAAGCGATGTGGGCGAGTCTGGCAGAAGTGCTGCGGTTCCAGGACGAACCGATCATATCGGGGGCGCCCATCGCCGGATTCCACCTGATGAAGCTGGCAGCGACGAACGGCGTCAAGGTTGTGTTGAACGGCCAGGGAGCGGATGAGACGCTGGCCGGCTATCCGAGCTATTTCGGCGACTACTGGTACACCCTGCTCCGCACCGGGCACGTCGCCAGAGCATGGCACGAAGTACACGCGCACGCTGCCCACCACGGGACGAGTGCCCTGCCTCTGTACCTGCACTCTATGGGCCGCGTGTTCCACCATCAGCTGCGGCGTTTCCAACCGTATCGCCGCCTGGCGAGCCGGCGGAATGGGGGACGACTAGCGCAACGCGGCTGGTTCGCACCCGGTCTGGTCGAGCGTCTCGCGCCGGACGACGGGGCGTACGAGGAACCGGACTTGAACGCGGTGCTGAGGCGCTCCGTCGAACGGGCTCGCTTGCCGCATTATCTGCGACTGGAAGATCGCAACTCGATGGCCCACGGCGTGGAGGCCCGCTTGCCGTTCATGGATTACCGCCTGGTCTCCCTCGCCTTCCGCGTGCCCGCTGATCGGAAGATGGATCGAGTCTGGAACAAGGCGCTGCTCCGCAAGGGTCTGCGCGGCCGGATACCGGACTCCGTGCGAAACCGCGTCGA
Organism: Gemmatimonadales bacterium; assembly: GCA_035943095.1. Classification (GTDB taxonomy): domain Bacteria; phylum Gemmatimonadota; class Gemmatimonadetes; order Gemmatimonadales; family GWC2-71-9; genus AG41. The sequence goes on along the minus strand of DASZCN010000023.1, from coordinate 682 downwards.
GAAGATGGGCTTTCCCACGTCACTGCACATCTGGTTGACGGGCGCTCTCGCCGAACCGCTCCGCGACATCCTGGCCAGCCGGGCCGCCCGGGAACGCGGGATCTACAACGTCGACGAAATGTTGCGCGTCTTGCAGAACCATCATCGCGTCGAGCCCGAGGCCGCGCTGCGCCTGTTCCACGTTGCCGAATTTGAGCTCTGGCACGGGATCCATGCCGCCTGACGGCGCCATGACGCGCGATCAGTACGCGAGCGGTACACCCGTCTTGCACGGCCTATCGGACACGATGAACACCGACGTCCTGGTGCTCGACGCGGCGCTCCGGCAGTCGCTCGTTACCGTGCGGTCGCTCGGTCAACGGGGACTCCGCGTTGCCGCGGCGGAGACACACGCTCGCGCGCCCGCCTTTGCGTCGCGCTGGTGTCAGCAACGGTTCGTGGTCCCGGCCAAGGAAGGGACGGACGCCTACTACGGCATCCTCGAGCAATGGCTGGAGTGCACCGGTGCGCGCGTGCTCATCGCCTCGAACGACGCCACTATTGCGCTGCTGCGTCGGCATCGCGCCCGGCTCGAGCCACGATTTCGTCTGGCGCTCGCCCCCGAACCAGGGATGGGGGTCGCGATCTCCAAGGAGGAGACGCTCGCGCTGGCGCGGCGCCTTCGGGTGCCTGTCCCCCGCGA
>DASZCN010000022.1:0-33536 GCA_035943095.1 Gemmatimonadales bacterium | reverse complement strand
CCCCCCCCCCCCCCCCCCCCCCCCCCCCCCCCCCCCCCCCCCCCCCCCCCCCCCCCCCCCCCCCCCCCCCCCCCCCCCCCCCCCCCCCGCCACGATGAGACGCGTGGCGCTGTACGCCGCGGCCATCGGCATCACGATCTTCGCCGGATTCCCGTTTTACTGGATGCTCGTGACGGCGTTCAAGCAGAATCGGGATCTGTACGTCGGCGCGTCCGACTTGAGCCACAACCCGTGGATCTTCAACGACCCGCCGACGCTCGATCATGTACGGCTGCTGCTCGGGCAGACCGATTTCCCCCGCTGGGTCCTGAACACGCTGGTCGTCGTCCTCGCCGTGGTCGTGATCACGGTGGTAGTGGCGGTGCCGGCGGGCTACAGTCTGGCCCGCCTGGCGGGCCGCTGGGGCGCGGGGCTGGGGATGGGCATCTTTTTCACCTATCTCGTTCCGCCCACCCTTTTGTTCGTGCCGTTCTCGCGGCTCGTGTCGCTGCTCGGCCTCCAGGATTCCTTGGGATCGCTGATCCTGATCTATCCTACAATGACGGTCCCTTTCTGCACTTGGCTCGTCATGGGGTTTCTCCGATCGGTGCCCTGGGACATCGAGGAGCAGGCGATGATCGACGGATACAGCCGGCTCGCCGTCATCCTGAAAGTGGCGCCGCGCCTGATCGTTCCGGGGATCTTGACGGTAGTCGTGTTCGCGTTCACGCTAGTGCTCCAGGAATTCGTTTACGCCCTCACGTTCATCAGCTCGGTAGGCAAAATGACGGTGAGCCTGGGGGTCCCGATCGCGCTGGTCCGCGGCGACGTGTACCACTGGGGAGCCCTCATGGCCGCCGCGCTCTTCACCAGCATCCCGCTGGCGATCGTCTACAACCTCTTTATCGACCGCTTCATCCAGGGTTTCACAATGGGCGCGGTGAAGGGATAAATGACCGCTCTAGCGCATCCTGTGGGCCGGGGTCAGAATAGAACCGGACCGCGTTGTAACCACTCTTCACGGGGGGGGAAGTCATGAGAACGCGAATGGCATCGTTCTCCGGACTCGGTGTCGCTGTAGCGCTGATCTTCGGGGGTGCGGCCCCCGCATGGGCACAACAGGTGGTCAAGTTCGGGGAAGGACAAACCCTGACGATCAGCGGGTTCATCAGCACATCGTTCTTCAGCGACCACGGGCTGTTCGGCAGCTTCGGGCAGGGGCAAAACGCCGAGTTTGCCGCCGCGCCCGGGGCCCAGCCGGTGACCGACAAGAACTTCCTGGACGCTGACGTCCGCAACACGCGTATCAATTTCACCTTCAACTCCACGCCGGTGCTCGGCAAATGGGCGCCGAGGGCCACGCTCGAGGCCGATTTCTTCGGCGCGTTCAACGGCACGCCACCCTTCGGGGACGAGCAACCACAGTTCCGCATCCGGTTCGCGTACGTCGACCTGTCGAACGGTCGCACGACGCTGCGCCTCGGCCAGTTCTGGTCACCGATGTTCGGTGAAGTGCCCGTATCGCTCACGCACATCGCGTTCCCGCTGGGCTACGGTGCGACCGGCATGGTGGGCTGGCGGTTCCCCGGGGTCTTTCTGTACCAGGACCTAAGCAGCGCGGGAGCGCCGCTCACCGTGCAGCTCCAGTTGGCCGCGTTCAAGGGGTCGGGACCGGTTACCTCGGGCAACGCCCGGGATTCCACAAACAACATTGGGAACGGAGAAGCCTCCGGGCTCCCACAGCTCGAGGCGCGGCTCAACTTTGGGAAGAAGACCCCGACGCTCGCGTGGAGCGGTTACGTGGTCGGCCACCTCGATTGGAAGGACACGACCGGTACGGGCCGGGATACGACGAGCACCGGCGCCCAGGACAAGAATCTATCGGCGTGGGGATTCGAAGCGGGCGCCAACATCCAGCCGGGTAAGTTCACCCTGCACGGCAACTTTTACTACGGCAGGGCACTCGGCCAGCAGTTCGCCCATATCACACAGTTCGCCCAGGGCCACGGCGACATCCGTGGCTGGGGCGCTTGGGCGCAGGCCGGCTACGACTTCACGCCCCATTGGAGCCTGTGGGGCTATGCCGGGATGGACCAGCCCGACGCGCAACGGTTCGCACAGGACAATCCGACGGCCGGCGCTCTCGCCCGCCAGCTGAACCGCGACTACGACGCGTTATTGCGCTTCCGGGCGGGACGCTACGCCGTCGGACTGGAATACTTCCGGTCTGTGACCCGGTACAACACGGGTCCCGCGAGCGCAGACCAGGTCGCCCTCAGCGCGCTGTACACGTTGTGATAGGTGCCAGGTGTCGGAACCCCGGGGCACCGCCCCGGGGTCAGCCGCCCTGCCAACGGAGGATAGATCCATGACGAAGCAGAAGGGGATGGATCGCCGGGAGTTCGTCACGACGACCACCGGGGCGGCGGTGGCGCTTGCCCTCGGTCCCACCGTGTGGATCAAGCGCCCCCAGAAGACGCTCCGGATCGTGCAGTGGAGCCACTTCGTCCCCTCGTACGACGTCTGGTTCGACAAGTACGCCAAGGACTGGGGCACGGCCAAGGGCGTCGAGGTCACGGTCGATCACATCTCCCTTGCCGATCTGGGGACTCGGGCCAACGCCGAGGTGGCGGCCCAGCAGGGGCACGATCTGTTCCAGTTCCTCTCGCCGCCGGGTGCGTTCGAGCCGCAGGTGCTCGATATGGCGGACGTCGTGAAGGAAGCCGAGCATCTGAATGGGCCGCTGCTCGACCTCTGCAAGCGCAGCACCTACAACCCGGTCACCCGCAAATGGTTCGGGTTCAGCGACAACTACGTGCCGGATCCGGGCGATTACCTGAAGAGCATGTGGACGGAGATCGGGATGCCGGACGGCCCGGTGACGTGGGAGGACCTGGTCAAGGCCGCCCCGCTCGTCAAGGCGAAGCACCCCGAGATCCAGATCCCGATCGGCATCGGCATGTCGCAGGAGCTGGACTCCAACATGGCGTCCCGCGCCATGTTGTGGTCGTTCGACGGTTCCATACAGGACGCGAACGAGAATGTGGTACTCAAGTCGGATCATGCGCTCGAGGCGCTCGAGTTCGGCGTGCGCCTGTTCAAGGCAGGGATGAACCCGTCGGTGCTGAGCTGGAACGCCGCGTCAAACAACCAGGCGCTCAACGCCAGCCAGACGAGCTACATCCTCAACTCGATCTCGGCGTACCGCACCGCGCAGGACAACAAGCTGCCGGTGGCGGACGACACGTTCTTCGTCCCGGCGCTGAAGGGCCCGCGAGGGACTGGTTGGGCGAGCGAGCATGTGATGGGGATCTACGTGATCTGGAAATTCGCCCAGAGTCCGGACGCCGCGAAGCAATTCCTGATCGACCTGGTCGGTCACTATCGGGACGCCGTGCTCGGGAGCAAGCTGTACAACTTCCCCGCCTACACGGGATCGGTGGCCGACGCAGGCGTGCCGGTCGCGCAGAAGGTCGCGTCGGGCAACAAGTGGCTGGAGCAGGTCACCGCGAACGACCCGTTCGGCTCGAACCCACCGTCGAAGCTCACGCCCATCAGCACGGCGCTCAAGTGGGCGACCAACATCGGACATCCGGGACCCGCCAACCCGGCGGAGAGTGAGATCTTCGACACGTTCGTGCTGCCCACCATGTTCGCCAACGCGGCGACGGGGCGAATGAGCGCCAAGCAGGCGCTGGACGAGGCACACCAACAGGTGAAGAAGATCTTCGAGAAGTGGCGCGCCAAGGGCCTGGTCGCCGGAGGGTCAGGCGACCGGTAGGTCGGTGACCGTAACCGCCATCCCATCCGCCCGCGGCACGCCACGCGCGGCGGCCCTCCCCTGGTATGTGGCCGCCGCGCTCGTCGCCGCGACGAGCGCGAAGGTCGGCGTCATCTGGGACATCTCCTGGCACCGCTCCATCGGTCGCGACTCGTTCTGGACTCCCGCCCACATGGCGATTTACTTGGGCGGCGTCCTCGCTGGGCTCGCCTGCGGATGGCTGGTGCTGCGCACGACCTTCGGGGGGAACGCGGACGAGCGAGCTGCGGGCGTTCGGTTCTGGAGCTTCCGGGGCCCGCTCGGCGCCTGGGTGTGCATCTGGGGCGCGCTCGCCATGATCGCCTCGGCGCCGTTCGACAACTGGTGGCACAACGCCTACGGGCTCGACGTGAAGGTGCTGTCACCGCCGCACGTCATCCTGGCGCTCGGGATTTGGGCGATCCAGCTGGGCGCGCTGTTCCTCGTGCTCTCGCTCCAGAACCGCAGCCGAACGGAGGATCGGCCGCGCCTCTACGGTCTGCTCGCGGCATACACGATCGCGATTCTCCTGCAGAACGTCGCGACGATCGGAATCGAGCAAGTCGGCTTCGCCAACCTGGCGCACAACGCGGTCTACTATAAAGTCGCCGCCGGCGGGGTACCCCTGCTGCTCGTCGCAGCCGGGCGCGGCGTCCGCCTCCGCTGGCCAGCCACGACCGCCGCCGCATGCTACACGGCCTTCTCGCTCGTGCTGATCTGGATCCTGCAGCTCGCGCCGGCGACGCCGAAGCTCGCCCCGGTCTTTAACCCCGTGACGCACATGATCCCACCGCCCTTTCCGCTGCTGCTCGTGGTCCCGGCGGTGGCGATCGACTTCTTGATGCGGCGCATGGGCCAGGGTCGCGACTGGCGTCTGTCCCTGCTGCTCGGGCTCGCCTTCCTCACGGCGTTCTTCGTGACCCAGTGGTTCTTCGCTGAGTTCCTCCTCAGCCCCCATGCCCGCAACTTCTTTTTCGGCGTAGACCAGTGGGACTACTCGAGCCGCCTTGGGCCGTGGCGTTACACGTTCTGGCGCGCCCAGGCCAACCCGGTGACCCCGACGACGCTGGCCATCGCAGCGCTCATCGCCGTCGCGTCTGCGCGCATCGGGCTCTGGTGGGGCAACTGGATGGCCAGGCTGCGGCGATGACGCGTCGCGGACTGCGACTCGCCGCGGTCGGAGCCATCGTGTTGATCTCGTCCGCGCACGTCGGCAGCCCGGATACGTATTTCGAAGGCACGGCGGGCCCGTACCCGGTACGCGTGATCGTGCGGAGTCCCGGCGTCGTGCCGGGCCTCGCCCAGATCACCATCCGCCTCCTCTCTCCACAGGGCGCTCGACGCGTGCTCGTGCTTCCCGTGTACTGGGACCCACGGACCGCCGCGCCACCACCCCCGGACGTCGCCGAACCGGTGCCCGGAGACACGACGCTGTACAGCGCGGCGCTCTGGCTGATGACCGGAGGATCGTACAGCGTGCAAGTCACGGTCGAAGGCGCGGCAGGGTCGGGCACGGCGCTCGTTCCGGTCATGGCCGTCGCCACCCGCCGTCTCGCGCTGGACAAGTCACTCGGCGGGGCCCTCCTCGCGCTCGGCCTATTCCTCTTCGTCGGCGCCGTCACGTTGATAGGCGCCGCGGTGCGGGAAAGCGGGCTCGAGCCCGGCGCCGCGCCCGACCCGCGGCGGACGCGCCGCTCCCGAGTCGCGATGGGCGTTGCCACCGTGGTGCTCGCCCTCGCCCTCGTGGGCGGCCGGGCGTGGTGGAACGGCGTCGACGCGGCGTACCGCACGGGACTCTACCAGCCACTGCACGCGACGGCCACGGTGCGGATAGCGGGCGCCACTCCGGTGCTCCGCCTCGCGATCGACGATACGTCGTGGACCAACCCCAAGCGGCAGTGGACGCCGCTCGTGCCGGACCACGGTCACCTGATGCATCTGTTTCTCGTGCGTGATTCGACGCTCGACGGGTTCGCCCACCTGCACCCGCTCCCGCTCGACTCGATCACGTTCGAGACCGATCTGCCGCCGCTCGCGCCGGGTCGGTACCGCGTCTACGCCGACATCGTTCACGAAAGCGGGTTCGCGGAAACACTCATCTCTAGTATCGACGTCCCGAGCGCCGGGCTCGGCGCATGGCGGCCCTCCGACCGTGACGATGCGTGGACCACGGACAACGGGGGACGTGCAACAGGCAACGCCGTGGCATTGCAAGACGGCTCGACCATGACCTGGGAGCGCGGTGACGCACCGATCCTCGTCGACCAGGACGCCCCGCTCCGATTTATGGTGACGGATCCAGGCGGGCGACCGGCGACCCTCGAGCCGTACATGGGGATGGCGGGCCACTTGATGCTCACGCGGGACGACGGCGCGGTGTTCGTCCATCTCCACCCAGCGGGAACGATTTCTCTCGCTGCGGCCGAGACGTTCGCACTGCGCCAGCCCGGGGACACGATACGAGGAGAGCTTGGGAAGCGATTGACGGCAATGGATATGGGGAGAGGGGAGAGGGGAGAGGTCCGCTCAGGTGCGGTCACGTTCCCATATGCTTTCCCCAGGCCGGGACCCTACCGGCTCTGGGTGCAAGTGAAGCGCGGCGGCCGGATTCTGACGGGCGTGTTCGACGTCGAGGTGCGGCCCGCGCGCTAGCGAACGATGAGCGGCACCGGGTGGCGCACGTTCCCATCCGGCCCTTTGATTGCCACGTCGAGGGAATCCAGGTCCCACATGACCAGCGTCACCAGGTCCCGCCCGGACGCAAAGGTCGTCAAATCCATCGCCGAGAGCCCTCGCTCCTTGAGGGCGTGCCCATCCGGGTCGGCGCGGTAAGGGTGCGTATGGAACGTGCCCACGAGCTGTTCCACGCCGTCGCAGTTGCCCGCCACCGCAAACTGCAGCTGCTTCAGGTCGGCTGCCTCGAGCAGCCGGCGCACGAACAGCGTGTCGCCCACCACGTCCCCGACCAGGCAGCCGAGATACTCCCGCTGCGTAGGCGTGCCGGTGCCGAGCAGCTGGGTCAAGGTGTTCTGTCCGGCGAGCTCGTCCCAATGGCGGTTGTTCGATACCCAGAGTGCGCTCATGAGGCCGCGCAGATCGGCGGGGAGAACGACGGCTTGAAGGGACGGGGAGGGGCCCTCTCCCCTCTCCCCTCTCACCACGATGCCAAGACAAACGCACAAACCCGCGACGATGGCTCTCATTGGGATGGTGGAATGTTACCAGAAAGCCAAACCCGGGGCACGAACTGCTCCCCGGGTTGACCGGTCGGGTGAAGTGGGCCGTCGACACTTCGACCACGACGGCGGTTAAGGTAGGGCGAGATACCATGGCGCAGGTGGAGTCGCGGTGGGGAGGGTGTCAGAGAACCGTCAGAGCGCGGGCCCCCAGCGCCGGTCGCGAGTAGCTTGAAACTCCGGCGAATCCGATGCATTTCTGTCCGAGAGGTCCATGAGCCCCGCCCCCCGCCCCCGGCGACCGCGCGGCGTTTTCATCGCCGCCTTATTACTGCTCACGCTCGTGCTCGCAGGCGCGATCGCGTTGCAGGCGTACCAGAATTTTCTCGGGCACAAGGCCACGGCAGAGCGCGTCCTACACGACTATGCCCGGCTCGCGGCCGCCCGGTTCGCCAACCGGACGGAGATGAACTTTTACTACATGAACTTCTCGCCGGCGATGGACGCGCTCATGCGCGCCAAGGCCGGCGCGCCGGACGTGCCGCTCCCTGCCCCGAGCCGCCTACCCGCCACGACCGAGCCACACGCCGCGGACGTCCGCAAGCTCGCCCGCTATACGTTCCGCTACGACCTGAAGAGCGGGCACCTCGAAACGGCGGGCGTCATGCCCTCGCCCACGGTCCGCAAGTGGCTGCGGGACACCTTGCCACCGCACCGCCGCGCCGTCTACGATCCGAAAGAGCGACTCGGAGCGATCGTTCACACGGTGGACGGTAAGTCGCGGGCGATCATCTATACCGTGGTGAACGACAAGCAGGGCATGCCTCGCACGATCGTAGGTCTCGAGGAGGACGCTCGAGGACTGGAGCCACTCTACACAGCCGACGAGAATAAGTATCCGTTGTTGCCGATACCCTTGACCGGTGGCGTGGCGTACGACTCGCTTGGCTCGGCGATCGTCACGGAGGCGGACGGCAGGGAATTGTATCGCTCACCGGCCCAGTACGCGCCCACATTTTCGGCGCGGGACTCGTTCGAGCACCCGATGATGGGCGCGATGCGCGTACAGGTGGCGCTCCGACCAGACCTGGCACCGAAGCTCGTGATCGGCGGCCTGCCGCGCTCGAACTTGCCCATGCTGCTCTCGTTGCTTGCGTTGACCGCGGGCCTGGTCGTGATGGCGCTGCTGCAGCTGCACCGCGAGAACGAGCTCTCTCGCCTGCGCGCCGACTTCGTATCGGGCGTTTCACACGAGTTGCGCACGCCCCTCGCCCAAATCCGGATGTTCTCCGAGACGCTGCTGCTCGGACGCGTGCGCTCGGAGACGGAACAGATGCGCTCGCTCGAGATCATCGACCAGGAGGCCCGCCGCCTCACCCACCTGGTGGAGAACTTGCTGCACTTCGCGCGCTCGGAACGCCAGGTCGCGCGACTCTCACCTGCCCCCACCGCCCTCGCCGCGCTGGTGCGCCAGACGGTCGAGGCGTTCAGCCCGCTCGCAGCGGCTCGCGGGGTCGTCCTCGCCACCGAGCTGCACGACGGGCTCGTCGCCCCGGTGGATGCCGATGCACTCCGCCAAATGCTCCTCAATCTCCTCGACAACGCCGTGAAATACGGACCAGCGGAGCAGACCATCACCGTGGGGCTGCGCGCGAGCGAAGGCGGAACGCGGGCACGCATCTGGGTGGATGATCAAGGCCCGGGCGTTCCGGCGGCCGACCGGGAGCGGATCTGGGATCGGTTCTGGCGCCTCGAGCGCGACCGGGGCTCCGCGGTGGCGGGGACCGGGATCGGCCTCTCTGTCGTGCGCGAGCTCGTTGCGCTGCACGGCGGCCGCGCCTGGGCGGAGGACGCGCCCGGCCGTGGCGCGCGTTTCGTCATCGAGCTGCCGCTCATGCCGGAAGCCGAGACGGCATCCGACGCGGCGCGCGAGCGAGCCGACGCCGGCGTCACCGCATGAAGCGGATCCTCGTCGTCGAGGACAATCCCGACCTCGCGTACGGGCTGCGCAACAACCTGGAGATCGAAGGCTACGACGTCGACGTCGTGGAGGACGGGACGCAAGGGTTGGCGCGCGCGCGCGTCGGCGGGCCCGATCTGATCATCCTCGATCTCATGCTCCCGGGCATGGACGGTTACCGCGTGCTTCGGGCGCTGCGCGACGAGGGTCGCCGCATGCCGATCCTCATACTCACGGCGCGCGGGGAGGAGTCCGACAAGGTTCGGGGGCTGCGCCTCGGCGCCGACGACTATGTGACCAAGCCGTTCGGTGTGCTCGAGCTGCTCGCTCGGGTGGAGGCGCTGCTGCGCCGCACCGCGCCACCGGGAGACGGCGCCGGTCCGCCCGAGCGGTTCGGTGCGATCGAAGTCATTCCGGCGTCGCGATCCGTGCTCAAGAACGGCAAGTCGGTCCCCCTCACTCCCAAGGAATTCGACCTGCTGCTCGCCCTGCTCCACCGGGGGGGCGCCGTCGCCACGCGCATGGAGCTCCTCACCGAGGTGTGGGGCTACAGCGCGGCGGTCCTGAGCCGTACAGTGGATACGCACGTCGCCGAGCTGCGCCGGAAGCTCGAAGCGGACGCGGCGGCGCCAAAGCACATTCTCACCGTCCGCAAGGCGGGCTACCGGCTCGAGAAGTGATGTCCATCCTGCGGTGCGCTCGATCCGGCGGTCTGCTGGTCGCGCTCCTCGCCACGACTGTCGCGCGATCCGCAGGCCAGGTCAACTCCGATACGATCATCACGGCCGAGGGGTTCGTCGAGCGGACCGACTCGGGAGGGTGGGAGATCATGTTGCCCCGGCCCGTGAACCTCGCGGGACGTCGCGTGAATCTCCTCACGGCCCGAGGCAACATGGGACCGTATTCCAAGCTGCAGGATCGGTACGTCAAGGCGGTCGGGCGCGTACGCCTCGCACAGGAAGAGACGGCGTTCGAAGCCACACACGTGCAGGAGATCGAGCCCGAGGGCACCGGTCGCACCGAGATCCATCCCTCGTTCAACCAAAGCGCGATCATCACACTCTCCGCCATCCCCAACCGATTCGTATGGCGGCTGCCCGACGGACAAGCGAGCGGGGTCCAGTCGTTGTTGATGTACACCATCTTGAATCACGGACAGTCCGAGCTCGACTTCATGTTCCGGACGAATGAGGTCCTCTGCGTGGAGGTTCGGCCGCAGGGCGGAGGAGAGCCTTGGCATCTTGCGCTCCCGGCCCCGACCCGCAGCCAGGAGCAGATCGTAATCCGGCTCGGGGGCGTGTACCGCCAATTCATCCCGGTCCCCGCGGACGCCGCGCCGACGCCGGGCCGGTACACCGCGCGGGTGACGCTGTGCGGCATCGCGGACTACACGGCGGAAACCCAACTGGTCGTCGAAAGGCCCTGACACGGAGCTCGTCACAATGGTCTCCACGTTGTGTGCCCTGCTGGCCCTCTGCCAGGGCAATCCCCAGACCGGTCGTGCCATCCTCGCGGCCATGCACGACCGCTACGCCGGGTCGTGGTATCGGACGCTCACGTTCGTGCAGCGGAACACGGCAACTCTGCCCGACGGCGCGCTCGAGCACTCGACCTGGCTCGAATACGCGGCCCTGCCGGGGCGGTTGCGAATCGAGTTCCAGCCGCCCGACTCGTCCGCCGGCTACCTCTTCGTGCAGGACTCCCAGTTCGTGTTCAAGGGGGGCCGACTCTCGAGCGCGACGGCCTTTGTTCACCCACTCATGGTACTCGGCTTCGACGTGTACTTCGATAGCGCTGAGCGGACGGCGACCCGACTCGAGCAGCTCGGGTTCGATCTGGCGACGGTCCACGAGGACACGTGGCAGGGACGCCCCGTGTACGTCGTCGGGGCGCTCGCCGGCGACCAGCACCGGCGGCAGTTCTGGGTCGACAAGGAGCGGTTGGTGTTCGTGCGAATGCTGGAACCGGGCCAACGCGATACGACGCGCACCAGTGACGTCCGCTTCAACGACTATCGTCGCTCTGGCGTGGCGTGGATCTCGGCGGAAGTCGCCTTCCTGGTGGACGGCAAGCAACGCTGGCTGGAGCGGTACTCCGACATCCGGACCGGCACGGTGCTCCCGGATTCACTCTTCGACCCTCGCCGCTGGCCGCCACAGAAGGATTGAGGGAGTTCGAGGTCTGTCGCAGAGAAGCGGGGTCTTGTACTCTTCCCCCCCATGACGCCCGCTTCCCTCCCGACCACGTACAAGGTCGGTCTCGTCCAGATGGCAATGTCGGCCGATCCCGACACGAACCTGCGGCAGGCGGTGGCGAAGGTGGCGCAGGCGGCGGCGGCGGGTGCGAGGGTCGTTTGCCTCCCAGAGCTGTTTCGATCGCGCTACTTCGCCCAGACGGAGGACGCCCGCGTTTTCGATCTCGCGGAGTCCGTCCCCGGGCCGAGCACGGAGGCGCTCGGGAAGGCGGCGAAGCAGGCCGGGGTTGTCGTGATCGCGCCGGTCTTCGAGCGGCGGGCGCCCGGGCTCTATCACAACAGCGCCGCAACGATCGACGTCGACGGTCGCGTGGTTGGCGTGTACCGCAAGATGCACATCCCCGACGACCCCGCCTACTATGAGAAGTACTACTTCGCGCCCGGCGACCTCGGGTTCCGCGCCTTCGATACAGCCGTCGGGCGGATCGGGACCCTCGTGTGCTGGGATCAATGGTATCCGGAAGCGGCGCGGCTCACCGCGCTCCAGGGTGCGAACATCCTGTTCTATCCGACGGCCATCGGCTGGCATCCGAAGGAGAAAGCGACGCACGGCGCGGAGCAGCTCGACGCCTGGCGCACCATTCAGCGCGGCCACGCGATCGCGAACGGTTGCTACGTGGCCGCGGTGAACCGCGTCGGCCACGAGCCCCCCACGGCCGGCGGGAACGGCGACGGGATCGAGTTCTGGGGCTCGTCGTTCATTGCCGATCCATTCGGCGCGATCTTGACGGAGGCCCCCGTGGACCGCGAAACGATTCTCGTCGCCGAGGTCGACCTCGCGCGTGTCGAAGAAGTCCGCCGCGGCTGGCCGTTCCTGCGCGACCGCCGGATCGACGCCTACGGCGGGATCGCAAGCCGGTTCCTCGACGACCGCTCGTAGTGCCCCGCTCGGAGACGCCCGCCGGCCTTGGCTTCCGGATGCCCGCCGAGTGGGAGCCGCATCACGCCACGTGGATCGGATGGCCCCACAACGCCAGCGATTGGCCCGGTAAGTTCGCCCCAATCCCCTGGGTATACGGCGAGATCACGCGCGCGCTCGCGCCCGGGGAGCTCGTGCGCATCCTCGTCAATTCCCGAGACCACGAGCGCCGGGCCCGACCGGTGCTCGAGCAGGCGGGTGTCGACACGGGCCGCCTCGAGTTCATCCGGTTCCCCACGAACCGTGGTTGGACCCGCGATTTCGGGCCCCTGTTCGTGCGCCGGACGGACCGGCCCCGAGCGCTTGCGATCGCGAAGTTCCGGTTCAATGCCTGGGCCAAGTACCCCGATTGGAAGCTGGACGACGGCATCGCCGCGCGCGCGGCGTCGCGACTCAAAGTCCGACTCTTCCCGGCACGGGCGGGAGACCGCGAAGTCGTGCTTGAAGGCGGCAGCATCGATGTCAACGGGCGTGGCACGCTCCTCACCACCGAGGAGTGCCTGCTCGATGCCGCGGTGCAGGTTCGGAACCCCGGCCTGGGACGGGCCGAGCTCGAGGCGGTGCTCAAGGCGCAACTCGGCGCGACGAACGTGCTCTGGCTTGGCAAGGGGATCGCGGGAGACGATACCCACGGACACGTTGACGACCTGTGCCGCTTCGTCGATTCGCGCACGGTGGTCCTGTGCCGCGAGACCGACCCGAAGGACGCCAACTATCGCGTCCTCGAGGAGAACCGCGAGCGCCTCGCCGGCATGCGGCTCGAAGACGGAAGCAAGATCGAGGTGGTGGATCTGCCCATGCCCGATCCGCTTTCGTTCGACGGTCAGCGGCTACCCGCGAGCTATGCGAATTTCTACATCGCGAATGCGGCGGTACTCGTGCCGACGTTCAATGATCCGAAGGACCGAGCGGCGCTCGGGATCCTGGCCGATCTGATCAAGGATCGACCTGTGGTCGGCATCCATGCGGTGGATCTGGTGTGGGGGCTCGGGACGCTCCATTGTCTCACTCAACAGGAACCGGCACTCGGCTCCACCTAGAGTTGGAGGTAGTCATGCCTACGGCGACCACTCAGTTCGGTCTTTCCGCGATCGGCCAGATCTTCGTGCGGGCTCGCGATCTCGACCGCGCTATCCGCTTCTATCGCGATATCCTCGGCATGCCTTTCCTCTTCCAGGCGCCGCCGCAGATGGCATTCTTCAAGTGCGGCGACATCAGCGTCATGCTGGGCGTGCCCGAGAAACCCGAGCTCGACCATGCCGCATCCATCATCTACTACCTCGTCCCCGACATCGCCGCGGCCCATAGCACGCTGCGCGACCGCGGCGTGGAGTTCGCTACCGAGCCGCATCTGGTGTACCAGGCGCCGGATCACGAGCTCTGGTTGACCGAATTCCGCGACTCGGAAGGCAACGTCCTCGCCTTGATGTCACGCAAGCCACGGGCGTAACCAGCGTCCTGGCTCGGGCTTCCAGGCCTGGGTATCGTTCGAACAGCTACCCGCCGGAGCGCAAGCCAGTGATTCCTCATCGCACCCGCATCCTCCTTGTCGCCCTGCTCGCGGCCGCGTGCCGCGCGGGCGCCCCCCCGCAAGCGGAGCTACCTCCCGTGCCCGGCGCCGCTCCCTCGGACACGAGCTGCACGCTCGCCGCCGGCGCCACAGTCCCCCGCGACACGGTGACGCTCGCCGTAACGGCACCAGTCGATCCTGGACACGCTCCGGTCCCCCGAAACGACGCGGAGCGGCTTGTCTTCGCCCAGCTCTATGAGTCGCTGCTGCGCGTGGACTGCCAGGGGCGCCCGCTGGCTGGCCTCGCCCGATCCTGGTCGGAAGATGGAGATCGCTGGACATTCGCTCTTCGCGAGGACGCCCGCTTTTGGGACGGCGCGCCGGTGACCGCGCTCGACGTCGTGGCTGCGTGGCGTTCCCGCGATTCGAGTCTTGCGCGGGCCGCGACGCTGGCCGATGACCACACGCTCTCGGTGCGGAAGCGGCCCGGAGGATCGGGACCCGATATCCTGCTTCAGCTGTTCGCTGACCCCGCGCTTGCGGTCACGAAGCCGGCGCCCGGTGGCAACTGGCCGATCGGGACAGGGCGTCACTGGACGACGGGCGCGGAGGCCGGAGCGCCGGACGCGCTCGTCGTCCACCCCGTCGCCCGCCGCGGCCTGCCCGTCATTCGGGTCACCGTTGTGGCACCGGATGGCGCCCGCGACGCGCTGGATGGTGGCGCCGACATGCTCGTTATCGATGACCCGGCGACGCTCGAGTACGCGGCGCGACTGCGCGGCTACACCGATGTTCCGCTCGAATGGACCCGCGCGTACGCGCTGCTCATTCCCCCGGGCGAACGTGAAGCGGTCGGCGACTTGCGACTGGAGAGCCTCCGCGACGCGGTACACGGCGATGCGCGGCCGGCCGAGGGGCAGCTGTGGTTCACGGACCTGGAGCATTGCGGGTTGGGGGGAGGGCGTGAAGCTGTCGACGCCAACGTGAGGCGCCGTCGCATCGTCTACAATCAGGCCGACCGGAGCGCGGCGGACATCGCCGCGCGCCTCGTGGGACTGGGCGTCCTTGGGCGCGGGACTGCCGCGGTGGGTCTGCCTGCGGCAGCCTTCGGGACCGCGCTGCGGACTGGCGGCGACGCCGCCTACGTGGTCGAGCTCCATGCCCGCGTCTACGACGCGTGCCGCGCCGCTGCACTCGAGCTGCCTCCCTGGAGCCCGGCCGGGAAAGTTGTGCCGCTCCTCGACGTGCGCTCGCATGCCGTGCTCCGACGCGCGCTCCCGCGCCTGTGGAGCGACTGGGACGGCACGCTGCATTTCGTCCCCGCTTCTATCTCTCCATGACGTTTCGCGCGCGCTTACTCGTGGGTTTCGGAGCAGTCGTGCTGGTACCGCTGGTCATTTTCGGCTTGCGCGTGCGGGCGGTGATGGCGGACCGCCTGACCGCGGCGTACCAGCAGGGGGTCGCCTCGCTCGTCTCCGTGATCCGCGCGGACTTGGACCGGCAGAGCGCGGCAATCGCAACCCGGTTGGATGCACTCAAGGGCGCGATCGCCTCGGACAACCGGTTCCGAGCCGCCGCACTTCAGGGCGGAGAGCGGGCATACTTGCTCGACTATGCCGGCAATGCGATGCGACTGACAGGCCTCGAGATGCTTCAGATTCAGGACGGCGAGGGACGGATCGTGAGCTCCGGTCATTTTCGCAACGAGTACGACCAGCTGGAGCCGGACCTCCCCCGGCTGCTGGTGGCCGCGGGTGGCACTGCGCTCGTACGCGCGCGCAGCGCCGAGGCGCCGTTTCTGGCTCTGGCTCGTCTCGATTCACTCCAGCTGGGTGGCAAGCGCTTCACGCTCATAGGCGGGATCGCCGTGGATTCGGGCTTCCTTGCCCGCCTGACGCCCGATTCCGAGCTGGCGATCGCCGTCGTCGTTCCACCCGACAGCGTGGTACAAGGCGATCCGGCGACGCAGGTAGTGAGCACGCTGACGCGACCGTTCGTGGCGGAGGGCGATTCGGCCCGGTTGCTCCCGGCGCGCATCGTGGTCACGCACTCGCTCGGCTCCGTCACCGCCCTGCGTCACGGCGTGGCGATCTCGTTCCTCCTCGCCGTGCTGGCGACCGGTGGGATCGCCCTGCTCCTCGCCGCGTGGCTCTCGACCCGCATCAGCCGGCCGCTCACTGCCCTGGCAGCCCAGACCGAGGCGATCGACATGGACCGCCTCGACGTCGCGTTCGAAAGCGATGGCACGGACGAGATCGGGATCCTGACGCGGCTTCTCGGTGCCATGACGGAGCGACTCCGCGCCGGCGCGGCGCGCCTGCGGGAGGCCGAGCGTCGGCTCGCGGTGGGTGACCTCGCCCGTCAGGTGAACCACGACATCAAGAACGGCCTGACCCCGATCCGGAACGTCTTCCGCCATTTCGCGCAGGCCGCGGGGGAAGGCCCGGACCGGCTGGCAGCGGCGTTCCGAGAGCGGCAGCCCACCGTAGAATCGAGCATCTCCTACCTCGAGAGCCTCGCCGGCAACTACGCCCGGCTGTCGCCACAACCGTCCGGTGAGCCGTGCGACGTGAACGCCGTCGTGCGTGACACGATCAGCCGTCTCGGGGATACGGGGAAGGCTGAGCTGCGCGTCGACCTCTCCGACCCACTCGGCCCCGCACGCGCGGATCCACTCGTGGTGCGTCGCATTCTCGAGAACCTGATCGGCAACGCCATCGATAGTCTCGCCTCGGGCGCCGGACGGGTGACCGTATCGACCGGGCCCAGCGACGGAGGCGCGAGCGGATCGGGCGTCCGCATCACGGTCGCGGACACCGGCAAGGGGATGACCAAGGAAGAGTTGAATCGCGCGTTCGACGACTTCTACACCACCAAACCCGGCGGCACGGGACTGGGGCTTTCGATCGTCCGCCGTCTGGTGCTCGACGCGAGCGGTGCGCTACGAGTGGAGACGCAGCCTGGCAGCGGCAGCAGGTTCTTCGTCGATTTTCCGGGAGTCACCACGTGACCACGGTCCTGGTCGTCGACGACGTGGCCGCGATGGCCCAGCAGTATGCCTACGACCTGAAGCGGCTGGGCCGCTACGAGGCTCTGGTGGCGGCGGGCGGGCGCGAGGCGCTGGACGTGCTCGAGCGCGAAGCCGTGGACTGCGTGATCCTCGACCTCGAGATGCCGGGCATGGACGGCTTCGAGGTGCTTCGAGCCATGGAGCGCCGCGGCTTTCGGGTCCCCGTGATCGTGTACACGGGGACCGGCAATTACGACCGCTGCACCGAGGCCATCCGGCTGGGCGCGAAGACCTTCATCGATAAAGCCGAGCCGATGGAGCGTGTGGTGCAGGACATCGAACACACGATCGAGCGGCAGCGCCTCGCGACGCAGCTGGCATCGTTGCGGCTACGACTCGACGCCGATGCGCCCATGGTGGGCGCGAGCGACGGTATGCAGCAGCTCAAGGACGCCATTGGACGTGTCGCCAAGATCCCGAGCCCGGTGCTCATCGTGGGCGAGAGCGGCTCTGGCAAGGAGCTCGTGGCTCGGGAGCTGCACCGGCTCGGGGCCCACCCGGCCGGGCCCTTCGTCGCGCTCAACGCCGCGGCGCTCCCGGAGAACCTCGTGGAGGACGAGTTGTTCGGCCACGAGCGCGGGGCGTTCACCGGCGCCAACTCGCTCCGCAAGGGAGCGTTCGAGACCGCGTCGGCCGGTACGCTGTTCCTGGACGAGATCGGCGAGCTGCCGCTCGCGGCGCAAGCGAAGCTGCTGCGCGTGGTGGAGCAACGTCAGGTCAGTCGCCTGGGAGGCCACCGGACTATAGCGGTCGACACGCGGCTGGTCGCGGCCACAAACCGTGACCTCGAGTTGGCAGTCCGTGAAAAGCGATTCCGAGAGGACCTGTATTTCCGCCTCAACGTCCACGTCGTGCGCGTGCCTCCGCTGCGCGAGCGACGCTCGGACATTCCCGCGCTCGTGGACCACCTGCTCGCGACGACGTGCGCGCGCTTTGGGGTCCACGTCAAGAAGATGGACCCGGGCGCCCTCGCGTGCCTGATGTCGTACGATTGGACGCGCAACAACGTGCGTGAGCTGCGAAACGCAGTCGAGCGCATGGTGATAGCAAGCGACGCACCAACCATCGGTCTCGAGGACGTGCCCGGCGAGATCCGGGATGGTGCCGCAGCGCCAGGCGCGAGCGCGGGCACCACGTTCCACGCGCTCAAGGCCGAGGCAGAACGCCAGATCATCGTGGCGGCGCTCGAGCGCCATGATTGGCACATCACCCGCACCGCCCAATCGCTCGGCCTCGCCGACCACGCGAGTCTCCTGAAGATCATGCGCCGGCACAACATCAAGGGACGTGTCGACCCGGACACGTGAGCGGCTGACCGGGGCGTGTCCACCGGGACACGAGTCATCCCGCCCGCCGGCGTAACTGCTTGATTAAGCAATCGATGACCGACGACTGACCGCTGGCCTTCCTCCTGCGTTAGCAGCGGGCGTCCACCGCTGTTAACCCAGCCAGAGGAGGAACTCATGCGGAAGCTCACTCTCATCCCGTGCGTCATGACGGCCATCGCCCTCGCGGCGTGCAGTGATAAGCGCGCCAAGTCGGGGGACGCCAACGCGGCGGAAGCGCCGGCGGCTACACCCGAGCCGTCGAGCGTCTCGACTCCGACCGCGCCGGTCTCGTTCGAGGACGCGAAGACCGCCTACACGGGGAAGCATTACGACGAAGCGGTCCGGTTGTTCACCGCCTACACGAGCCAGAAGCCGAACAACGTGTGGGGCTACTACATGCTCGGTCTCTCATCCTGGAAGGCGGGCGAACGCGACCAGGCCGTGAGCGCGTTCCGGCAGGCGATCGAGAAGGACTCGACCCATGTGAAGAGCCGCCTCAACCTGAGCCGCGTGCTGCTCGAGCAAAACAAGGCCCAGGACGCGCTGCCCGAAGTCGAAGCGACTTTGCGGTTGGACTCGACGTCCAACGAGGGCTACCGCCTGCTCGGCCGCGTGAAGGACGAGCTCGGTGATCCCACTGGGGCCGTCGAGGCGTTCAAGCGGGCGATCGTGCTCGACCCGCGCGACGCGTGGTCGATGAACAACCTTGGCCGGGTCGCAATCGGCCAATTGAACTTCGTCGAGGCGCTCGGCCCCATCGCGCGCGCGATCGAGATCGACTCGAGCGTGGCGGCATTCCAGAACAACCTGGGCATCGCGCTCGAGCATACCGGTCACATCAGCCAGGCGGTGAGCGCCTACCGCGCGGCTCTCGCGAGCGACAGCTCGTACCAGAGGGCGTCGGTCAACCTCGCCCGGGTGGAAAAACTGACGCAGGATACCACGATCGCACCGGCCGACGTGAGCGGTTTCGCACGGACGTTCGTGGAGCAGGTGAAGACCTGGCACTGAGACGTACCAAGCTCGGATGTCGTAAAGGGGCGCAGCATGGAGTTTGTGTAGGGGCGCAGGATGGATTTCGTGTAGGGGCGCAGCATGCTGCGCCCCTACAACGTTTCGACACTGCGCCCGAGCGCGATGATTTCCTCGCGGATCGCGTGGCGTTCGGCCAGGAGCCGCAGAAACGCCCACCGGCGGAACGTAAACAGTCCGAGAGCGCGCGCCCCGCCGATGATGCGATCCAGCCGTTCGAAAAAGACGAGCGCCGCGTACGCGAGGAGCGGCGCGACGACGAGCGTCACGACCCCGGCCTCCACACCCAGGCGGAGCCCCATGGCCACCGCCGCGATCGACCACGTGAGCGGGAAGAGCAGCATGGCGGCAAGTACCTTGATGCTCGCGAGCGCGTCTTCCGCCCCTTTGGCCATTCCGGTGGCCACGAACCCCACGGTCCGGTACGCGGGGTAGTTCAGGACGAGCCCGATCAGCGCTGCCGGCAGGAGCACCAGGAGGACGAGCGCCGCCTTGGCGACATAGCGAGCCACCCGACCGAGCGTGTAGCCGCCGGCGGTCAACTGTCGCGCGTCGAGGCCCGCCGCGGATAGGGCCGCCTCGTAGCGGTCGATCCTGGTCGCGATCGCAGCGAGCCGGTCCGGCCACTGCGACCGCGCCGCCTCGTATCCTGCCAGGAGGCGTCGCCGCAGCGCGAACTCGTCGGCGAGGGACGGCGGTGTCGCCGGTGACTCGTCCTGAACGCTGACGATGCCCTGCGCCTGCGCCACCAAGGCGTGCACTTCCGCCTGGCCCGCCTGGAGCGTTACGGCGGCGAGTGCCTCCTGGATGTTGCGGGTCAGCGCTCGCACGGGGCCGGCCGGCGGCTCCTCACCGGACGCCAGCGACAC
This sequence comes from Gemmatimonadales bacterium, assembly GCA_035943095.1. Lineage (GTDB taxonomy): Bacteria > Gemmatimonadota > Gemmatimonadetes > Gemmatimonadales > GWC2-71-9 > AG41. Next base: position 13,640 of record DASZCN010000022.1, on the reverse strand, counting down.
GGGATTGACGGCAAACGGCTCGCCAAAATAGAGGAGCGCCGCGCTGCGAAACGTACGCTTCGCGCGGTAGTACAGCCCGGCGGGAACGATCGTGAGCGGCTGGTCATTCCCCAGGGCCGCGGCGGCGCCGAGCGCGATCCGCGCGGCGCCGGTTTTGAGCGGCCGGAGCTTCGGGTCCGAATGTGACGCGCCCTCCGGAAAGATCCCGATGGCGCCGCCTCCGGCGAGGACGGCGCGCGCGGTGTCGAACGTCTCGCGGTTCTGCGACGGGTCGGAGTCGGCATCCTGGCGCCGGTGCACAGGAATGGCCTGGAACGCCCGGCAGAAAAACCCGATGATCGGCATGCGGAAGAGTGGTGCCTTGGCGAGGAGCGAAACGCGACGGGGCGCGAGGCACAGCAGGAACGCTGGATCGATGAGCCCGGAGGGATGATTCAGGACAAAGATGACGGCACCACGTGCCGGAACCCGCTCGGCGCCCGACACCTCGATGCGACGGAAGAAGACACGGAGGACCAGCCCGAAGAGCGCCCGGAAGAACGCTCTCACGGCGACGGCTCGGCACCCGCCATTCGCTCTCCCCGCCAGGCCGCGTAGGTCCAGACGACGCCGCCGACGAGCACCGCAACGGGGATGATCAACACCGCCTCACCCAGCGTGCGAGCATCCGAGAGCACGCCAACCAGCGAGGGTGACGGCACGTCACCCAGGATATGGATGGTGAAGATGCTCACCGCTACGGCCGTAGCCCGGATTTCCGGGGCTACGACGTTCACGATGGCCGAGTTGATCGGGCCCGTGGACGCGAACAGGCACAGCTCCGCGACGACTATGGCGGGCCAATACACGGCGGGCTGCGGCGCCGCGAGCGCGAGGAGCACGAGCGGCGCCGCGACGAGCGTGACCACGCCCGACACCCAGAGGTACGCCTGCCGGCTGGTTCGCAGGAAGTAGTCCCCCACCCAGCCTCCGCCGTACGTCCCGATGAATCCGGTGACCACGACGATCGCCCCGAATTGGACGGTCGCCTGCGCTCTCGGAATGCCGCGGACCCGTTCGAGAAACGAAGGCGCCCAGAAGGCCAGCGCACCGATCGCGAACGTGTATGCGGCGTAACCCAGGACCGTGAGCACGTACGGACGGTTGCGGAGCAAGCCGGCCGACATGGTGTGCGCGCTGGAACCCGACGAGCCGTCGGCGTCCTGCACGCCGCGCGGTGGATCGTACAAACGCAGCGCCAGGGCAGCGAGCACCAGGCCCGGTACGCCCGCGACAAAGAACGCGTGGCGCCAGCCGTAGTAACGATCCACCAACCCGCCCACCACGTAGCCGAGCGCCGAGCCGATCGGGATGGCGGCGAAAAAGATGGCGAACACCCGGCCACGCCGCTCACGCGGGAAGTAGTCTGCCAGGAGGGCCGGCGAGATCGTCCCGTACGCCGCCTCCCCAATCCCGACGGCCGCGCGGGCGGCGAATAGCGAGGCGAAGCCCCGTGCGAACCCCGCCAGCGCCGTCGCGACGCTCCAAATCCCGACGCCGAGCGCGAGCATCCGCGGCCGGGACCGCCGGTCGCCGAGCAACCCGAACAACGGCGCGGTGATCATGTACACGATGAGGAACCCGGTCATCAACGACCCGAGCTGCGTGTCCGACAGCCCCAGCTCCGAGTGCTTCATGCTCTCGGCGAGCGCGGCGACGATCCACCGGTCCAAATAGTTGAACAGGTTGATCAGCGTGAGGACGGCGAGCGCCGTCCGTCCCAAGCGCGCGACGTCGCGCGCTACAGGTGTGCCTTCAGCCACGCGGTGAAGAGCCCGTACAGATTCTCACGCGTGTTGCCGCCCGCGATCGCGTGCGTCCGGTTGGGATAGATCCGCATGTCGAACTGCTTGTTGGCGGATTCGAGCCGCTCCACCAGCCGAACGCTGTTCTGGAAGTGCACGTTGTCGTCGCCCGTACCGTGCACCAACAGGAAGCTGCCCCGGAGGCTGTCGGCATAGGCGAGCGGCGCGCTCTCGTCGTATCCGGCGGCGTTCTCCTGGGGCGTGCGCATGTACCGCTCCGTGTAGATCGTGTCGTAGAAGCGCCAGTCCGTCACGGGAGCCACGGCGAGCGCCGCTTTGAACACGCCGGCTCCCCGGAACATGCTGAGCGAGGTCATGTAGCCGCCGTAGCTCCATCCCCAGATGCCGATGCGGTCCGGGCTCACGAACGGCTGTTTCGAGAACCACCGTGCTGCCGCAATCTGGTCGGCGGCTTCGTAACGCCCGAGGTGGAGATACGTCATCTTCATGAACTTCGCGCCGCGCCCACCGGTACCGCGGTTATCGACGCTCGCGACGAGGTAGCCGTCCTGCGCGAGCATCTGGTGCCACAGGTAGTTTGGGCCGCCCCAGCCGTCGGTCACCGTCTGAGAGCCCGGTCCACCGTAGACGTTCATCAAGAGCGGGTACTTTCGCGCGGGATCGAATCCCCTCGGCTTGATGAGCCACGCATTGAGGGCGACCCCGTCGGAAGTCTGTACCGTGATGAACTCGGGCCGGTTGAGCCCGAGCGCCGCGACCTTGTCCCGGAGGGCCGCGTTGTCCGCGATCGTGCGCACCAGGGTGCCGTCGGCGCGCCGGAGCGTCTGGACCGGGGGAACGCCGGCGCGCGAGTACGTGTCGACATACAGTGCAAACGTCGGGGCGAACTCGGCGCTGTGGGTGCCCGGCTCGGTCGAGAGCCGCGTCAGGCCCTTCCCATCGAGGCCCACCCGCATCAGCTGCCGCTCGAGTGCGCCGGTACTCGCACCACTGAAGTAGAGAACGCGGGCTTTCTCGTCGACGCCGTACACGTCCTGCACGTCCCAGCCTCCCGGCGTCACCCGCCGGACGAGCGCGCCGCTACGATCGAACAGGTATACCTGATCGTATCCGTCCCGCTCGGAGACGAGCAGGAATTGCTTCCCGCCGTCGATCCAGCGCGGCTGGTTCGCGTCCACCCACGCCGAGTCGGTGTCGGTCATGATCACTCGGGAGGCGCCGGTGCGCGGGTCGGCTAGCAGCAGGTCCAGTCGGTTCTGGTGCCGGTTGAGCCGGGTGAGCCACAGCTGGCCCGATGAGTCGGCGAAGCCCATCGCCGCCACGTAAATGTCCTTGTCGGGGCCGAGGTCCACCCACGACGTCGGGCCGCCGCGGACGTCGGCGACCCCGATTCTTACGTCGGAGTTGGCGGTCCCCGCCTTGGGATAGCGCACCGGCACGAGCGCCGGGTAGAGGGAGTCTTGATTCAGGAGATAGAAGGGGACTATCGCCGTCTGGTCCAGTCGCCAGAATGCGAGGCGCTTGCCGTCGGGGCTCCAGCGGAAGGCGTCGCGCAGGTCCAGCTCCTCCTCGTACACCCAGTCGGACGTGCCGTTGATGACGTTCTCGCCGCCGTCGCGAGTCAACGCCGTCTCGGCGCCGGTCGCGAGGTCGGTCACGTAGATGTTGTTGTCGCGCACGAACCCGACGAGACGTCCGTCGGGGGAAAACTTGGCGAACTGTTGGTACCCGGGCTGGTTACTGACGGGCGTGAGCCGGCGGGCGGCGAAGTCCCAAACGAAGAACGTGCCCTTGGTATTCTGACGCCACACCCGTGCCGAATTCGTGAAGATGAGCAGCTTCGAGCCGTCCACCGAGAAGGTGTACTCCTCGATCCCGATCGGCTTGGTGGCTCCGGGTGGCACCAGATCGCGGCCCCGGACGAGCAGTTGCTTCGCTCCGCCGGCGGCATCGATGCGGTACAGGTCCGTGGCACCGGACGCGTCCTCTTGGACGGTCGTGTACGCCCGTCCGTCCGGCGTCCACGCGAGCTCGACCAGATCGCTCGCGAAGTCGCGGGAGCCCCAGATGGCGTGGACCGTGAGCGATGGGGGGGCGGGCTGGACGCCCTGCGCGGTGAGGGCGCCGACAAGGACCGCGCCAACGAAGACAACGGACAGCGGTCGAACGAATCTGGCAATCATGGTGGCCACCGTGCGGTAAGTTTGAGTGCCCCAAACTTAGCCGCCGGTGGCCAACGCCGCGATAAACGCGGCATCCGCTACGAGTCAGGAGGGATCATGCAGAGCACTACGCTACGCGATCGCGCGGACGCCCTCCGGCGGCTGCATGCCGGGCCAGGCATTCTGGTGCTGCCGAACGCTTGGGACGTGGCCACTGCACGCCTCGTGGAGGAAGCGGGGTTCGCCGCGATCGCCACCACGAGCGCGGGCGTCGCCTGGGCGGCGGGCTTCCCTGACGGCGAGCGCATCAGCCGCGACGAGATGCTGGAGACGGTCCGGCGCATGGCCGCCGCGGTGCGTGTGCCGGTCACCGCGGACGTCGAGGGCGGTTACGGCGCCACACCCAAGGCGGCCGCCGAGACGGCCCGCGGTGTGATCGCCGCCGGCGCGGTGGGACTGAACCTGGAGGACGGCGCAGCCGAGGGGGGGGGGCTGCTCGACCTCGCGTTGCACGTCGAGCGGATCCAGGCGGTGCGCGCCGCCGGCGCGAGCGCCGGAGTCCCCATCGTGATCAACGCCCGCACGGATGCGTTCGAAGTGAAAGAGTGGGACGCCCCGCGCCGTTTCGCGGAAGCAGTGCGGCGCGCCAATGCCTATCGCGCCGCCGGGGCCGACTGCCTGTTCGTACCGCACGTGAGCGACGGCGACACGATCGGACGGCTCGCGCGCGAGCTCGACGGCCCTCTCAACGTGATCGCGGGGCCCCCCGCCCCCCCGATCCGCGAGCTGGAGCGGCTGGGCGTCCGGCGCGCGAGTCTCGGCCCCCGTGTGGTCCAGGCGGCGCTCGGGCTGGTGCGCCGCGCCGCCCTCGAGCTGCGCGAGCGCGGCACGTACGACAGTATGGCCGACCTGCTCATTCCGTTCGCCGAGCTGCAGCGCTTGCTCGCGCCCTTGACGGGTTCGAACGCGTAGGTATATTTATGCCGTGAGATGAATATTAATACCATCAGGTTAGTACGTTCGGGTGGCCTCGACATGACGCATCACCACACGCTGACGGTGGTCGCAATTCTGAATCCGGCGACTCCCACACACGGGAGCGGGCGGGCGGCGTAAGCGTGTAGATGGAAGGACGCCCCGGCCCGCTCTCGATGGAGCGGGTCATTTTTTTTGACCGGCCTAGGGAGGGAGCGCGATGTCCAGCCGCGACCGTGCCAGATCGCTCGACCCGTGGCGCGAGCACGACGCCTGCGGTGTCGGCTTCGTCGCGCAGGCGTCGGGTGAGCGCTCGTCCGACGTCACGCGGTTCGCCCTCCAAGCGCTCGCCCGGGTGGCACATCGAGGAGCGGCCGCGACCGACCGCTCGGGCGACGGCGCCGGGTTGCTCACTCAGATTCCGGCACCCCTCTTCTATCGGGAGGCTGCAAGTCGCGGGTTTCGACTCGAACGGGGCGAGCCGTTCGCCGTAGGCGCGTTCTTCCTGCCCCGATCGGACGACGCGCTCTGCCACGCCACCGGGATCATCGAGGACGTGCTCCGCGCCGAGGGCACCACGCTGCTCGGTTGGCGCGACGTCCCGGTGGATCCGGACGTCCTGGGCGCCGGGGCGCGCGCCACGTTGCCGGCGATCAGGCAGGTCATCCTCGCGGCGCCGGCCGACGGCGGCAGATGCGACGAGGCCGCCTGGGAGCGCAGCCTCTACCTCGCGCGCCGCACGATCGAGCGCCGCATCGCCGAGGCTGGACCCGCTCTCGAGCCGTTCTTTGTGTGCTCGCTCTCGTGCCGCACCCTGGTCTACAAGGCGCTCCTGACGGGTACGCAGCTCGCCGGATTCTATCCCGATCTGGTCTCGCCCGACTATGAGACGGCCATCGCAATCTTCCACCAGCGCTACTCGACGAATACGACCTCGAGCTGGCCGCTGGCCCAGCCATTCCGCATGATCGCACACAACGGCGAGATCAACACGCTGTGGGGTAACCGCAACGCGATGCGGGCGCGCGAGCCCGCCCTGGCCGCGCCGGTGTGGGGAGCGGCCGTTGAACGCCTGACACCGGTTATCTGGGCCGACGGCAGTGATTCCGCGAGCCTCGACAACGCGCTCGAGCTGCTGGTGCGCTCGGGCCGGGACCCGGTGCACGCCCTCATGATGCTCCTCCCCGAAGCCCACGAGGGAAACGTCGAGATGGAGCCCGCCCTGCGGGGCTTCTACGAGTTTCACGAGTGCCTGGTGGAGCCGTGGGACGGGCCCGCGGCGCTCGCGTTCTCCGACGGCGTGGTGGTGGGGTCCGCGCTCGACCGCAACGGTCTCCGTCCCTGCCGCTACAAGATCACGCGCGACGGGTTCGTCGTGGCGGGCTCCGAGGTGGGCCTCGTAGACCTGGACCCCGGTGCCGTGGTCGAGAGCGGCCGGCTCGGCCCGGGCGAGCTGCTGGTGGTGGACACGCGCCGCAAGGCGATCCTCCGGAACGGCGACGCGAAGCGCGAAGTGGCGCGGCGGCGGCCTTACGGCCGTTGGGCGGCGCGGGGCATTCTGCCGCTGCGACCCACGGCCGCGGTGCCCGACACCCCGGCGCCCGCCGCGTCCGAGCTCGTCGCCAGGCAGGTCGCCTTCGGCTGGAGCTTCGAGGACTTGCGCTACGTGCTCGAGCCGATGGGCAGCGCCGGGCAGGATGCCGTGTGGAGTATGGGCGACGATACGCCGATCCCCCCGCTCGCGCGCGTACCGCCGGGCCTGTACGCCTACCTGCGGCAGCGCTTCGCGCAGGTCACGAACCCGCCCATCGATCCGCTGCGCGAAACGCTGGTGATGTCGTTGCGCATGCACCTGGGGCGCCGCGGCTCGCTGCTCGCCGACCGGGCCGCCGGGTTGCGCCTGGTCCGCAACGAGCACCCGGTGCTGCTCGCGGACGAGATGGCCGCGTTGCGTGCCGTGACCGGCGCGCAGGCGGTCACGCTCGACGCCACCTGGCGAGCCGCCGGGGGGCCGGACGCCCTGCGGGCGGCGCTCGATGCGCTGTGCCGCTCGACGGGACGCGCGGTGCGCCAGGGGGCGCGCATCGTCATCCTGAGCGACCGCGCCGCCGATCGCGAGCGGGCGCCCCTGCCGATGCTGCTCGCGGTCGGGGCGGTGCACCAGCACCTCCTCGAGAAGGGCCTGCGCACGCGCCTCGGCCTGGTCGCCGAGGCGGGCGATGCCTGGGACGTCCATCACTTCGCCGCGCTGATCGGCTACGGCGCCGAAGCCGTGCATCCCTGGCTCGCGCTCGAATCGGTCCGTCAGGAAGTCGAGGAAGCGGACGCGCCGCTCCGGTTCCGCGCCGCCGCGGAAAAGGGTCTCTTGAAGATCCTCTCGAAGATGGGGATTTCCACGCTCTCATCGTATTGCGGCGCGCAGATCTTCGAGGCATTGGGGCTCGGCGCCGAAGTGATCGACCGCTGCTTCACGGGCACGGTGTCGACGATCGGTGGGATCGGGTTCTCCGAGGTCGCCGAGGACGTGCTCGCCCGCCAGCGCACCGCGTATCCGGACAGCGCTGAGCCCGAACCGGCGCTGCCCGACCACGGGCGGGTGCGCTACCGCCGCGACGGCGAGGACCACGGCTGGTCGCCGCCGCTCGTCCGCGCCATGCAGGAGGCCGTGGCGGCCGATACGACGCCCGCGTACGACGCGTTCCGCGCCCGCGTCACCGCCCGGGCGCCCGCGAGCCCGCGCGACCTGCTCGCCCTCCGCGCCGGCACGCCGATCCGCCTCGCCGACGTGGAGCCCGCGGAGGCGATCCGCCGCCGCTTCATCTCCACGGCGATGTCGCTCGGCGCTTTGTCACCGGAGGCGCACCGCACGCTGGCCATCGGCATGAACCGCATGGGCGCGCGCTCCAACTCGGGCGAAGGCGGCGAGGACCCGGACACCTACCTGCCGCTCCCGAACGGGGACCGGGCGGACAACCGCATCAAGCAGGTCGCGTCGGGCCGGTTCGGGGTCACGACGCACTATCTGGTGCGGGCGGACGAGCTCGAGGTCAAGATGGCGCAGGGCTCGAAGCCGGGCGAAGGCGGCCAGTTGCCCGGTCACAAGGTGACCGCGCTGATCGCCCGGCTGCGGCATTCTGTGGCGGGCGTGCCCCTCATCTCGCCGCCGCCGCATCACGACATCTACTCGATCGAAGACCTGGCGCAGCTGATCCACGACCTGAAGCAGGTCAACCCGCGCGCGCGTGTGGGCGTAAAACTCGTCGCCGAAGCGGGTGTGGGGCGCGTGGCAGCCGGCGTCGCCAAGGCGTACGCCGACTACGTGCTGATCTCCGGCCACAACGGTGGCACCGGCGCCTCGCCGCTGTCTTCGATCAAGCACGCCGGCTCACCCTGGGAGCTCGGGCTCGCCGAGACACAGGCGATCCTGATCGAGAACGGATTGCGGCACCGCATCGAGGTGCGGGTGGACGGAGGCCTGCGGACCGGGCGGGACGTCGTGATCGCGGCGCTACTCGGCGCGGAGACGTACGGGTTCGGCACCGCGACGCTGGTTGCGATCGGCTGCGCCATGGCTCGCCAGTGCCACCTGAACTCCTGTCCCACAGGGATCGCCACGCAGCGTCCCGAGCTGCGCGCCAAGTTCCGCGGCCGGCCGGAACAGGTCGTCGCCTACTTCACGTGGATCGCGGAGGACGTGCGGCGCGTCCTCGCGGAGCTGGGGTTCGGCTCCCTGGACGACGTCGTCGGTCGAGCGGAGCTGCTCGAGCGGGTGGACCGTCCCGAGGTGCCCCGCGCGCAGATGCTCGACCTGTCGGTGCTCTTGGCCGACCCGCTCGCGGCGCGCGACGCGCCGCGGCGCCGTACCGCCGCGCGCAACGACCGCCCCGGTGTGGAATCGCTGGACGATGAGATCCTCCAGACGCTCGGTCCGCGGCTCGAGACCGGCCGCCCGTTTGCAGGCGTCTACGACATCGGCAACCACCACCTGACGGTGGGGGCGCGCATCGCCGGACGGATCGCCGAGCGGGTCGGCAACGTCGGTCTGCCGGCGGGGTCCATCCGGCTGCGGTTCCGCGGCAGCGCGGGCCAGAGCTTCGGCGCGTTCACGCTCCCCGGCATGCGGCTCGAGCTCGAAGGCGAGGCGAACGACTACGTCGGGAAGGGGCTGTCGGGCGGCGAGATCGTCATCCGACCGTTCCGGGAAACCGCCGACGCCACCGAGCCCCACGTCATGCTCGGCAACACGGCGCTGTACGGCGCCACGGCGGGGAGGCTGTTCGCCGCCGGCAGCGCCGGGGACCGGTTCGCCGTGCGGAACTCGGGGGTCGTCGCCGTCATCGAGGGGGCGGGCGACCATTGCTGTGAGTACATGACCGGCGGCACGGTGATCGTGCTGGGCGCCGTGGGGCACAATTTCGGCGCCGGGATGTCCAACGGCGTCGCCTACGTGCTGGACGAGGAGGAGACTTTCACACTGCGTTGCAACCAGGACATGGTCGCCGTGAGCGAGCTCGACGACGAGGATGCGGCGTTGGTGCACAGGCTCGTCGGCGAGCACGCGGCCAGCACCGGCAGCGCCCGCGCCCGCCAGGTGCTCGACGCCTGGGAACGCTACCGTCGGTTGTTCCGGAAGGTAGCGCCCCACGCGTCGCCGGTCGCGCCCGCCGCGTCGGCCGCGCCCGCAGCCGCGCCGGACCAGGCGGAAGCCGCGCCCGCGCGCTAGTAGAGGTACGCTACGCCCAGCGCGACGCTGACCTGATCCTTGTGGCCGTTGAACGCTGCCAGCGTCGAGCTGTCGTAGCGCAGCTCGGGCCGGACGACGGCGTTGGGCCAGGCACGGATGTTCAGAGTCGCCGTGCCGCTGCCGAACTTCTGTCCAGTGTTCGTCGGGAAGCCCAGAAAGCCATTGGTGCGGGCGCCATTCTCGTCGTTGACGTAGTCGCCCCGCAACGCCAGGCCGAGCGTCGAGCTGAAATCATACGTGACCCAGCCACCGACGGCCCACCACTTCGCGTCTCGCGTCGGATCGGGGAGCGCCGCGTTCGCTTGCTCCGTGCCGTAGTCCCCCTGCACCCACACGGCCGTCTTGCCGAGCTTACGCCAGATCAGGCCCTCGACGCCGTACCGGTTCGCGGTATTATCCGCCGGCTCCTCCGGACCCCAGAACCCCACGATCCCGATCGACGTGAGCGCGTCAGGATAGATCCCGACCCGCGCCATCAATGACTTGTGGGCGTTGTTGTCGGATACCTGATCCCACCCGTTGATCACGCGGACCTGGGCGTCCACGTGGTCATTGAACTTGGTCTCGACGCTCAGGCCAGTCGCGGTGAAGTTCTCCACGTAGATGAACTGGTTCCCTTCTGACCAGTTCGGGTTGGCGTAGGTCTCGATCACCTCGAGGCCCAGGAGCGTCGGGATGCGCCCCACCTTGAACTGCAGGCCGTTCCCGCTCGCAGTCGGGACGTTCAAGGTGACGTAGAGATGTGGGATATCGCCCTGGTCTCCAAGCTTGAGGCCAGTCGATTGAATCACCGCGGCGTCCTGCCCCACCAACACCTCGGTGTGGAACCCCGCGCTGAACTTCGTGGCGTCGTATGGCTTGTCGAGCACGACCGCCAGCGCATTGAGCGTGAATGTGTTCTGGAGGCGGTCGTACAAGCGCCCGACGATGGTCGCGTTTCCGACGCTGTGGCTCGAGTAGGCGTACGACGCTGCGGCGAACCCGGTCAACTTGAAGCCGGCCAGTGTGGTCTCCAGATGGTTGACCGGAGGCGCCGGGGGATCGGCCTCTGTGGACCCGGTGTCGGCCGGCGCGGAGGACCCGCTCTGCGCGCCCAGCGTCCCCGGGACGATCAGCCAGAGGCTGATGAGTGCCGCTCTCATACGCCCGCCTCCTTCAGCGCCTGGCGCTGCACAGCGTCCGCCGTCACCGCCGTCACGGCTGCCGTGTCCACCTCGCCCGTGCGGATCCGGATCACGCGCTCGAGCGGCTGGACGAAGATTTTGCCGTCGCCGACCTGGCCGGTGCGGGCGGACGCGAGAATCGCCTTGATGGTCGGCTCCACGAACGGCTCCGAGACCGCCATCTCGAGCCGGACCTTCTCGCGGAATTCGAGTACGACGGTGTTCCCGCGGTAATGCTCCTGCAGCTCCCGCTCGCCTCCGTGCCCGCTCACGCGGTGGATCGTGATCCCCGTGACTCCCGCGCGGAACAGCGCGGCCTTCACCTGGGCAAGGCGCTCGGGGCGAACGACGGCAGTGATGAGCTTCATTTCTCAGTCCTCCAAGAAGGCTGTGTGAAGGATCAGACCGCTCCCGGTTCGGCCTCCAGACGGCCCGCCGCCAGCGAATGCGGCGCGGTCTCACTGAGGATGACCGCCGACCCGACGTCAGGCGTGTCGGGGTAGCCGAGTGCGCCCATCTCCGGCAGGTCGAGCCCGAGCTCCTCGACCTCGGCGGACACGCGGTGGCCGGCGACGAGCACGTCGGTGACCTTGTAGGCCACGTACGCCATTGTGCCGACGGCCACGAAGTTGGTGAGGCCACCGATGGCCTGCGCCGCGAGCTGGCCCGCGTCGCCGTAGAACAGCCCGCGCACGGCCCCGTTGACGCCGTTCCAGCCGTCCCCATAGGTGCCGTCGGCGAGCAGCCCGACCGACAGAATGCCCCACAGGCCGTTGACGCCGTGCACCGAGATCGCCCCGACCGGGTCATCGATGCGCAGCCTGCCATCGACGAAGAACACCGCCACACAGACCAGCACTCCCGCGACGCCGCCGATCAGTACCGCCGACGGCGCGGTGACGAAGGCGCAGGGCGCCGTGATGGCGACGAGCCCGGCGAGCGCCCCGTTCGCCATCATCGAAGGATCTGGCTTGCCGTACTGGGTCCACATGTACAACATCGCGGTGACGCTCCCCGCCGCCCCAGCCAGCATCGTGTTCGTGGCGATGACCCCGATGCGCAGGTCCGAGCCAGCCAGCGTCGAGCCGGCGTTGAAGCCGAACCAGCCGAATGCGAGGATGAAGGTGCCGATCAACGCCATCGGAATGTTGTGCCCCGGGATCGCGTTGGCGCTGCCGTCGGCGTTGTACTTCCCGCGTCGCGGGCCCAGCAACGCGGCGGCGACCAACGCCATAACCCCGCCCGTCATGTGCACGACCGAGGATCCGGCGAAATCCACGTGCCCGTGGCCGAGTCCGACGTTCTTGCCGAGCATCGCGAGCCAGCCGCCGCCCCAGGTCCAGTTGGCGTAGATCGGGTAAATGAACGCGCCGACGAACACGCTGAACACCGCGAACGCCGAGAACTTCCAGCGCTCGGCGAGGGCGCCCGTCGGAATGGTCGCCGCCGTGTCCATGAAGACCATCTGGAACAGGAAGTACGCGAACACTGGAGCCGTGTAGGCGACGCCGGTGAGGAAGAATCCCGTTCCTCCGAACAGGCCCCACTGCTTGCCCGCGATGGTGAGCGATACCTCGTGGGACAGCTTGTCGTAGCCACCCAGCGTCCCGAGGGCGCCCACGCCCCCCGCCTGCAGGGCGAAACCCACGAGCCAGTAGGCGAGCATCGCGATGCCGTACACCATGAAGTTCATGGTGATGGTGTGAGCGGCGTTCTTGGCGCGCGTGAACCCGGTCTCCACCATCGCGAAGCCAGCCTGCATGAACATCACGAGGAACCCTGCGACCAGGGTCCAAACGAAGTTGATGGCGACCGTATTGGCCGCCGAGGCGGCGCTCGCCGCCTGGGCGAGCGAATCCGCCGCCTGGCCCACAATCGTCATATGATCTCCCGATCAGGACGTGGAACGGTGCACTATTGTCACTTGATGCGTGCAAAGTTTGCACGATTCATGCCACAGTGCGCTACTACCTGATCGGGTGGTATTACGGAGTGTACGTCAATTCGTGCATAAAACGCACGTTTGATACCACGCTAATGTATGCTACCGGCTGTAGCCCTGGAACGGCTCCGTCGCCAGCCGGATATGAAGCGGCTTGTACTGGAACACGTGGGTGAGGCGAACCTCCTCACCCACCCGCTCGACGCGGGTCTCCATGAGCTCGAAGTCCGTCGCGCTACCCAGGCCCAGCTGATTCAGACGCTCGGCCTCGGCCTTGCAGATGTCCCCCGGGGTCGGCCGGGGGTTCGGGTAGGCGTCCTCGTGATGGGCGCGCAGAGCGCTCCAGTGCTCGTCGCCCGCGCGCTCCACGGATTCCCGGATATCGTCTCGGGAGAGCGGCATGCGCGGAAGCTACGCCTCCTCACCGCACCGGCAACTCCACGTGCAGATGATCGGACGTGCCGCTGTGGCGCAGCGTACGGAAGCCCACGCTCCACAAGTACAGCTGCACCAGGCGGTTCTTCACCAAGCCGCGGCCCGTGGTGCGAAGGTCGGCCGCGTGGGTGTAGCCGTCGCGCTGCACAAAGTGAAGTGACCCGTCGTTGGGGGGCAGGCCCATGGCCCGGTAGTCCTGCGGCCGACGCGCGAGGTCGGTGATCACGGCCTCACGGTCGAGCACGATGAGTGTGGAGAGCCCCACGCGCAGCAGGGGATGGAGCGAGGCGTAGTAGGCGCGGACGCGCTCCGACTTGGCATTCGCGGTCGAGAGGTATACCAGCGCGTACAGGCAGTACGCGACCACGAACGGGAGCGCGATTCGCCTGCCGACGAGCGCGAGCCGGACCCGGC
>DASZCN010000021.1:0-2933 GCA_035943095.1 Gemmatimonadales bacterium | reverse complement strand
CCTGCTCAGCGGCCAGAAACTGAGCGCGGCACAAGCGAAGGAGCAGGGCGCGGTGAACGAGGTCGTTTCTCGTGAAGCCCTGCTGCCGCGAGCCTGGGAATTGGCACGCCACATGAAGAAGCAGAGCCCGCTCACGCTGCGATACACGAGGATGGCGCTCTCGAATCGCTTTCGCCGCAGGCTTCAGGAAGGGTTGTCGTACGGGCTCGTCCTCGAGGGCATCTCTGCAGCGGAGGTCGCGCGGCTGAACGCTCAAAAGGCAAGAGGGTAACGTTTCCTTCTGTGGCCGCTAAGACCGATGCCTTCCTTCACCTCAGCGACGCGGTGGTGGTACTCCTCACACGACCGCCGGCGGCCGCCCACTCCTTGAAGGTTCGGGTCTCCTCGACCACCTTCACGACCTCGTTCGGATGACCTCGCATCGCAAGTCTCAGTGCAGACCGGCCACCATGGGTGCCGCCCGGATGTATCGGCCTTCCACCGCTACCTCCAGCAAGAACGCCGCGAGGTCGGCTCGCGAAATTGACGACGTAGGTCCGAGTTTCAGAGTCAGACCATGTTGAATCCGCCCACTCGCAACGCCATCGGTCAGGCGCGGGGGGCGAACCAGCGTGTACTCGAGGTGTGATGCTGCGAGCTCTCTTGCATGTGCTTCTCCGTCCTTCAGCATCGTTCCGCCAAAGACGCGCGTGATCAATCTGAGCATCCTCAGGCTCATTGATGGCAGGTCCCCGGGCATGACGACGCTGGCACCCACAAGACTCACGATCCGCCTCACTCCCAGTCGCTCCATGGCTGCCATGACGTTGCGCCCAAACAGCGTCACCGTGTCGCCGCCAGATCCCAAGGCGCTGATGACGACATCAGTGCCCTGCACGGTGTCGGCGACCGCGCTGGCCCCGCGAGCATCCCCAGTAATGACTTGTAGTCCCTCTTGCGGACGCGTCAGCTTGCTGGGATCTCGAACGAGAACCATGACCTCATGACCGGCCGACAAGGCGCGCTCCATGAGCAAGCCACCCGTTCTGCCCGTCGCCCCGAATAGTGCGATTTTCATTTCAAGATTCCTGTAGCTGGGCCGAGCGGTTTGGAAGATTGGCCAGCCGATCTGGGTGCCGCCATTGGGATGGGTCTGCGGCGGTGTGGCGATCGACGAGGTAGTACTCGCGGATCGCCCCGTCGATGCCGAGGGCATGGCGGGCTCTGTGCCAGCAGGGGGCGCGTGGGATGGCAAGATTATTACGGCCTAATGACGTTCTTGCGCACCGAATACGACATCGCGATGGTCGCAACGTCACACGTCTGGAACGCGTCGCCGAACAAGAAGACCGCTTTTTGACTCAACCCGCGTCACTTCGTCCTGCATCACATCCCAATGCTCTGCGAGATATCCCGTCTCGATGCGAAGGATGTCGACGGTGATTCTCGTCGGCCGCTCCCCGCCGCTGAAGCGTCCGTGAACCATGACGTAGTCCCCCTCCGCAACGGCCAGCCCGCTCTCGTATTGCCTGTGGACGGCGCGCACCAGAGCGAAGAGGCCATCTCGTCCCGGCCCGATCCCGGCACTGTGCTGAATGTAGTCCGGTGGCCAGTAGCGCTCTGCCGCCTCAAAGTCCCTCCGATTAAAGAGCGCGTCGAAGGCCTCGAGAACCAGAGCCTTGTTTCGCGCTTCTTGTTCGCGATCCCGTACCATGGCTACCTCCGAAACCCGCCGCTCACCCATTGCGTGACGATCGCTTCGAACTCGGGCGCTCGTTCCTCCCAGAAGCAGTGGCCTGCCTCGAGGATATCCAGGCGGGCATGCGGCAGTCGTTCCCGCAGAAGCTCTGCGTCCCGAGCGAGCCCGTAAGGGTCGTTCCGCCCGACAACGATTGCGACGGGTACCGTGATCGACGCAAGGTGCGGTGCAAGTGAAGCCAGGTCTTTCGGGTACGCGCGAACGAGAGCCGCAGACCGCGTCAGCCGATCACCCTCATAGGACGCGAGATAGTCGTCGCGTACGAAGCGCGGCACGGCGTACCCGCGCATAGATCCCAGGAACCCACCGATTACTTCGCCAGCGTTCAACGGCGGTAACGCCGGCGCTTCGATCATCGACTTGAGGACGCCCTCGACAGCGAGCGGATACGTCGCGGCGCCAGCGCCCACGATGAGGCTGCGGAAGAGTTCTGGCCGCGCCAAGGCGGCAAATAGGAGCGACGGCGTTCCGACGTCAAGTCCAACGGCGTGCACCGCGGTGAGGCCGAACGCGTCGATCGCCTTCGCGATGAACTCCCCCATTTTCTGCGGCCCGAAGAGATCATCGCGCGCCTCCGACCGCCCGAAGCCGGGAAGGTCGATGGCCAACACCTCGACCTGCTTCGCCAGCCCGCCCCACATAGGGGCGAACGCGAAGATGCTCTCCGGCCATGGACTGAGGAACACGACCCTCTCGTCGCCCCCCCCCCGTCCGCCCGTCGCGTAGCGGATCTTCAGCCCATCGATGGTCCGCCACGCGACGTCGAACGGCGGCTGCTCTTGCACGATTCCCTCGCACACGACACCACCCACCCTTTCCTTAGTTCCTCTCAAAGCTTTGAACCACCGTCCACTCGAACGGTGTCGCCGGTGATCCAGCGGGCGTCGTCGGATGCAAGGAAAGCGACGACCGGACCAATGTCCTCGGGTCGCGCCAGTCGTTGGAGCGCTTGCATGTTCAACGCGTATTTGTGACCTGCGTCTGTCTTCGTGAAGTTCGACATGTCGGTGTCCACGATGCCGGGGGCTACGGCATTGACCCGAATCCCGCGTGCGCCAAGCGCTGCGGCCAAGTGTTTGACCAGCGTGTCGATTGCTCCCTTGGT
The DNA here is from genome assembly GCA_035943095.1 of Gemmatimonadales bacterium. Lineage (GTDB taxonomy): Bacteria > Gemmatimonadota > Gemmatimonadetes > Gemmatimonadales > GWC2-71-9 > AG41. Next base: position 90 of record DASZCN010000021.1, on the reverse strand, counting down.
CGCCGCATACGCCGCCAGCTCGCCGACGACCGCACGTGCGCCGAGTGACGAAATGAAGACAATGCTGCTGCCACTGCCCAACATCGGAAG
>DASZCN010000020.1:0-3458 GCA_035943095.1 Gemmatimonadales bacterium | reverse complement strand
CCACGACCGCCTCACCCCGGCCGGTTCCCACCCTCGCTGGGTCGCCCAGCTCAACGCGACCCTCGAGCCTTTGCAGGATGCGATCCTCATGACGCCGGTCATCGAAGACGCGTCCGAAAACCGTCTCGATAAGCACCGGATTGGGGAATTCCTCGTCGCGTTTTATCCGGTGATCCGCGATTTCCCCTTCTGGCTCCACGTGCTGCGCGATCGCTCACCCGACGACGGTCGCCCGTTCTTCGAGGACAACATTCGTGTCGAGCGGCGCCACGAGGCGATGTGGCGCGCGATGGGCGAGTCCTTCGGGGTCCCGCGGGACCGCTTTCACGCGCCCGAGCCAGTGGTGGAAGTGGATGCGTTTCACGAGTACGTGACCGCGACGTGCCGTGACGCGGCGTTCGGGTCGGCGGTATCGGCGACCAACTACGCGATCGAAGGAATGGCCCAACGGATCTCGGAAAAGGCACTCCGGGGCTTGAGCAAGAACGAGAAGATCGGGCCCAAGGGGCGCTGGTGGCTCGAGGAGCACGCCAAGTATGACGACGAGCATCCGGTGCAGGCACTCGAGATCGTGAAGCGGTGCGTGGAGCGCGGCGAGTCCGTGGATGCGGTGACCCAAGCGGCTTTCGAGAGTCTCGCGCTCATGCGCGAGGCGATGATTGCGGCCTACTCGAACGGCGGTCCGGAGGACTGAGCCAATGCGACCTGTCGCCCACACGCTCGTCGAATCGGTGCACGTGCCCATGGCTCAAGTCTTCGCCTTCCTCACGAGCCCCGGCCGCATGCCCGACTGGCTGCCCCAATGCACCGGACTCGAGTATGAGGCCCCGCTCAAGCGCGGTGCCAAGTTCACCGCCCACTTCGGCGAGCGGGTCAGCGAGTTCGAGGTCGTCGATTACGCTCCACCCGCGACGTTCGGCTGGGCCGAGCGGGGCGAGCGAACCAGCACCAAGACGTTCTTCCGGCTCGACGGGGTGGGGGGATCGACGGCGCTGACGATCCGAGAGGTCTGGATGCCCCGGTCGTTCCTGTCCTGGTTGCGGGGGCGCGTTCGGGAGAAGCGCCACGTCGAGCGGCGCCTGAGCGGTGTGGTCGAGTACCTGCGTTCTATCGAATCGGTGTGTCGCGCGCCGGTGAGGGGGCTGTAAAGACTCCCCTATAACGCTATCCTAAGTCCCCCGGACACCGGCCACAGCGTCCCCACGTGTCCCACGCCGCTATCGGTGAGCCAGTAGCGGTCCAACCGCAACTCCGCGGTCACCGTCGGCGACAGCCCGATGTCCACCCCCCCTCCGCCGGACCAGAACACGTTGGTGTGATAGACGGTCTGCCCGTCGTCTCCGCTCTTCACGCGATACCCGCCGCCGCCGAGCGACACGACCGGGCTCACGGGGCCGCGGAGCACGAGCGCCCACTCGACGCGCGCGTAGCCCTCGAGCAGGGTGGCCGACACACTGCCCCCGCTGGATCGGTCCAGGCTGAGCGAGCCGACCTCGGCGCCTAAGGCGATCGAGACTCCGCCGGACAGCGCGCGGCGCCCGAACACGCTCGCGTCCGGGCCCGATATCCCCGTCAGATTCGCGACGCCGATCCATGGATTGTTCGCGCCAAGCGACGCGGCGCGGACGCCGATCGCCCAGGGGCCCGCCGGGGCGGCGGGCAGCGCCACGTCCACGCCGACGCGTACGCGCAGCCCGGAGGCAGAAACGTCGATCGATCCAGCGCCGTTCCGGCGGGGCTCGAGCTTCATGATCCCGACCGAGTCCCGGGCTAGGGCGGCCCGGAGCACGATCGCCCGGCCGCTCGTCGTCGCCGAGAAGTTGTCGAGCGCGGTGCGGTTGCCGTAGGCGTCGTGTGCGACCACGCGCAGCACGACCGTGTCGCGCTCGCGCACCGAGACACCGCCCAGCACCGGCACGTCGCCGCGCTCGACCACGAGCTCATGCGGGGGACCCGGGTCGGCGTACACCGTCGCCGTCCGGATGAACCTCCCCACGTTCGCCGTGATCACGACCGGGCCGGCGTGCTCACCGAGCGTCACCCGCACCGGAATCACACCGCTCGAGTCGCTCGCGGCGGCGCGCGGCGCCACCGCTCCGCTCGTGATCGCGAACGTCACCGCTTCTCCCACGATGGGCTTCCCCGTCTCGTCGCGGACGTCCAGGACGAGCGGCTGCGCCAGCACGGCCCCCGGGGCCCCATGCTGGCCCGCACCGCGAATGAACTGCGTGAATTGCACCGCGGGAACGGATGGAGGAGGCGGTGCCGGGGCAGGGGGGGGGGCGGGGGCGGGGGCCGGAGCAGGTGCCACCGCTCGCGGTGCCGCCGCGGGCATGGTGACGAACTGGATCTCTCCCGGGAGGGGCACACCGCTCTGGAGCGCGAGCGTCAGCACGTACGTGCCCGGGGTCGTGCCGGCGAGGACGCGGAACGTCGCGGCCCCGCGTTGGTTCGTCAGGGCCACCGGATCCAGGGCGACGCCGCCCGGAATTCCGCTCGCGCCGAGCAGGACCAGCGCCACACCCGGCTGAGGGACGGTCCCGCGGTACAGCTGCACCACCAGCTCACTCTCCGTCCCGGCGACTGCGCTGACCTGCGGGCTCGCCACGAGGCGCAGCGGCGCGCGGCGCGCGGGGGTGGCTGGGGGGGCGGGGGGGGCGGCAGGGGACGGCGGAACTTGGGCCGTAGCCGCGCGGGCGCGGAGGCATTGCTCGATCGCTGCCAGCACGGCGTCGTCGGCGCCCGCGAGCCGCAAGTCGGCGCGATCGCGGGCGGGCGGGCGGAAGGTGACGCAGTTGCGGCGCACCAGCGCCGCGACGTCGCGCTTGGTGAGGCTCTTCGTGCCGAGCAATCGGACCAGCTCGGACTTGCGGAGCGGCTTCGTGCCCTGCGCGCGCGCGGGCGCTGGGAGAGCGAGCGTCCACAACGCGAGCAGGAGGGGCGCGGCGAGGCGCCGCGGATCAGGGACGGGGACAGCCCGAGCGCTCAAAATCGCCCTCCACGTCGTCGACATCCGCCGCCAGGCTTCCCTGGGGCGAGGCCGCGGTCGAATCGGTCAGCATCGTTGGCGTTGCCGCCAGTGTGTAGCGCAACCACTCCTCGTCCACGTTGGAAAAGCTCTGCGCCAGGTCATCGCAGGTCATTTGACGGTTGGCGAACAGCTTGGCCCGGAGGCGATACGCGTCGATCGCCCGCCGGACGGGCTCCATGGCGGCCGCCTCAGGCGAGTTGACGGGGGGGGGGGCGCTAGCCGTGGCGGTGGACGAAGCCGGTCCGAGCCCGATGCGGATGCCGAGCAGGACAGCGCCGACCACTGCCGCTGCGGCGAGCACCCACCAGTGCCACCCGCCCTTCACGAGCGGTGGTCCACGCCAGACCGGTTCGTCGTCTTCGTCGTGCGTGCGCATGCTGGGGCGCGGCTCGGAGCGAATGACTTGTGGGCCGCGTGGCGTCGTGGG
>DASZCN010000019.1:0-14714 GCA_035943095.1 Gemmatimonadales bacterium | reverse complement strand
CACCTGTGGCCTGCTCCCCACCGCGTGGGTGATATCGGCCGTCATGCTCTCGCTCGGCAACGTGTTCCGGAGCGTCCAGGTGGCGCCCCCGTCGTTGGAGACGAAGATCGGCGCCGTGGCGCTGGCGGATCCGCCGGGATTGGGCGTGAAGGCGGAGGCCGCCAGGAGCTGCGGGTTGGAGTCGGACAGCGCCAGGAACGGCTCGGCGTCCTGCCACGTCTCCCCGCTCAGCGACGCAGGAATCACGTCTACGACCCGGACGCCCGCCAGTTTGCCGGATGGCGGTTGCTGGTTGCCTGCCTCACAGGCGACGCACAGGGCCACTGCTCCGGCGATCACTATGGTGTGCATGAGTAGGAATATACGCGGGGGGACCGCTACGCCTGGTGTCGGCGCGGACTAGCGACCAGTCACCCCCGCGCGACCGTGACACTGCACCCCCACCAACCGATATTGGCTCCACACCCTACGGAGTCCACCATGCACGTCCCTGTTCGCCTCCTGGCCATGCTCTCCGTCGCCGCCGGCACGCTCGCCGCGCAGCGCCCGCGCACCGACACGCTGCTTTCGGCGCTCGCGCTGCCCGCGCGCGCGGGGTTCGCGCCGCTCGTGCCCGCGGCCCCCGCGCATCCGGTGCTGCTCAAGCCCGATCGCGTGTTCGACGCGACGGGCGAGGCCGCGCACCCGGGCTGGGTGGTGCTCGTGCAGGGCGACACCATCGCCGCGGTGGGACCCGCCGCCCAAGTGCGCGTGCCGCCCGACGCGCAGACCATTGCGCTGCCTGGGACGACGCTGCTCCCAGGGCTCGTCGACGCGCACTCGCACCTCTTCCTGCATCCCTACAACGAGACGCTATGGAACGATCAGGTCCTCAAGGAGCCCTTAGGCTACCGCGTGGTCGAGGCCGTGCTGCACGCCCGGAACACGCTGCTGCAGGGTTTCACCACGCTGCGCGACCTCGGCACCGAGGGCGCGGGATTCGAGGACGTGTCGCTCCGGCGGGCGATCGACGAGGGACTGATTCTAGGGCCCCGCCTCCAGGTCGCGACGCGCGCCATCGTGGCCACGGCGAGCTACGGTCCGGGCCCGCGCGGCTTCCGCCCCGATCTCGACCTGCCGCAGGGTGGCCAGGCGGTGAGTGGCGTGCCGGAGGTGCTGGCCGCGGTGCGCGAGCAGGCGGGCCGCGGCGCGGACTGGATCAAGGTCTACGCCGATTACGGCCGCGGCCCGCGCGGCGAAGCGGCGCCCACCTTCAGCCAGGAGGAGCTGAACGCGCTAGTGGCCGAGGCGCACTCGTCCGGCAGGCCGGTGGCCGCCCATGCGACGACTCCGGAGGGGATGCGCCGCGCGATCCTCGCGGGCGTGAACACCATCGAGCACGGCTTCGGCGGCACCGACTCGGTGTTCCACCTGATGGCCGTGCACAGCGTCGCTTATCTCCCCACCCTCACCGCCGTGGAGGCGTACGCGGAGTACTTCGACCACTACACGCGCGGCAGCGCGCCCACCACCAGCATGCGACAGGCCGCGCAGGCATTCCAGCTCGCGCTCAAGAACGGCGTCACCATCGGCTGCGGCAGTGACGTGGGCGTGTTCACCCATGGCACGAACGCCCGCGAGCTCGAATGGATGGTGCGCGACGGCATGCGCCCCTCCCAGGCCCTGCTCGCCGCCACCGCCGTGAACGCGAAAATCCTCGGTTGGGACAAGGAGATCGGCCGGGTGACGCCGGGGTTGAAGGCGGACCTCGTGGCCGTGAGCGGCGATCCCACGGGCGACATCGCCGCGGTCGCCCGCGTACAATTCGTCATGAAGGACGGCGTGATTTACCGGGCGTCGTGAAGACTCAGCGTCCCACCAGCTTCACCACGCCGAACACCAGTCCAACCGTGGTGGCGGCCTGAGCGACCCAGAAGGCGAACAGCCGGTTCGTGAGCTTGGTCTCGAACTCGGCGAAGCGCTGGTCGACACGCGCGAACCCTTCCCGCATCTCGGCGCGCAGCTCCGCCACGCGCCGCTCGATTTTGGCCTCGAGCTCGACTGCCCGCTGCTCGAGCTTCGCGTCGAACCGGGCGAAGTTGAGCTCGTTCAGCTCCTTCAGGTCCGACCGGTAGGTGGCGTCCACCGAATTGAACCACTCCACGAGTTCATTCGCGACGTCGTCGCCAAGTTTCTCGTAGAACTTGCGGGACAGCTTCGCGGTCACCGGCACGTGAGCTCTCTTGCGCGCACGGCCACATGATAACGGTACGCTCGGCGTTGTCTGGAATCAAGAAAACGCGATACGGGCGGTTTCTACGCCGTTCGTGAATCCGCGTCTCTGGTCAACATGAGACAAGTCGCGTAGCCCCCCATCCACGCCCCAACACATCCAGGGCGTTCCAACTGAGGATTTGGTCGGCAACCGTGGGCCCGTATTGGTTAAGCAGGAAGTCGGCGAGATCGGGCATCATCGCCATGTCCTCGAGGCCGGGGAGCATCGGTTTGATATAGCCATCGAGGTCCGAGCCGAGCGCGATATGGTCGTAGGAATTGGTCAGGTCGTAGATCCGGTCGATGTGTAGCTTGATGATTTGGAATGTCTCGGCCTGAGACTTTGGCTTGAACAGTCCGGTGCTCGTCCAGTGCCTGCAGAAGATGACGCCCATGACCCCCTTGCGGCCAGCGATCGCGCGGATCGTATCGTCGCTGAGATTGTACTCGTGCTGGTCGAAGCGGCAGGCGATGTGGGTCGCGATGACCGGAATCCGAACTCCCTCGTGCTCGATGCCCTCGAGCAGGGCGAAGGTCTCCCAGATCGCCTTTTCGCTCATGTGGGTGACGTCGATGAGGATCCCGTGACGCACCAGTGAGCACACGGCGGCCGCGCCGAGTTCGGTCAGCCCACTCCCCGGTCGTGGCGCGAGAGCGCGGTACATCCAGTCGGGGAGGAACGGGACCGCAGGAGCGTTGCTAGCGATTCTGCGCCACACGAGGTGCGCCAGCGTCACATAGGCGACGCCGTAGCGGGCGAGTTTCCTCACGTTTCGTTCGATGGCGTCGCGAGAGCGGCCGAGGTGGAATGCTCCCTCCACGGCGTGGACAAGGGCGATCTGCCTCGCGGCGATGGCCGCCCTGAGTTGCGTAACGTCCCTCGCAACCGTCGCCCAGCTGCCGACGGCGCGAATGTCTCGTTCCACTTCCCGCAGTTGGATCAGCAAATCCACCATGTAGGCCTTGCGCGGATACGATCCAGGAAGCTCGTCCAGCCCTCCGACGACCAAGGCCAGCCAGTTGTGGATCATCATCAGAAACAGGAGGGCCGCCGCGAGGATGCCGAAGCGCGGGGTCCAGGCCAACAGGAAACGCGCACCGCCTAGAATTGCCGCGTTACCCGGAGGGACAGTAACGTAACCCCAGAAGCGAAGGATTCCACTCAGCGCGAAGCAGACCAGGGCCGCCGCCACCAAACCCAGCAACCCGAGAATCCAAGCAGTACTGCCCCCCAATTCGTCCAGTGGCTCGTACAGCGGCGAGAGCACGACTCCGACACCACCCTTGCGCATCTTCTCGAGCGTCACACCCGGACCGGACGTCGGTGAGCGATAGTTGGCGATTGGATTGAGCAGGCGAAGCAGCGACAGCAACAACGCCCGATTGCGACGCTGTGGACGATACCGAACCTTTGCGACGTGCGCCCGTTGACGAGGCGGTGGCGCGGACCAAAACCACTTCCAGACGAGGCCTGGATGATGGGCCAGATGCTCGTCCATGAGGTGCATCGGGTAGTGCGCGTGGAGATCAACGATCATGGTCGTAGGGAACATACGTTTCCTTGCAGCGCGAGGCCGCAGCGGCGAGAGCAACCGGCGTGGAGGCTCGTAAGGTTCGACTCTCGTGCGGCTTGCAGACATCAGCGCGGGTGCCACGCACCTCTGCGCGACCGGGTCCCTCTGTCCGGCCGGAGCCCCGGCCCTTAGGTTGCGACATGCAACGGCGGTGAGTGCGGCGCCGATGGCAGACAACGCAAGGAAGGGATCGTGAGGGCGGCGTTCTTCGACGACGACCCCCGCGGGTTCCCCGGCACCGAGCGATTCCAGATCGAGCGATGCCTCGGCTCCGGCGGCATGGGCGTGGTCTACCAGGCCCTCGACCGCGATCGCAACGAGGTCGTGGCCCTCAAGACCCTGCGCTGGACCGATCCCACCACCATCTATCACCTGAAGCGGGAATTCCGCACGCTGGTCGGGATCATCCATCCCAATCTCGTGGCGCTGTATGAGTTGTTCGGCGAAGGGAACGAATGGTACTTCACGATGGAGCTCGTGAAGGGCACTCGATTCCTCGAGTTCGTCCGCCAGGACGCGTTAGAGGCCGAGCGGCTCCGGCAGGTGCTCCCCCAGCTGGCGAATGGGCTCGTCGCACTCCACCGCGCCGGCAAGCTGCATCGCGATCTCAAGCCATCGAACGTGATCGTGACGCCCGAAGGCCGGCCCGTGATCCTCGATTTCGGTATCGCGGCGGACATGGCGAGCGGCGACGATCCGCTCCGCACCGCCGAAGACGGGATCTGGGGTACCGCGGAGTACATGTCGCCCGAGCAAGGGCGTGGTGAGGCGAGCGCGGCGAGCGACTGGTATGCGATGGGTTGCATGCTGTACGAGGCCCTCACCGGCCTCCTGCCGTTCAGTGGATCGGCGCTAACGGTATTGCTCGAAAAGGCTCAGCAGGATCCCCCCGACCCGAGCAAGGTCAAACGCGGGCTGCCGGCGGATCTCGTGGCGCTGTGCCGGGACCTGCTGGCGCGGCTCCCCGAGCGGCGCCCTCGGGACGAGGAGATCCTCACGCGGCTGAGTGTGGCGCCGCCGGCTCGGGGCACCGTGGCGACGGACCGCCCTCCGGGGAGCGCCTCGCTCATCGGTCGCGAGTCGCAGCTCGCCGAGCTCGAGCGAGCGTTCGGGCTGGCGCGAAACGGCCGTGCCGTGCTCCTGATCGTGCGGGGGCCGTCGGGGATCGGGAAGACGGCGCTGGTCCGGCGGTTCGTGGAGCAGCTGGTGGCCGAAGACCGCGCCGTGGTGCTGGCGGGCCGCTGCTACGTGCGCGAGTCGATGCCGTACAAGGGCCTGGACGGCGTGATCGACAGTCTCACGCGCTTCCTGAGGACTCTCACGGACCCGGACCTCGACCGCTTGATCACCGCGGATCTTGCGTCGGTGCTGCCACTGTTTCCCGTGCTCGGGCGGGTCCCGAAGCTGCTGAAACTCCCTGCTCCGAAGCGCGACGTCATGGACCCGGTGGCGCTGCGGCGCCGGCGGTTCGGCGCCCTGCAGGGGCTGTTCCGTCGTATCGGGGCCGGGAAGCCCGTCGTGGTACACATCGATGACCTGCAATGGGGCGACGCGGACAGCGTCATGCTGCTCGACTCGCTCCTCGCTCCCCCGGACCCACCCGCCCTGCTCGTGATCGCGAGCCTCTCGAGCGAAGACCCGGATTCGCCACCAGCCTTTCTCCGGACGCTGCTCGGTCGGACCGGGACCGAGTCGTGTCGCGAGCTGCGCCTCGCGCCCTTGTCAGACGTTGACACACGCCGCCTGGCACAGACCCTCTTGGAGAATCAGCGCCGTGAGGATCCCGAGGCAGGCGAGGGAGACCATCGACTGGACGCGATCGTGCGGGAGGCGGCGGGGAATCCCTTCTTGGTAGAGCAGCTCGTGCATTACGTCGCGCTCCAACGTCCGGCGGGCGTGAGCCTGGGCGACATGCTCGAGGCCCGGCTTGCGCAACTCCCGGGCGGGGCGCGCACGCTGCTCGAGACGCTGGCGCTCGCAGGGCAGCCACTCGACGCCACGGTGGCGCGGGATGTGGCGGGGCTCACGGAGGACGAGCGGCAGCTCGTCACGTTATTGCAGGCCGAGCGGTGGCTCAAGACCACGAGCACCGCGGAGCGGCTCGAGCTGTACCACGACGGGATCCGTCGTGCGTTGCTGGCACGCATCGATCCCTCACGCATGCCGTCGATGCATTTGAGTCTCGCCACGGCGATGGAAGCGCGTCGCGCCGACGATCCCGAGACGCTGTACGAGCACTACCTCGAGGCGGGGCAGCGGGTGCGGGCGCTGAGCTGCGCCACGCAGGCGGCGGCGAAAGCGGCCCGTGTGCTCGCCTTCGAGCGGGCGGCGCTGTTTTACCGCCGGGCGCTCGCCTTGACGCCGGTCGGCGGGGCGGAGGCCGGTTCCCTGCACGCCCAGCTCGGCGAGGCGCTCGCGAACGCGGGCCGCGTCCGCGACGCGGCCGAGGCGTACACTCGCGCGGCCGCGCTGTCGAGCCCCTCGGATGCTCTGGAGCTGCGGCGGCTCGCAGGCGAACAGTTCCTGATCGGCGGGCGGATCCAGGAGGGCCTCGACATGCTCAAGTCGGTGCTGGACGCGACGGGCCTGGGCCTTCCCAAGACCACGAGCCGGGCGATCGTCTCGCTCGTGTGGCACCGCATCTGGTTGCGCCTCCGCGGGCTGCGGTTCGTCGAGCGCCCCGCCGCCCAAATCCCGGCCGCCCAGCTCGCTCGGGTGGATGTGTGTCGCACCGTAGCCGAGGGCCTCGGTCATCTCGACACGATTCGCGCCGCGGATTTCCAGACCCGGCACCTGTTGCTCGCGTTACGTGCGGGCGAGCCCGATCGCCTCGCCCGGGCGCTCGCGCTCGAAGCAGGATTCTCGGCGGCGCTGGGGGGCCGGAGCCGGTGGTACAACCGACTGCTCGCCGAGGCGGATGGGCTCGCCCGCCGCATCCAATCGCCTCACGCGTTAGGCCTGCGCGCCGTCATGGCCGGAGCGGCGGCTTACTTCGCCGGGGAGTTCGAGCGTGCCCGGGATGCGACGAAGCAGGCGGAGGGACTGTTGCTCGAGCACGGGATCGGCATCGCCTGGGAGCTCGTGGCGGTGCGCTTCTACCACACGCTCTCGCTCTATTACCTGGGCGAGGTCGAGGAGCTCACCCGCTGCAGGGCCGCGTTCCTGAAAGATGCCGCCGAACGCGGCAACCGGTTCGCGGCGCTCATGTTCCGCACCGGTCCGACGAACGCCACCTGGCTCTTCGCGGACGACGTCGCGAGCGCCCGGGAAGCGCTCACGGAGGCCCTGGCCGAGTGGCCGGCGCAGCCGTTTGGGAGCCCGCATTACATGGCGATAACGGCACAAGGGCGGATCGAGCTCTATGCCGGCACGCCAGGCAACGGCTGGGCGGCGATCGAGCGGTCGTGGCCAGCCCTCAAGCGCAACGGGCTGTTCCGGGTCCAGGCGGTGCGGACCACTGCTTACCAGATACGCGCGAGCTGTGGCATCGGTGCCGGCCGCGCGACACCGTCGGGCGCGGCGCCGCTCCTCGCGACTGCCGAGCGCGACGCGGCTGCCATCGCAGCCGAGCGCGCGCCCTACAGCGCCCCGTCTGCGGCACTGATCACGGCCGGGGTCGCCGCAGCGCGCGGGGACGAGGCCGCCGCGGCGCGCGAGCTGCGCGCCGCGCTTGCGGGGTTCGAGGCATGCCACATGAAACTGTTCGCGGCCGTCACCCAGCGGCGCCTCGGCGAGGTTGTGGGCGGGGACGAGGGCCGCACGCTCGTGCAGCAGGCGAACGCCTGGATGACGACGCACGGCATCGTCAGAGCGGACCGGGTGACGGCGACGCTCGCTCCGGGCTTCCCCGACTGAGTATGTAGGGTCCGAGCCTGCGCCGGTATTCTAGCGCACTTTAAGGCAAGGCCTTCGGTGGCGGTTGGGTCGCTCGGCTACGGATCAGGGTAAGCAGCGCTCCGACCAGGCCCACCGCGCTCGGGTCGATGCCGGTGAGGTAGTCCAAGAGCCCGCGGGCTACTAACCGGACCTGCGTGCCGCGTGCAGTCAACTCAAGACCCGCGACGCGCAGGCACCATCATGCCGCCATGGCGCGCATGCGCTGTTGGTAGGACTCGTCGGGAAGGTTGACGATCAGAGTCGAGCTCATACACCCGGAGTAATGCCCCACGTCCTGACGAAGTTCCCGCGGCTGATGAAAATCGCCACCTGGAACGTCAACGGCATCCGGGCGCGGGCCGCCCAGGTGCGCGAGTGGCTGGAGCGCGACAGCCCGGACGTCGTGTGCCTCCAGGAGCTGAAGGCCACTGAGGCGCAGATCCCCCCCGAAACCAGGACTGCCGATTACCATGAGTACTGGCATGGCCTGAAGGGCTACTCCGGCGTCGCGCTGCTCATCCGCAAGGGTCTCTTCGCGCTCGACCCGATCTTCAGCCACCCCTCCTTCGACCTGGAATCACGCATCGTGCAGGCGGAGCTCGGCAACCTGGTCATCGCTTCCGTCTACGTCCCCAATGGCGGCAAGGATTATCCGGCGAAGCTGAGCTTCATGAACCGTTTGACGGAGTGGGTTCGGCGGCTCCATGCGGAAAAGCGCGAGCTCGTGTTGTGCGGCGACCTGAACATCGCCCGCGCCGAAATGGATGTGCATCCGAAGGAGCGGAAGCCGAACGCCATCGGCCAGCGGCCCGAAGAACGCGTGTTGTTCGAGGAGCTGCTGGCCAGTCCCCTGGTGGACCTGGGACGCGCGTTTGATCCGGAGAATCCCAATCTGTTTACGTGGTGGGCACCGTGGAGGAATCTCCGCGCACGCAATATCGGCTGGCGCCTGGACTACGTGCTCGCTTCGCCGACGCTGGCGGAACGTGCCACGAGCTGCATCGTGCGAGCCGAGGTCGGCACGAGTGACCACGCGCCCGTCGTCATGACCGCGTAGGCAGACCTCAGCGTGTGCACGGTCCAAGCGTGATCTCCGTCGTTGCGGCCCCCGCGCTCCGAGCCTTACGTGCTGGGTCACAGCCACTTAGGAGCGACCGTGCTGCGCGCCGCCTTCGTCGCGATCGTGCTGCTCTCCACCCAGTGGGTTCACCTCGGCATGCGGCGCGTCGGCGCACGCGGCGACCAGGACATCGTCCGGACCGCGAGCGAGGGCCGGTTCAAGCACATCCGCCTCGTGGTCGAAGGCGGCGACCTCGAGCTGTTCGACCTGAAGATCACCTTCGCGGACGGCACTAGCTTCTCCCCCGCCGGACGATTCACCTTCACCGGGAAGTCCAAGAGCCGCGTGATCGCCCTGCCCGGTGCCGCACGCGTGCTCCGGTGGGTCAACTTCTACTACCGTAGCCTCCCGAGCGGTCCGCGGGGCACGGCCATCGTGCACCTCTACGGTCGCTGACGCCCCGCCTCCACAGGGGGCGATGCTCTCCTGGGTTCGATCGCCTGATCACGGATATGGTCTCGTTGGACGCGTTGGCTCGGAAGGTGCGAGAGGTGCTGGAGGGTGAATGAGTAAGGGCAAGAGGTCCAAGCATCCGACGTTCGACTCCCGCGATTCATTGCTTGATGCCCCCGTGGACGACGAGTTGGACCTGCACGGCTACAGCGCTGCGGAGGCGCCCGCAGCTGTGCGGGCATTTCTCGAAAGGTGGCAGCGACGCAAAGCGGGCGCGGTGGTCTCCATTGTCACGGGGAAGGGCAACAGATCGGCGAACGGTCCGGTGCTGCGCGGCCTCGTGAAGAACCTACTGGAGAGGGAGTGCCGTGTGATCGTGCGGGACTGGCGGCTGGACGATGGGGAAGGTGGCTATAGGGTGAGCTTGCGGTAGCGGCCCTGGGCCGGTCAAGCACGCTTCAGGTCCGATGAACGAACCGGAAGCCGGCGGATCCGCTTGCCCGTGGCGGCGAAGATCGCGTTGCAGACCGCGGGGGCGATCGGAGGCAACGCCGGCTCGCCCAGTCCGAGCGGCTTGTCGCCACCTTGAATGAAATGCACTTCGACCAGCGGCATCTGATCGATCCGGAGCACCGCGTAGTCGTTGAAGTTGCTCTGCTGGACGACGCCCTGCTCAACGGTGATCTCCTCTCCCAGCGCTGCCGAGAGGCCGTACGCGATCGCACCCTCCACCTGCGCCTCCGCGCCGGAGGGGTTCACCACCAGCCCACAATCGGCCGCGGCCACGACGCGGTGCACGCGCACCTTACCATCCGGACCCACGGCCACCTCCGCGACCTCGGCCACGTACGCCCCATTAGCATATGCCCCAGCGATGCCCCGGCCCCGGCCAGGCGGCATGGGAGTCCCCCACGCTGACCGGGCCGCCGCGAGCTCCAGGACGGCCTGGAGTCGACCAGTGTGATACGTCGCGTCGTCGTATGGCACATCGCGGGGCTCTCCGAGCACCTCCAGCTGGAATGCGAGTGGGTCCTTCCCCGCCAGAGAAGCGAGCTCGTCTACGAAGCTCTGTGTAATGAACACGTTCGACGAGTCTTCGATCGCGCGCCACTGTCCTCGCGGGATTTGTGAGTGGACGGTGCTGCCCGACAGCCGCAAGTTGGGAATGAATCCGGCGGGGAAATCGTCGCGTCCCAGCTCCGCGGCCGCCGGGAACGTAGTCGTCCCGGGCGAAAGCTTCCATTTGAGGTATTCGCCCCGTGCGGCGTTGACGATGTGGTGCGTCCAGGCCATCAGCCGCCCGTCGGCGGCGAGGCCGCCGCGCAGGACGTTGTAGCTCGCAGGACGATAGAAGTCATGCTGAATGTCGTCCTCGCGCGTCCACACGACCTGGACCGGGGCTTGGACCGCACGGGACGCCAGTACCGCTTCGGCGACGAAGTCGGAGTAGAACCGCCGACCGAACCCGCCGCCCATCCGCGTCACGTGCAGCGTGATCGCCGCCTTGGGAAGGCCGGTGACGAGGGCGACGATATCGCGCGCCGCTTCGGGGTCCTGGGTCGGTGCCCACACCTCGCACCGCGCCTCGCGGACGTCGGCGGTGCAGTTCATCGGCTCCATCGGTGCGTGGGCGAGGAAGGGCAGTTCGTAGACCGCCTCTAGCGTCCTGGCTGCGCGGGCGAGGGCCGCGTCGGGATCGCCGTCCTGTCGCTTGACTCGCTCGGGTGGCCGGCCTGCGAGGGCCACGCACTGCGCGTGGAGGTCCCCGCTGGACGCCGCTGGCTCCGACCCCGCCTCCCACGTCACCTCGAGTGCGCTCCGAGCCTGGAGCGCGGACCACGTCGACTCCGCCACGACGGCGACGCCGTTGGCCGGCTTGGGGCTGTTTGCAGGGAATTCGGGCAGCGCATCGGCGTCGATTTGCACGATCCGTCGTACTCCCGGCATCCCGAGCGCTTTCTCGGCGACGATGCGTTGCACCTTGCCGCCGAACGCGGGGCTCCGCGCGATGGCCGCGAAGACCATGCCCGGAACGCGCGTGTCGAGCCCAAATCGGAGCGTGCCGTCCGCGATTGCGGGGGCATCGAGGCTCCGTGTTCGGGTGCCGATCACCCGGAACTCCTTGGGATGCTTGAGGGATGCGTCCTTGGGAGCTGGGAGCGAGCTCGCCGTCGCCACGAGCTCCCCGAAACCGAGTCGGCGACCACTCGGTTCGTGCACGACGTAGCCATCACGTGTGGAGCAGGTGTCCGGTTGCACGCGCCAACGGGTAGCGGCCGCTTGCATCAGCATCTCGCGAGCGGCTGCTCCCGCGCGCCGCAGCGGCTCGAAGGACTCCAGGACGCTGTTCGAGCCGCCGGCATACTGGTGCCCCACGCCGTACCGGTCGCCCACGTCGGCTTGCTCGATGCGGACGGTCCTCCAGTCCGCGCCGAGCTCTTCTGCAACGATGAGAGGGAGTGCGGTACGCACACCCTGACCCATCTCCGGCCGCGCGACCGTGATCGTGACCGTGCCGTCCGAGTCGACGCGGATAAACGCGTTTGGCGCGAGCACATCGCTGTGGGTGGCGCGGAGGCCCTGCGGCCCCGTATAGATGCCGACCAGCAGCCCGCCGGTGGTAGCCGCGCTGACCTGAAGGAAGTATCGGCGGTCAACCCGCCAGGTCTCGCTCACGAGCGGGTTTGTCCCCGAGCCCTCCCGACGTTGCAGCCGAACTGGGTTCCGATCATGCCGAAGGTGCCTCGCAGAGGATCAGTGCAATTAGCGCCGAGCCGACCGGCGCGCAAGCGCTCGTCCCGGCGTTCATGATCTTACCGCTCCCCGTTCGCTATATTGCCACCCCCTGACTCTCAGGCTCCAGATGACGCTGCCCGAGACTGCCCCCGCGCCCGCCACTACCGCCGACGACTCCTGGGTCGTCGACGACCGTTCGCTTGCGGCATTCACCGCGAAGCTCGAGGAGCCCCCCGCCGGGCGCGCCTGGTACGAGCTGCGGCGCGACGCGGAGAAGTTCGCCCTCGTCCCCGGGTTCGATCGCTTGATCACGCTCGACGCCAACGCGATCAAGGAGCTCCCCCACCAGATCGACGTGGCCCAGCGGGTGCTGCGCGACATGGGCGGCCGCGCCATCCTCGCCGACGAAGTGGGCCTCGGCAAGACGATCGAGGCCAGCATCATTTATAAGGAGCTAGCGATCCGTGGCCTCGCTCGCCGCGCGCTGATCCTGACGCCCGCGTCCCTCGTGGGGCAGTGGCAAGGAGAGCTCGAGGAGAAGTTCTTCGAGCGCTTCGACGCGCCCACCGACCCCGACGACTGGCACAACGTCACCAAGGCGATCGTCTCGCACGACCGCGCGCGCTCGAGCCGCCACGCCGAGGAGATCCTGCGGCACCGCTGGGACCTGGTAATCGTGGACGAGGCGCACAAGGTGAAGAGCCACCGCGGCGCCACGTACCGGTTCATCGAGAAGATCGAGCGGGACTTCATCCTGCTGCTCACGGCCACGCCACTCCAGAACGACCTGCGCGAGCTCTACAACCTCGTCACGCTGCTCCGCCCCGGTCAGCTCGGCACCTGGCAAGAGTTCAAGTCCGCGCATCTAGTCTCGGGAGACCAGCGCCAGCCCAAGGACCCCGAGGCGCTGCGCGCCCTGACGCACGAGGTGATGATCCGCACCCGGCGCTCGAGCGTCGTGGACGACCTGGACCTGCCGCCACGCCGGCCGCGCCATCCCGAAGTCAAGCTGACGCGCGCGGAATCCGACCTGTACGCCCGCACCACCGAGTTCCTGCGGCGACTCTATCGGGAGGGCTTCGTCCAGCCGGCCAAGCAAGAACAAGAAGAAGAAGGGAAGGCGACCAAGAAGGGGATGGTGCAGCTCGCGCTGATTCACCTGCGCCAGCGGCTGTGCTCGTCCTCGCGGGCGCTCGCCGAATCGCTCGCGCACCTGGCGGAGAGCCCGCGCATGAGCCCCCAGTTTCGCGGCATCGCAAAGCAGCTCGCGAAAAAGGCGCAGGGCATCAAGACGCACGCCAAGCTGGACGTGTTGACCAGGCTCCTGAAGGAAACGCCCGACCGGCTTGTGGTCTTCAGCGATCACCGCCCGACCATCGAGCTGATCGCCGAGCGAGTGAAAAAGCTGGGCCGTCAGCCGATCGTCTACTGGGGCACCCACACGACGCCCGAGCGGGATAAGCGCATCCGCGCCTTTCACGACGACGAGACGAGCGTCTTGATCGCGACGCGCGCCGGCAGCGAAGGACGCAACCTGCAGTTCTGCAACGTGCTCGTGAACTACGACCTGCCGTGGAACCCGATGGTGGTGGAGCAGCGCATTGGACGGCTGCATCGGATCGGGCAGAAGCGCGAGGTGCACATCGTCAACCTCGCCGCGGCGGGAACCATCGAGTCCTACATCCTCCAGCTGCTCGACCGGAAGATCAAACTGTTCGAGCTGGTGGTGGGCGAGCTGGACCTGATCCTCGGTGAGTTCGGCGGCGCGCAGGAGTTCGAGGGACGGCTGGCCCAGGAGTGGCTCGCCGCGGAGAGCGAGGAGGATTTCGAGCGCCGGGTCGAGACCATCGGCGCCGACATCGAGAAGAGCAGCGCCGCCGGCAAGGAGCAGGAGCAGCTGAACTCGGCTATCGCGCCCGACGACAACGCGATGCGGCTCGAGCGTCGGTTCGAGACCCTGTCGGTCCCGGGTCGCCTGAGACTGGGCCTGGGCACGAGCCACGTGGTCAAGAGTCCCGGCTGGGAGGCGAAACGCCGCCGGCTCGGCGTGCACGTGACCGAAATGCTCGAGGCGCTCGAGTCGATTGAGCCGATCGGGGAGGCCGAAGAGCAGCCCGAACCCGGAGCATCGGTGCGCCTCAAGGGCATGACTTCGAGCGGGCGCGTCATCACGCTGGTCGCGCAGGTGGACCGGATGCCCATGGTGCTGGTGGATATTGCGGTGGACGCGGCGTGAAGCGCAGACCCAAGCGCAAGCCGAAGCGGGGGCGCAAGCCTCGCCGCCTCGCTCGGGCCCACGCCCCGGCGCCCGCGACCGCGGCGGTTGTCGAGGCCGATCCGCTGGCCGACACTCGCATCCGGCCGCTGCTCGAGCGCTATTGCAAGCTCGCCAAGGTGAAGCAAGCGGCCTTGAGCCCCGATCATTCGGAGCTAAAGCTGCCCGAGGCCGAGCGCCCGTTTTTCAGGGACCGCGAGTCGCTGCGGGTGGCGTTTTCGCTTGACGCGCTCGAGCGCGATCCCGATGCAGAGATCGCGGTGCTCGGCAGCCCGTTTCTCTCTCAGCTGATCGAGGCGATTCGCGCCCGCGCGGCGCGCCTCTCACTCGGTCTGATTGCGCCGGTGGTGGACCCATCGAGCGATCCCAAACGCGTCGAGCTGACGGTTCCCATACGCGATGGCGCGGCGAAGCCAGGCAGGACACAAGTGGCGGTGCATCCCGTGGGGCGGCTGGTCGCACGCGTGGTGCTGCGCGCCGGGGCCGG
>DASZCN010000018.1:0-7972 GCA_035943095.1 Gemmatimonadales bacterium | reverse complement strand
CCTGTACTGGGGGCTTGATGGCACTGTCGGCCATCGTGCCACGCGGCTGGACCGTGAACGCGAGCGCGGTAGGCGGCCCGGGGGGCGGGGGTCCGCCCCCTCCGCCGCCCCCGCCCGACGACTGGACGAGCCGGTCGAGGTGGCAGCTCACGGTCAGGGCGGCGACCGTCAGAAGATGAAAGGCGCGGAAGAGCCTCATCACCAGGCGCCGCGTGCAAACCGCGCACCCGCTTGGCAAGCCCTGAGCCGGGCTAAGGGTTGGACCTGATGTGATCTACGGTGCCGTGCTCAGGCAACACGTGTGTCGCTGTGGCGTCACCGCGGCTACTTCCCCGGCGCCCGCAACTGCCTCCAAGCTCGCCCCACCACCTGCTCGAGGTCGGGCCGGAACCGTCCCGTGAGACCGAACGGCCCCATGAAGCCTTCATCCTCGTAGCCGTGCTGCCCCAGCATCCGGGCCGTGGGCAGGTACCCGAACACGCTGTCGGTGTAGCCGGCCGGGATGACGACCATTCCCTCAGGCGTCGTCGCGCGCGCGGCCAGCCCATACTCGGCCACCGGCTCGGCCGAGATCGCCTCGATGGCGAGCCCCGGCGCGGGCTCGAGGCGCTGCAACGTGACACTCCGATCAGCCGGGTGCACCCCGTCGAGCAGATCGGCGAGCGGTAAGCTCGTGAGCGCGGTCCGGAATGGGGACCCGAGGGGAAACGCCCTGCCCGGAGCACGCGCCACCTCTACCACGCTGGCCGCGAGGGACTCGGACCATGCGCGGTACTCAGCCGGTGTAAACGGCGTGAACAGCTTGCCGAAGACGAGCTCCGCCAGGCGGCGGCCCAGCGCGCGCGGGCGACCCAGCTCGCGCGGTCGGATGTCGCCGGCGCAACCCTGCAGAAAGAGCACCGGGAGATCGCTCCCCCCCCCTCCCCCGATCGCCGCGCGTAGCGCACGCCGCACCACGCCGGGGTAGTCGGCGCTCACGTGCTGTGGCTCGGCGAAGCTGACGGGATGGCAGGCGTACGACCAGAGCACCGCCCGAGGACGGCCGCCCGGATCGAGCGGCGTGACCACGTGGATCGTCTCGTCGCGCGGGCCCATCGGATCGGGGGCGCGGAGCGCCGCGCGGCGGGGCAGGTGAGGAGCGCGCGGCGACAGGCGCCAGCCCATGCGGCGCCGGTTGATGGCATGCGCGGCGATGCCGCTCCGGTATTCGATACGTGGCTCACCTTGCCCCGTATTCGCATCGGCGAGGCGCCGCAGCAGCGCGGCGCCGCGCTCGACCACGAGATCCACGTACGCGGGATCGACCGGGCCGAGCAGCGGCTTCGACGGATCCACGGCGGGCGCGAAGTGGGTGTGCGATGCGGCCAACAGGAACGAAGCGTCGTCGAGGACCAGGTCGGGCCGGACGCGCGCGGCGATCCGGTGCTTCAGGTCTTGGGTGACGAAGAGCAGGTCGGCGGTGAGGATGGCGAGCGTGGCCGTGGGCCGACGCAGCAGCAGTGCGTTCAGCTCCAACGGATCGGCGACGGCGGTGCTCTCCTCCAGGCGATCCGTGAAGCCGGCGAGCGGAAGCGGGCGGTCGGGCGTGATGGAGATGGAGCCGGCCGCGAGCACGCCGCTCAGAGCAAGCCCCGGTACACCGCCGCGGTCTGCTCCGCCGTCCGCTGCCACGTGAAGGTGCGGGCCAGGGCGCGTCCGCGCTCGACCAGCTCCTCGCGCAGCAGGGCATCGTCCCCGAGGCGCTCGAGCGCCTGTACGTACGCTCCCGGGTCGCGCCCTTCCACTACGACCACGCCGTCGCCGCCCACTTCCTTCAACCCGCCGGCGCCCGACGTGACGACGGGCAGCCCGGACGCAAACGCCTCGATCACCGGATAGCCGAAACCCTCGTACAGCGAGGGGAACAGCAGGACATCGGCCACGCGGTAGGCGCGTCGCAGCGTGCTCTCGTCGGCAAGTGGCGCGGTGCGCACATATCGCCGCAGCCCCAACCGCTCGATCAGCTGCTGCTGATCCCCGGTAAACCGCCCGCCCACCTGCAGGAGATACGCGTCCGCCTGGGCGCGCAACCGCGCCACCGTGTTGATGACGAGCGGCACATTCTTTCGCTCCACCGTGCTCCCCACGTGAAGCACCACGAAGGCATCGTCGGGAATGCGCCAGTCCGCCCGGCCGCGCATGCGGGCGTTGGGTGCTTCGGAGAAAAACGCGCGGTCCACGCCGAACGGGACCACGCTGATGCGGCGGTCATCGCCCAGCCATGTGGCCAGCTCGTGCTTGAGCCACTCGGTGCCCACGATGTAGGCGCGAGCCAGGCGCAGCGCCTTGAGCGTGCCGCGCAGGAATCGGTTGCGTACGCCCTCGCGCCAGCCGTCGGTCGGCGACCGGAGCACGATCACGGGCATCAGGTCGTGCACGGTGACGATCGCGGGCCGCTTGTGCACGCGGGTCACCATGTGCGCGTAGCCGTGGTCGAGGATATGGACCAGCTGAGCGCGCTTCGCCTCGCTGCGGAGCCACCAGGGATAGAGGAAGTAGCGCGCCACGTAGCGCTGCGGCTCGTACAGTGGCCCCGGCAGCACCAGCTTGGTCGGGTCCACGTCCTGCGCCCACCAGCGCGGGTAGCCTCCGGAGCTGCGTCCATCCGCGCGATCCCGGGTCAGGTCGCCGATCGACGCCGCCAGCCGCACCTCGAAGCCCGGATCCGTGCTCTCCAGCCAGTCGTGCAGCCGGTGCGCGTAGCGGTCCATGGAGGGCCAGCGCTCGAGCGGGAGGTCGGGAACGAGAAGAACCCTGGTCAGATCAACTCCTTCCAGAAGGCCAGCGTCCGTTCGGCAACGGCATCGTCGGAGAACAGCTGCATCGCGCGCGCCCGGCCCGCTTGCGCGAGTGGGCGGCGCTGATCCGGCGATGCCAGGCGGCGCAGCGCGGCCGAAAGCGCGAGCGGATCGTCGGGCGGCACCACCAGGCCGGCGTTCCCGATGACCTCGGGTGTCGCGCCCGCGCTCGTGCCCACGACCGCCACCTCGTGCGCCATCGCCTCCGCCAGGACGTGCGCCGCCGGCTCGACCCACGTGGGCAGCGTGCGCGCCGGCAGCACCACGACGTCGAGCTCGGGCCAGAGCTTGACCATCTCCGCGGGCGGCAACGCGCCGGCCCAGCGCACGCGCGCCGCGAGGCGGAGATCCGACGCCAACCGCTCGAGACGCTCTCGGTCCGGCCCGTCGCCCACCACGGTGAGATGCCAGCGATGGGCCCGATTCTCCGCCAGCGCCTGCAGCAAATTATCGATTCCCTTCTCGGGTACCAAGCGGCCGACGCACCCGATGGCGAGCCCTTCGTGGTGCGCGTGCTCCGGCTCGGTCGGCACGTGGACGCCGAGCTGGGGGATCACGGCGACCTTGAGTCCGGGGACCACGCCCCGCATCAGCGCCGCGGCGCCCTCGCTCCCGGCGATGCCACCCCGGAGGCGGCGCAGGGTCCGCGCGCGGCGCCAGCGCATGAGCATCGGGAGCGCGATCGGGACGTTCTGATGCGTGAGCAGCACCGCCGGAAGGGCGAGCTGGCGCGCCGCACCCACCGCCTGCCGCGCAGCGGGCGTCGTCGCCTCCTCCTCTATCTGGATCAGGTCGGGGCGCTTGTCCCGCACCAGGGCGTGCAGCGCCCGGCTGGCGAACGTCAGAGTGGCGGGATCGCCATGACGCCGGGCGGGGATCGGAAACACCTCGACCCCGTGTTGGCGCTCCCACGTCGCTTCGGTGGTGTGGCCCAGCACCGTCTCGCGCCAGCGCTGCGGCACGCCGACCGTCACATCGAGTCCGCGGGCGGCGAGCGCACGGAGCTTCCCCCGATTGGAGGGCGGAATGTAGACGTGGGAGATGATCAATATTCGACGCATGTCAAAAACCGGGAGCAGGGAGCGGGGAGCGGTACCTTCCCAGCGAGCGGAGCGAACCGCTCCCCGCTCCCCGCTCCCGGTGCTGCAACGGACGCTTGTTTGGTCTCCGGGTCACCGTCATATTTCCGCTTTCGCGGGCCCTTAGCTCAGCGGTTAGAGCAGCGGACTCATAATCCGTAGGTCCCAGGTTCAAATCCTGGAGGGCCCACGGTAAAGGCTAGACGGCTAGACGAACGGACGGCTAGACGGATAGTCGTCGCTGGAGGTTCCCTAGACGTCTGGACGTCTGACCGTCTCGCCGTCTAGCCTCTCGGGTGGTTAGCTCAGCTGGTTAGAGCGCCGGTCTCACATACCGGAGGTCACAGGTTCGAGTCCTGTACCGCCCACTAAACTAGTCCTCTCCCCGATCCCCCGCCCCCTTCCTTAGTGTGGCAAGTTTGCCACACTCCCCATGCAACTGGCCATCCCTGCCTAGCTTTGGGGCCGGTACAGGCCTTGCCCCAGTCTGTGGTGTTCACACCACTAGGGCGAGGTCGTGGGGGGCTCCTGGACTAGTCGGGGATCGCGCAGGGCTTTCACCCCCCGGCGGGGAGCCTTGCGTGCCGTCGGCGTTGTGCCCCTCCTCCTTCTTCTCGCCACCTGCCAGGTCGACAAGCTCACCACCAATCCCCCGCCCGTCGCGCGCCTCATGCTCGCGCCGGGGCAGGTGCAGGACTCCGCGGCGGTCGGGAGCATGGCCGCCGGTGGCGACAGCCTGTCCGTCCAGAACGGCGGACCGGGCACGCTCTCGTGGGTGGCACACCTCGCCAACGGAGAATCGTGGGTCGCCTTCGTCGGGCCCAACAGCGGGACGGCGCCGGCGACGCTGCGGATCGCGTTCAACCCCGCCGGACTGGCCATGGGTGTGTATCGCGACACGGTCATCGTGGACGCCGAGAATGCGGCGAACAGCCCGGGGCGTGTGCCGGTCGAGTTCACCGTGCATCCGTGCGTGCCGAGCGCGATCGTGCTCGACGCGCAGCTGGCCGACTCGCTCACCACGCGCGACTGCAGCGCACCGCATCGGGCCAATAGCTTCGCGCGCGTCTACAGCTTCACGGCGAAAGCAGGCGACTCGGTCGCCGTGTTCATGTCGTCGGCGGCGCTCGACGCCTACGTCGTGCTCGATACGTCGCTCGCCGCATCCGCTCCTCCCCTCGCGCAGAACGACAACTGTGGGAGCGGCCTCGATGCCTGCCTCCCGTATCAAAAGCTGCCGATCGCCGGGACTTACCTGATCGAAGCGACGGCGGGAGCCGGGCAGACCGGAGCGTTCACGCTGAAGGTCACGCGCCCCCGCTCGCCCACGGGGCTCGCGCAGTTCCAGAGCGATGGTATCACCCCAATCCTGAAGGGCGGTACGGCGACGAGCAGTTCGGTGGTGTTCAAGGCCACCGTCGCGGATCCCAGTTTGGGAAGCCAGCTGCGGCTCGAAGTCGAGGTCGAGCCGATCGGTACGGCGTTCGCGAACGTCGCGAGCGGCTCAGGGACGGCCGTCGCGAACGGTGGCGTCGCTGTGGCCGCGGTCGCGGGTCTGAGGGATAACACCGGCTATCACTGGCAGGCGCGTGCCGTGGATCAGACGGGACGTGGCGGCCTGTGGGGCTCCTTCGGCGCCAACGCCGAGACGGATCCGGACTTCCGGCTGGCCGGCACGGCGACCCAGATCGCCATGAACGCCGGCAACAATCAGACGGTGACGGCCGGCACGAGCGTGCCGATCCCGCCGTCGGTCATCGTTACCGACGCGGGCGGCCATCCCGTGCCGGGCGCGGCGGTGACGTTCGCGGTGGCGTCAGGCGGCGGCAGCATCACTGGGCCGACCAAGACGACCGACGCGAACGGCATCGCCACCGTCGGCAGCTGGACGCTCGGCGCGGTCGCGGGTTCCAACACCCTGACCGCCGCTTCCGACAACCTCACGGGCAGTCCGGTGACCTTCACCGCCACCGGGACCGCGGGCAACGCGGGGAGCCTCGCGGTGAACGCCGGCAATAACCAGACAGCGACGGTGAACACGGCGGTGGCCACCCCGCCGTCGGTGATCGTGAAGGACGGGAACGGGAATCCGGTGGCGGGCGTCGCCGTCACCTTCGCCACGACCTCCAGAAGCGGCACCGTCACCGGGACGAGTCGGACCAGCAACGCGAGCGGCATCGCCACCGTCGGCAGCTGGACGCTCGGCACGGCGGCCGGGCCGGACACGTTGACCGCGACGTCGACCGGGCTGAACGGCAGTCCCGTCCTGGTCATCGCCACCGGCACCGCCGGCGCGCCGAGCCCCAGCAATTCGCTCATCGGCGCGACGCCGAGCACGATCACCGCGTCGAGCGGCGCCAGCGCGTCGACGATCAACGTCACGGTCAACGATCAGTTCGGGAACCCGGTGAGCGGGGCGACGGTGACGCTCGCCGCGACACCGACGACGGGGATCACGCTGACGCAGCCGGTCGCCCAGACCAACACCGGCGGGCAAGCCAGCGGGACGCTCAGCTCCACCAAGGCCGAGACGAAGACCGTCACCGCGACCGTCAATGGCACGACCGTCGTCACCGCCACCGCGACGGTGACGGTCAACACCGGCCCCGCCGCGATTATCGCCGTCAACGCTGGGAACAACCAGACCGTCGCCGCCGGCACGGGGGTTCCCGTCGCGCCTTCCGTCGTTGTGACGGATGCGCATGGCAACCCGGTCGCGGGAGTGGCGGTGACGTTCGCGGTGGCGTCGGGGGGTGGGAGCATCACCGGCGCGAGCCAGACCACCACGGCGAGCGGTCTTGCGACGGTGGGGAGCTGGACGCTCGGGACCGTCGCGGGGACGAACACGCTGACGGCGACTTCCGGCTCGCTCACGGGCAGTCCGGTGACGTTCACGGCGACGGGGACCGCCGGCAACGCGGGGAGCATCGCGGCGAACAGCGGCACGAACCAGACGGCGACGGTGAACACGGCGGTGGCGACGCCGCCCGCGGTGATCGTGAAGGACGGGAACGGCAATCCGGTGGCGGGCGTCGCCGTCACGTTCGCCACGACGTCGCGCAGTGGCAGCGTCACCGGGGCGAGCCAGACGACCACCGCGAGCGGCATCGCGACGGTGGGGAGCTGGACGCTCGGCACGGTGGCGGGGCCGGACACGTTGACCGCGACGGCGCCCGGCGTGAACGGCAGTCCTGTCCTGGTCATCGCCACCGGTAGCGCCGACGCGCCCAGCGCCAGCCGGTCGTTGGTGAGCGCGACGCCGGGGACGATCACCGCGTCGAGCGGCAGCGTCGCGGCCACGATCACCGTCACCGCGCTCGATCAGTTCGGCAACCCGGTTCCGGGGAAGACGGTGGCGTTGTCGGCGTCCCCGGTGACGGGCACCACCGTCACGCAACCCGCCGCCGTGACGGATGGGAATGGGGTGACCAGCGGCGCCCTGAGCTCGACCAAGGCCGAGACGAAGACCGTGGCGGCGACGATCGGGGGAGTCGCGATCACCCCACAGGCGACGGTCACGGTCACCCCCGCCGCCCCGAGCAATGTGAACTTCGTGGTGCAGCCCCCGGCCAGCACGACCGCCGGGGCGACGCTGACGCCGGCGGTGCAAGTCGAGATTCGCGATCCCTTCAACAACCGGGTGACCGGGGCGACGAACGGCGTCACGCTGGCGCTCGGCACCAATCCGAGCGGCGGCACGCTGACCGGGGGCACGCCGGCGGTCACCCCGGCGAGCGGGGTGGCGAGCTTCGCCAGCCTGGCGATCGACAAGGCCGGCACCGGCTACACGCTGGCCGCCGCGAGCCCGAATCTCACCGGTCAAACGAGCAGCACCTTCAACATCACTACCGGCACGGCGACGAGCGTCGCCCTGAACGGGGGGAGTGCGCAGACCGACACCATCGGCGCCACGCTCGCGATTCCCTACAGCGTGAAGGTGACCGACGCCCAGGGCAATCCGGTCAGCGGGGTCACCGTGACGTGGGCCGTCACCGGCGGAGGCTCCATTACCCCGTCGTCGGTGACCGCGGCCACTGGCATCGCCACGGCCACGCG
>DASZCN010000017.1:0-52131 GCA_035943095.1 Gemmatimonadales bacterium | reverse complement strand
ACCACCCGGCGGGCGCGCTCGTCGTACACGACGTCGACCTGAACGCGCTGGGCGAGCGCTTCTTCGACCGCGTCGTCGATGCGGGAGTCGTCGTCCGGCCCGTCCGCGAGCAACGTCCGGACCTGGCCGCGTTGCAGCGCTTTGAGCGTGGGGTCCACGCCGTTCACCGCCCAACCGTTCCCAACACCCTCGCGCACCGCCTCGGCGTGCGCACGCTCCCACGCGCGTTCTCGCTCCTCGCGCAACGCCAGCGCTGCTTCGCGTACCTCGGCTGCCGCGAGGCGTTTCGGGTTCAGGCGCACCACCCCCAGCACGAGGTCGTGCAGGTAGGTGTGCAGGTGCGGCAGCAGAGCGCCCGCGTCGACGCCGACGCCGGCCAGGACGAGGCCGGAGAGCGGGCGCTGCGTGTGAATGTGGAAGATCTGCTGGGCCACCTGGGCGTAATGGCGGTGCTTCTCTTCACGGATGCGCATGTGATAGTTGTGCTCACCGAACCCGCCGGCGAGCACGCTTCCCTTTTTCGCCTGGCGCTCGCCGTGAAACTTGCCGGGCCGCGTGGCCAAGGCGGTCAGGCTCGGGAGCTCCACCACGCTGTAGGCGGTGACTTCGAAGAATCGCGCCCCGGTTCGGTCGCACGCGACCACGAGGATGGTCCCGACCTCCTCGTCGAGCGCGACGAGCTCGCGCACCAGGGGCACGGGTGCGACCGCGAGGCGCGAGCGATGCACGTGGGGCAGCGGCAGGACGTCGAACAGATCGAGACTGCGGCACGCGAAGAGCGCGATCCCGCGGGCCGGAGGCAGGTGGCTCGGGTCCTCGAAGTACCGCAGCACGCGGTCCAGGTCCCCGGCGACGGCTTCCCGCGCCGCGCGCTCGAGGGGTTGGCGCTGCAACGTCGCGGCTGCTTCCCGCACGCGGTTCTTCATCTTGATGAGGTACTTCCCGCGCGTCTTGTCGCGCGGCTCGAGCTTCAGGTAGCACGAGACGACCTGATAGTCACCGGGCTGGATGCGGGACAGCCGCTCCACGGCGGCACGCACCGCGTTGTCGCGGGCCGGAATCGGCAAGGCGGTCACGGCCTAGAAGAACACCGGCTCGCGGTAGGCGCCGTAGACACTCTCGAGCGCGTGCCGGATCTCGTACAAGGTGCAATAGGCGCGCGCGCAATCGAGCATCGGTCCCAGTACGTTTCGGTCCGCCTGGGCCGCGCGGCGCAGCGCCTCCAGGCGCTCCGCGACCAGCGCCCCGTCGCGCTCGGCGCGCAGGAGCGCCAACCGGCGCCGCTGGCTTTCTTCCGCGTCGCCCGACACCTTGAGAATCTCGACGGGATGATCGTCCTCACTCAGGAAGTCGTTGACGCCGACCAGCACGCGCCGCCCGGCCTCGACCTCTCGCTGAAACGCCTCAGCCGATCGGGCGATTTGTCGCTGGAACCAGCCGCTCTCGATGCCCCGCACCACGCCGCCCACCGACTGGATTTCCGCGAACAGGGCTTCCGCCTCGCGCTCGAGCTCGTCGGTGAGCGACTCGACGTAGTAAGACCCACCCAGCGGGTCGATAACGTCGGCGACGCCGGTCTCGTGCGCAATGATCTGCTGCGTCCGCAGGGCGAGACGCACCGCCTCCTCGGTCGGCAGGGCCAGGGTCTCGTCGAGCGAGTTCGTGTGCAGCGACTGCGTGCCCCCGAGCACCGCCGCCAGGGCCTGGTAAGCCACCCGCACCAGGTTGTTCATCGGCTGCTGGGCCGTGAGCGTGACCCCGGCCGTCTGCGAGTGGAAGCGCATCATGCACGAGCGCGCACTCTTGGCCCGGTAGCGCTCCTTCATGTGACGGGCCCAGATCCGGCGCGCCGCGCGCAGCTTCGCGATCTCCTCGAAGAAATCGTTGTGAATATCCCAGAAGAACGACAGCCGGGGCGCGAAGGCGTCCAGATCCAGTCCCCGCGCGACGCCCCGCTCCACGTACGTGAACCCGTTGGCCAGGGTGAACGCGAGCTCCTGCGCGGCGGTCGCCCCCGCCTCGCGGATGTGGTAGCCCGAGATGGAAATCGTGTTCCACAGCGGTGCATGCTCGGCGCACCATTCGAACATGTCCACGATGATCTTCAGCGCGGGCTCGACCGGATACACCCAGGCGTGCTGGGCCATGTACTCCTTGAGGATGTCGTTCTGTACGGTGCCGCGCAGCTTGTCGGCCGAGACGCCCTGTTTCTCCGCGGCGGCGACGTAGAAGCAGAACAGCATCGCCGCCGGCCCGTTGATGGTCATCGACGTCGAGACCTGATCGAGCGGGATGTCACGGAACAGGTCCTCCATGTCGGCGAGCGAGGAGATGGCCACGCCGCATTTCCCCACTTCTCCCTCGGCGCGCGGATGATCGGAGTCGTAGCCCATCAGGGTTGGGAAGTCGAACGCTACGGACAGGCCGGTCTGCCCGTGCTCGAGCAGGAACTTGTAGCGTTGGTTCGTGTCCTCGGCGCTCCCGAACCCGGCGAACTGCCGCATGGTCCAGAGCCGGCCCCGGTACATGGTCGGGTGGATCCCACGAGTAAACGGGTAGTGTCCCGGCCCGCCCAACGCGCGACGCGCGTCGAAGCCCGCCAGGTCGTCCGCCGTGTAGACGGGCTTCCTCTCGTCTCCGCTCATCTCGCCACTCCCGTCTTCACCTGGTCGAGGATTTCCGCCGCCACGTCGTAGGGGCTGCGCCGCCCGTCCGCCACCTCGTCGAGATGTTGCTGCAGCAACTCCTCGGCCCGCGTCGCTTCTACGAGCCAGCGCCGCACGCCGCGTTCCAGCACCGCGCGGGTGCGCGCTGCGAGTCGCCGTCGGCGCCGCTCCACCAGCTGCCCGCTCGCTTCAAGATAGACGTGGTGGCGATCGAGAGCCGCCGCCAGCGCGTCTACGCCCTCTCCGGTCGACGCGACCGTACCGAGCACTGGAGGCTCCCAGGGGTCGGATGCCGACGGCGTTCGGTCCGATTGCCCGACGGTCCGATTGCCCGGCCGGTGGTGTGGAGCCACGTGCCGAAAGGCGTTTCCGCGCCGGATGCCCAGCATCACCTCGACCTCCTGGCGCAGCTTGTCCGCTCCCGGGCGATCGCTCTTGTTGACGACGTACAAGTCGGCGATCTCCATCACCCCCGCCTTCAGGGTCTGAATGCCGTCGCCCGATTCGGGGACCAGGACGAGCACCGTCGTCTCCGCGGTGCGGGCGATGTCGAGCTCGGTCTGGCCTACGCCGACCGTCTCCACGATGATCCGCTGGAAGCCGAACGCTTCCAGCAGGTCGGCGACCTCCTCGGTGGTCGTGGCGAGTCCCCCGTGGGCGCCCCGCGTCGCCATCGACCGAATGAAGACATGCGGGTCGAGACTCACGGACTCCATGCGAATCCGATCGCCCAGCAACGCGCCGCCGGTAAACGGGCTGGTTGGGTCCACGGCCACCACGCCGACGGAGAGCCCTCCGGCGCGAAACCGCTGGATGAGCGCCTCGGTGAGCGTGCTCTTCCCGGCGCCGGGCGGTCCGGTGATGCCGATGCGCCGCGTGCCGCCTCGGCCGAGCAACCCGTGGGCGTGCGACAGGACGCGCTCGAACCCGTCTCGCTGGTTTTCGACGAGGGTGATGGCGCGCGCCAATGCGGCGGGCTCGCGCCGGGCGAGCCCCTCGAGAATTCGCTCCACGCTCATGCAAAGTAACTACGTGGTGGGTGGAGTCTCATACCCGCTCCTCGGCGCGCTCCAGGGGTATGGTCCGCACCGGTCCGGGTCGCACGGTGACGCGCTCGACCCGCGTTGCACTCGCCGCGAGGATGTCGAACTCGAGACCGTGAAGGGCGAACCGCTCGCCGGGCCGCGGAATACGGCCCAGCGTGTGCACCAGCAGGCCGCCCACGGTCTGGACCCCCGGAACCTTGAGCGTGACTCCGAGCATCTCCTCCAGGCGGCTGGCCGGGGCGCTTCCCTCGAGCTCGACGATTCGGGCGGGCGTCTCGCCACTCGCGGACGGCTCCGTCGGCTCGAAGATCTCGGATACCAAGTCGCGCAGGAGATCTTCGAAGGTCACAAGCCCCGCCGCGCCGCCATACTCGTCCAGCAGGACGGCCAGGTGACTGCGGCCGCGTTGCATCTCGAGCATCAGATCGGCGGCCCGCGTGGTCCCCGGGACGACGAGCGCCGGGTGGACGGGGATCGCCGCGTCCGGCGCGAGGCGCAGCAAGTCGAACGCGTGGGCGACGCCCACGACTTCGTCGAGCGACCCGCGATACACGGGATAGCGGCTGTACCCGGACTGCAGCGCCACATGCGCTGCCTCCGCGGCGAGCAACCCCTCGGGGATCGCCACGATGGAGGTGCGCGGCGTCATCAGCTCGCGCACGGGACGGTCTGCAAACGCCAGCACGCCGGACACCACCGCCATTTCGTCGGCTGAGGCGAGGGCTTCGGTATCGGCGCTGCTCAGCACGGCCGCCAGGGTCGTGCGCGGGGACGGATCGCGCCACGGCACGAAAGGGGCAAACAGCTTGCCGAGCATCTCGAGCCGCGGGGCCGCGTGGGCGACGATCGGCTCCGCCCAGCGCCGGCCTACGACCCGGGGCACCAGGTACGACGCGCTCACGAGCAACGGCACGCCGATGGCAATCGTGAAGACGCCGAGCACGGTGGGGGTCGTACGGGCGAGAAGCGCAGGGATCACCGCGGCCGCGCAGAGCGTGCCAATGGTCGTCAGCGCATTGGCCGTGGCGAGCACACGGCCGGGGTTCTCGAGCACGCCGGCGGCGCCACCGGAGCCGCGCAGCTTGTAGGATACCCAGCGCGTGAGCTCGAGCTGGCTCACAGCCGCCGCCGCGACGCCGATCGCCGCGGACGTCACCGCGAGCGCCAGGGAGCTCACGAGCAGCACCAGGGGAAGCATCACGACTGCCTCTTCACCGACACGCGCACGACGCGGCGCCGGTCCACGCGCTCCACGACTACGCGGTACCCGTCGAGCGTGAGCTCGTCACCGGCCCGCGGCACCCGGCCCAATACCGAGTAGACCAGCCCACCGACGGTCGAGACCTCCGGGTGCTCGAAGCTTCGCCCCAGGGCGTGCGAGAGATCGTCGAGGGTCACCCGCCCATCCACCCAGTAGCGATCGCCGTCCTGCCGGATCGATGGCGCTTCACCCACGTCGTGCTCGTCCCGGATATCGCCGACGATTTCTTCGAGAATGTCTTCGAGCGTGACGAGGCCGGCAGTGCCACCGAACTCGTCGACCACGATCGCGAGGTGTGCGGGCCCGCGCTGGAAGTCGCGCAGCTGGCTGTCGAGCGTCTTGCCCTCCGGCACGTATGCCGCGGGTCGGACCACCGCCTGCCATCGCGCCCCACTCCCGGCGGCCGTGCCCGCGTCCGCCAGCCCCATGGCGAGGGGCACGAGGTCCTTCGCAAACACGACGCCGACGATGTTGTCCGGGGTCCCGTCGTACACTGGCAGGCGCGTGTGCTCGCTCTGGTGGAACGCCTCGAGCACGTCGTCGAGGGGTGCCGCCACGTCCACCGCGGTCATGTCCAGTCGCGGCGTCATCACCTCGTCCATTCGCGTGTCGGCCAGCGTGAAGACGCCGAGCAACATGTCGCGTTGCGCCACGCCCAAGTCCGGCTCGAGCGGGCGTCGCGTCGCGACGAGCCCATGCAGCGCGCGGTCCGCCCATCCGAGCAGCCAGAGGAGCGGGCCAAAGGGCGCGAGCGTGCGGCGGGCGAGCGGCAGGGCCAGCGCGGCGAGCTCCGGCGCGACGCGCGCGAGGCTGCGCGGCAGCGCATCGCCGACGACGAAGAGGAAGCCCACGGCGACCGCCCAAGTCCCGAGCGCCTCCGCCCAGGGCCGGCGCCACCAATCGAGGGCGTCGGCGGCGGCCACCGCGCCGAGGACGAGGAGCGCCAGGCGCGCGACGTACAGACCGCGATGCAGGGGCACGCGACCCCCCACGGTCGTCGGCGCGTCGCCCAGGGTATGGAGGGCCTCGCCGACGGCCGCCTCCTCGCCGAGCGCCAGGAGGCCGGCCCAGAGGGCCGCGACGCCCGCGACGAGGGCGCCCCCCAGCGTCAGGGCGGCGGCAGTGAGCGTCACGGGGCCCCCCCCACCACCCGCTCCGCACGTCCGACCAGGCGCTGCACGTAGCGCTCCTGCCGGCGCCACATCGCCGATCGAGTCCGGCCCGATCCCTCCGGATGGTCGTAGCCGAGCACGTGGAGCGTGCCGTGTACGGCGAGTCGGAGCAGCTCTTCCTCCACCCTTCCCCGTGTCTCCTTCCGTCTTCTCCCGCCGTTCACCCAGCCACTGGCCGCGTCGGGGCAGACATAGACGTCCCCCAGCAGCGTTCCGTTCGGCTGCGGCAGCGCGAAGGCGATGACGTCAGTGAGCCCGCGACGACCGCAGGCACGCCGGTTGAGGCGCCGCATGGCCGCGGCGTCGAGCAACGTCACCTCGACTCGCGCGCCCCGAGCGCCTTCCCATGCGAGAACCCGGTCCGCCGCGCGCCGGAGCCGGGCGGGACGCTCATGCCTTGGCCGCGGGCTGCCAGCTCGCCGTGATGCCGCCACTGGACTCCGGATAGTCGATGCGGTTGTGGTACATGCCGCTGATGATACGGACGAACTCCTGCTTGACCTGATCGATCTGCCGCAGTGTCATCGGCGCTTCGTCGAGCTGGCCCGCGTTCAGCTTCGTGCGCACAATGTGATTGATGACCTCTTCGATCTTCTTCGGCGTAAGGTCCTCGAGCACGCGCAGCGCGGCTTCGACCGAATCGGCGAGCATGGTGATCGCCGTTTCCGCCGAATGGGGCTTGGGGCCTGGATAGGCGTAGTCCCCGGGCCGCGCCGAGCCACCGTCGCCACTCTTCTTGGCCCGGTCGAGGAAGTAGGTGATTTCCGTGGTCCCGTGATGCTCAGGAATGAACGCCGCCACCGCTTCGGGGAGGCCCGCTTCACGGGCGAGCATGAGCCCGTCCGTTACGTGCGCCTTGATGATCTGCGCCGATTGGAACGGCTTGAGGCGATCGTGCGGATTGTTCCCACGCGTCTGGTTCTCCACGAAGTACTGGGGGTTCTTGATTTTCCCGATGTCGTGGTAGTAGCACCCGACCCGACCGAGCAGGCCGTCCGCACCGACCCGGTTGCACGCCGCCTCGACGAGGTTCGCCATCGCCACCGAGTGCGCATACGTGCCCGGCGCCTCGAGTGACAAGCGCCGCAGGAGCGGCCGGCTCGGATCGGACAACTCGAGCAGGGTCAGGTCCGTGGTGATGCCGGTGATCGACTCCGCGACGGGCAGCAGGAAGAAGGTTAGTCCAGCCGAGACGAGGCCGTTGGCGGCACCCCAGACGCCGCGTAGCCCGATCTCGGGGATCGTCCAGCTGCCGGCGAGTCCGAGCGCCAGGGCGCCCACCAGATACCCGAGCGCGATGATCAGCACCGGCACGTAGAAGTTGCTGCGGCTCCGCAGCGTCCGCACTGAAAGCGCCGCGGTCACGCCGCCAACCACGCACAGGAACAGCGCGGGCATATCGTGAAACACGGGCTGCTGCCCGATCACGATCGACACGATCATGGCGCCGATCATCGACACTCGGCCGTTGAACAGCACGCTGAGCATCATCGCCATGAACGGGAGGATGACGATCTCCGGATGCTCCGGAACGAAATGCGCCACGATGGCGGCCTGAAGCAGCACCAGGCCGAACAGTCCACCGATGAGGGCTACCTGGCGGCGCTCGTGATACGTTTCGCGCCGGTAGAAAATCATCAACACCCAAAAAATCCCGAGGATCAGCGAGTCGCGCAGCACCGGACCGAGCACGCCGCCCAGCGACCGGCTGGTAGCCGCGCCGCGGCGCACCAGGTCGGCATGCAGCGCGGCGAGCTTCTCGTGCGCCTCGTTGGTCACGACCTCGCGCGCGCCGACGATGCGGTCGCCCGCGCGCACGATGTACTTGCTGGGATCGACGCTGCGACGCAGCTCGTCGCGCCGGCGCTCGGTCTCGAGCGTGTTGGGCACCAGGGTGGCGCGAAAGAAGTGCCCGGCGAGGCGCACGTACAGCTGGTCACCGACGCTCGAACCCTTGTCGGGGTGGACGGCGCGGGCGCGCGTCAAGTACTGGGCGTACGAGAGCACCTGGTCGCGGGCGACCGATTGCTCGCCCGAGCGGCGGCGGACGATCAGCTCTGGAGACTGCTCCACCTGCAACACACCCGGGCCGGTCACGCCGAGAGCGAGCGTGCGGTCGAACAGCTCGGTCAGCGCCTTCTCGACCCCATGCCGCTTCCCCCCCTTGGCCAGATACGCCGCCTCCGGTGCGCTCAGCGCGAACCCCTCTCCCTTGGCGGCTTGCAGGATCGCCGCGGCGCCGTTTTGATCGGCCGCCGTCTCGACGCTCGAGAAGAACGCCAGCATGGCGGTCCTCGCGCTGTCGAGCGCGCGGTCCTGAAACTGGTAGATCGGTTTCACGGTGCCCGCGAGCTCTTCGGCTTCTCGGGCGAGCTCCTGATCCGACTTGTTGACGGGGAACGTGAACGGAGCGACGACGTCGCGGTCCGCCAGCGTCCCTACGGACAGCGGCTCCACGTTCGTCGCACTCGAGGGGAACACGAGGTAGGCGAGCAGCGCCAGACCCGGCACCCACGCCCAACGGCTGCCGTGATAGGCGAGCTGCGCCCTCGTGGGCAGTCTCATGTCAGCCCTGCACGTCCTCGGCGTACGCCCGGATGATGTCCCGGACCAGCCGGTGCCGCACGACGTCCGTGTCGCCGAGGTAGCAGAACGCGATGCCCTCGATGCCCGGGAGGATGCGTTCCACCTGGAGGAGCCCGGAGTCCTCCCGGTTGGCGAGGTCGATCTGCGTCTTGTCCCCTGTGATCACGGCTCGTGAGTTCACCCCGAGGCGCGTGAGAAACATTTTCATCTGCATGCCGGTAGCGTTCTGGGCCTCGTCCAGAATGACGAACGCATCCGACAGCGTGCGCCCGCGCATGTAGGCGAGCGGTGCGATCTCGATCGTGCGGCTGTCGATCGCCTTCTGGATCCGGTCGCGCGGCATCATGTCCTCGAGCGCGTCGTAGAGCGGACGCAGGTAGGGGTCGACCTTTTCGTGGAGATCGCCGGGCAGGAACCCCAGGCTCTCTCCCGCTTCCACCGCCGGCCGGGCGAGGACGATGCGCCGTACACGTTTGCGAGAGAGCGAATCCACCGCGGCGGCCACCGCGAGATAGGTCTTGCCGGTGCCCGCGGGACCGATGCCGATGACGATGTCGTGCCGCGCAATCGCCTGTAGGTAATCCCGCTGTCCGGCGGTCTTCGCCTGGATGACGCGGCGCAGCCCGGGGAGGATGATCCGGGTGTCGCCTTCCGGGGTCTCGCCGGCCGGTCGGTGCCCCGTCCCCTCGTCGCTCACGATGCGGTCCACATCACCCACATCCAACGTCTCACCCATGCGTGCCAGATCGACGAGCGCCTGCGCCACCGGAGTCGCGCGCTCGACCGCCGCGACTGATCCCTGCAACATCAGGGCGTCCCCCCGGAGCGAGACGCGCACCCCCAACCGCTTCGCCAGCTCGACGAGATTGCCGTCGTTGACACCCGCGAGCATGAGGGGATCCACTCCTTCGGTGGAAAGCCGGTGGGTGACGTCGTCACTCATGGCCTCGCCTCGATGTGAAGGGCCGCCAAGTCGGCCGGGTTCGCAGGCGCGGGCGCGCCCTCGAAGAGGGCGCGTGCCGCGGTCGTCTTCGGAAACGCAATCACATCGCGCAGCGATCCCGCGCCGGCGAGTAGCATCACAATGCGGTCGAAGCCGATGGCGAATCCACCGTGGGGCGGCGCACCCGCCTGGAGTCCATTCAAGAGGAATCCAAAGCGTGCGTCGACGTCCGCCGGCGACAACCCGAGATGCGCGAAGACGCGCCGCTGCACGGCGGGATCCGTGATCCGGATGGAGCCCGATCCGAGCTCGTTGCCGTTGTACACGGCGTCGTAGTGGAGGGCGCGGCACGAGAAGGGGTCGCTGTCGAGACGGGCCACATCGTCCGGGTGGGGTGAGGTGAACGGGTGATGCGCGAACACCGGCTTCCCCGTCTCCGGGTCGGGCTCAAACAGCGGGAAATCCACCACCCAGGTGAAGGCATGGGCCAGCTTCGGCGGCGCCGCCAGGCGCTGAATCACCGCCTGGCGCACACGATCGAGCACGGGCGACGTGACGCGGTCCGGTCCGACCGTCATCAAGGCGGCGTCACCATCCCCCACGCCGAGCGCGCCCAATGCCTCGGCAGTGAAGTGCTTGCCGACCGATCCTGAGATCTGGTCCCCGTGTCGCTTCACCCACGCGAGTCCGGCGCCGCCGAGCTGCTTGGCCGTCTCGGCGAGCTGATCCACGTCCTTGCGGGAGAGCGCGCCACCTCCCTTCACCGCGAGGCCGCGCACGCGCGCCCCGTCCTTCAGCGCGGATTGGAAGAACGGGACCCCGAGGGGCTTCACCTGTGCCGTCCAGTCGGCAAGCAGGAAGTCGTAGCGTAGGTCGGGCTTGTCCGTCCCGTAACGCTCCATCGCCTTGCGCCAGGTCATCCGCGGAAACGGCCGCGCGATTTGGTGTGCCCCGCCCTCGTCCCACAGATCGACCAGCACGGCCTCCACATACCCGAGGACGTCATCCATCCCGACGAACGATGCTTCGAGGTCGATCTGTGTGAACTCGGGTTGACGATCGTAGCGCAGATCCTCGTCGCGGAAGCAGCGTGCGATCTGGAAGTAACGGTCAAACCCCGCCACCATCAGGAGCTGCTTGTAGATCTGCGGCGACTGGGGCAGCGCGTAGAACTCGCCGGGATGTACGCGTGCAGGCACCAGATAGTCACGCGCTCCCTCGGGCGTTGGCTTCGTGAGGATCGGGGTCTCGATCTCGAGGAACTCGAGCTCAGAGAGCGTACGGCGCGCCCGCTGCAACAAGCGATGCCGCAGGATGAGATTCGCCTGCATCTCGGGCCGCCGCAGGTCCAAATGGCGATACCTGAGCCTCAGCTCCTCCGCTGGGAGCGCTTCGCCTTTGCCTCGGGCGACGGGAATCGCGGGCGTCACCGCCGGTCCGACGACCGCGAGCTTGGTCGCCTGGACCTCGACGTCGCCCGTCGCGAGCTCGGGATTCTTCATGTTCGCGGGGCGTGCGCTCACCGTTCCCTCGACCTCGACCACGCTCTCGCTCGACAGGCTCCCCCCGCTCCCCGCCGCCGCCCGCCGCACCTCCTCGGGCGCGCCCGGGCCAATCGCCACCTGGACGATGCCGCTCCGGTCCCGAAGATCGATGAACACGATGCCGCCCAAGTCGCGCCGCCGGTGCACCCATCCGCCCAACCGGACGAGCTGCCCGACGTGCTCCGCGCGCAGCTCGCCGCACCGGTGCGTCCGCCGAGACGTGCCGCTGACGTTCTTTATGAAGCCTCCGCCTCGCACAATGCTCGGTAGAATTCCTCCGGAGTGCGGGCGCTCAATAGCCGGCCCCGAACCGGCTCGCGGCGCACGAGGCGCGAGATCCGGCTCAACGCCTTGACGTGCGCTCCGGCGGCGGACTCCGGCCCCGCCAGCAGGAAGAAGAGTCGCACCGGCTCCCCGTCGATCGTTTCATACGGCACCGGGGTAGGCGTCGAGCCGGCGGCCACTACAAGGCAGGACAACGCCGGGGTCTTGCCATGAGGTACCGCCACACCGTACCCGATCCCCGTGGGAAACTGTCGTTCCCGCTCGAGGATGGCTCCGAGGACCTCGTCGGACGGCCCACCGTTACCCACGGCCACCACGTCCACCAATTCTCGGAGGACCCCCTCTTTGTTGGTGGCGTGCAGGGGGACCCGGATGCGGGCGGGAGTCAGCAGCTCGGACAGGCGCACGGTGGCCCAAGTGTCGTAAGCGGTTGAAGATAGTTAAGTTAAGCGCGACATGCAACGCATTCGGCAAAGGGCACTTACGTGGCTGATCCACTGAATCTCGCTCCGGACGTAGCCCGAAAGACGCTCGCCACGTGGCTCCACGCCCGCGGCGAGCCGGCGTATCGGGCCAAGCAGATCGTGGCGCGCCTGTGGGCCCGCCCGGTAGGATCCTGGGAACAGGCGACCGAACTGCCGGCCGCGCTGCGGCGGGATCTCGAGATCGCCTTCCCGCTTCGTCGACTGACATTGACCGCGCGTCAGGAGTCGACCGACGGGACGGAGAAGTATCTCTGGGACCTTGGGGATGGTGAAGCGGTCGAGTCGGTGCTCATTCCTGAGGGGAAGCGGCGCACGCTATGCATCTCGTCGCAGGTCGGCTGTGCCCTGGGTTGCGTGTTTTGCGCCACCGGGCGCATGGGCTTTCGGCGGAACCTCACAGCGGCCGAGATCGTCGCGCAGGTACGCGAAGTGGTGCTGCTCGATCCCGCTCGGATGCCAACCAACGTCGTGTTCATGGGGATGGGCGAGCCGCTCCTCAACTGGGACGCGGTCGATACGGCGCTCACGATTCTCAATAGTAAGGACGGTTGCGGAATCGGCGCGCGTCACATCACGGTCTCGACGGTCGGCATCCTGCCGGCGCTCGCGAAGCTCGGCGCCCGACGTGAGCAGTTCCGGCTCGCGGTGTCATTGCACGCACCGACACCGGAGCTGCGCCACGAGCTGATGCCGATCGAAAAGAAGTACACGCTGCCGGACGTCATGGGAGCCTTGAAGCAGTTCCGCCGTCGCGTCACGCTCGAGTACGTGCTCATCGCGGGCAAGAACGACGGCGTGGAACAGGCGGATCGACTCGCCGAGCTGGCGGGCCCGCTCGGCGCACTGGTGAATCTGCTGCCCCTTCACCCGGGCGGCGCTCAAGAACTCTCGCCGAGCCCGCGGGCTCAGATGCTCGCGTTCGAGCGGCGGCTGAAGCGGCGGGGCGTGGAAGCGGTTCTGCGACGCAGCCGCGGCCTCGACATCAGTGCGGCGTGCGGGCAGCTACGGGTGGAACTCGAGGCGCGGGGGCGCAAAGTCCACACCCAGGAACACGCTCGCGTCGAGTAGGCGAGCGCTGTCGAGCTGCACCGCCACCCGGCCGACGCCCAACGCGCGTCGGATTCTATCGGCAACCGCCGTGCCCCCGCGCCGGACCACCACGCGCGTCGAATCGAGGGTTCCCCCACCCACCGAGTCCCGCGCATTGCCGAACGCAACGACGTCGATGCCGGCGCGTCTTAGCAGACGCGTCCCGATCTTGGCGAGTCCAGGCTTGCCGCTCGCGTTCAGCACCTCGACGGTGAGTCGAGGGCCGTTCTCACCGGGGATCGGCAGTCCCGAGGCGGCATTCCGGTCTCCCCGACAGGCACCTCCCACGATCGTTGCGGCGAGGACGGCCGCCGGGATCAGTATCCGACGAGGGCGTTCCAGAAGTCCACCGTCTCGTGGGCGACGGGCCAGCGCTCGTCGATGACGCGGGCGATGCGGCGAGCGGCGACCTGCTTGAGGACGGCATCCCGTTCCTCGGACACCCGCGCGGCCAACGCGCGGCGCAGGTCCTGGTCGAACGCGCGGCCGGGCTCCAAGTAGTCGGCCAGGTAAAGCATCTTGCCCACGTCGTCCCACCCCGCATACCCGATCGAGTGGTATCGGACCGCGTCCAGTATGCCCTGATCCGTTTCGCCATCGTGAGCGGCGCGCTCGGCGGCCATGGGCCCGTGGGCGAGCTCGTTGGCGGCGGGGGCGTCGCGGAGCGCGTCGTGCAGCCAGGCGGACCTGACCCAGCGGGCGCGCTCCCCGTCCGGAGTCCCGAGCGCCATCGCCCACGCCGACAGCAACGCGGCCACCCGCTCAATATGGTTGCGACGCGCCGGGGTCACGACCGCCCAGGACGGGAGTGCCAGATCAGTCTTTCATGGCGGTTCGGACGGGCACGTCGTTCCCGATGCCCTCTCCCAGCACCACATTGTCGATGAGTCGGGTGCCACCGGCGCCGACCTTGGCGGCGACGACCGCGATCGTTTTGGCGTCGACGCGCGCGACGGGGCGGATCTGTGCATCCACCAGCTTGAAGTATTCCGGCGTCACACCGGGCACCTGCAGCACTTCCATACCCCGGCGTTCGAGCGCTCGGGGATCGGATTCACCACCGCGCCAAGCCTGTTCCACCGCTCGGAGCGCGCGCGACAGCGCCAGCGCGGCGCGCCGGTCGTCCCCCTTCAAGTAGACGTTGCGCGACGACAACGCGAGCCCGTCGAGCTCCCGGACCGTCGGAGCGATCTCGATCTCGCAGGCGAAATCGAGGTCTTCCGTCATGCGCCGGACGAGCATGGCCTGCTGGAAATCCTTTCGGCCGAAGACCGCGACGTCCGGCTCGACGATGTGCAGCAGCTTAGCGACGACGGTGAGCACGCCGCTGAAGTGCCCCGGTCGGGCCGCCCCTTCGAGCGTGTCGGCCATGGGCCCGGCTAGGACTCGGACCAGCGGATCGCTCGGGTACATCGCGTCTGCGCTCGGGACGAACAGGCAATCGACCCCGCGTTGGGTGGCGAGCTTGCGGTCCCGCTCCAGGTCCCGTGGGTAGGAGCCGAAATCTTCGCGCGGCCCGAACTGGAGCGGATTGACGAAGATGCTCATCACGACGGGGTCGGCCACCTCCCTCGCCCGGTCAACCAGACGCAGGTGCCCCTCGTGCAGGAAGCCCATCGTGGGGATGAATCCGATCCGGCGGCCCACCCCGCGGGCGCGCGCGGCGCGCGACCAGGCGCGCATCTCGCTCGGGCTCGCCAGCAGTTGCGCCAAGAGCTACGCCAACTTCATCACGACACAGTCCGTCAGGTACGGATCGTTGAAGCGCGCGATTTCGCCGACTTTTCTGCCCGGCACCGGGAACAGCCGGGCCGAGAGGGGCTTGCGCAGCTTGGTGGAGAGGGCGGCCATATCGGCGATCAGCGCCGCCAGCTGGTCCGCCGCCGAGTCACCCGGCAACGGCACGACATCGAGTCCGGTGCCGCAGACGCTCGAATACAGGAGCAGCTCACGCACCGTGAACCGTCCTTCTGACGCGCGTTGGGCCAGTACCGGATCCTCCAGCACGGGCAGCATGAGGCCGGAATACCCGCACGTTTTGATCTTGAGGCTCTTCAAGACGTCCGTGATGGCCGCGCACCCGGCGAGCGTGGAGGCGCTGCCGAACGGGACTCCCGTGAGTACCTCGATCGCCCCTCCGATACTCGCGTCCTTGCCTGGCGCAGGGGAGACGTCGATACCCAAATAGCTCCGCTCGTCGCGGCGGGCGGCGTCTTTCACGAGCTGCTCCACGGGCCGCAGCCGGGAATCG
The DNA here is from genome assembly GCA_035943095.1 of Gemmatimonadales bacterium. Taxonomy (GTDB): domain Bacteria; phylum Gemmatimonadota; class Gemmatimonadetes; order Gemmatimonadales; family GWC2-71-9; genus AG41. The sequence continues at coordinate 36,803 of DASZCN010000017.1, read as the reverse complement.
AGCATCGCCGCAAGGCGCTGCTTGGCGTCCACCAGGGTGTTCGCCCCGCTGAACGCGGCCGCGAGCAGCGGAGGCGATTCGAGCCCGACCGCGACGGCGTCCGATCCCTGATGGTACGCGACGGGAAAGAATGGTGTGCCGGCCGGAACGTTGGCGGCGGCAGCGAAGCGGAAGTTGCCGATGCCTGCGGCGGTGGACCGGGCGATCGCCGTCATGGCTTCGCCCGCGGCCGTCACGCCTCGTGGTGAGGCGCTGCGCTCGGGTGAGGCGACGCGCACCGTGAAACTGACGTTCCGCGTCGTCCGGGCGAGCTCCGCGGCCCACGCGCCAAAGTCGGGATCATCGCCGTCGGGCGCCAGCGCCGGGCCGATGCTCAAGAGCACGCCCTCGGCGGCGACCGTGCGGTCGAGCGCCTGGATGGCAGGGAGTGCATCGGCACGCGCGCGGGGTCGCGCATCCTCGAGGAAGGGCTGGGTGGCTATGCGGAGCGTTTGCAGCTCGTAGCCCGCGTCAACGACGACCCGCTTCGCGCGCTTGAGGAACGCCAGCGCCGCTTCCACGCCTGCGGTGTCGGCGGCACCACGAACGTTGGTGCCGGCCGTGATGGTGCGGATCCGGAACCCCGGTCCGCTCGAGTCCGCTGACGGCGCATTCACGTCGGTCCGGCTCACCGGAGCCATGGCCACCGCGCCCAGCATCTTGATCAGTTCCCGCCGTGTCAGGTCGCTCATTTGGGGAAGGAGTGTTCGGGTCCTGGATAGCGGCCCTCGCGTACCTCGGCCGCGTACAGAGTGACCGCTTCGCGGACGTCTTCCGCGAGAGCGGCGTATCGCTTCACGAACTTCGCGCTGAATTGCTCGTTCAGGCCCAGCATGTCCGGGAGCACCAGTACCTGGCCGTCGCACGCCGGGCCCGCGCCGATGCCGATGGTGGGAATCGTGAGGGCCTTGCTGATCTGGGACGCGAGCGGCGCGGGTACCAGCTCGAGAACCACGGCGAACGCTCCGGCCTGCTCCAGCGCACTCGCGTCCGCCTTGAGGCGCTCCGCCGAGCGCTCGTCGCGCCCCTGAACGCGATATCCGCCCAGTGCGTGCACGGACTGGGGCGTGAGGCCGAGGTGACCCATGACGGGGATCCCGACGTCGACCAGGGCGCGCGTCGTCTCCGCCACGGGCGCCCCGCCCTCGAGCTTCACCGCGTGGCACCCGGTCTCCTGCATCACCCGACCCGAGTTCCGGATCGCCTCCTCACGCGACACCTGATAGGTAAGGAAAGGCATGTCGCACACCACCATCGCGCGAGTGGCCCCCCGGCGGACGATCGTGGTGTGATAGATCATCTGGTCGAGCGTAGCCGAGAGCGTCGTATCCGCGCCTGCAAGCACCTGGTTCACCGAATCTCCGACGAGCAGAATGTCCACCCCGGCGGCGTCCAGCAGGCGGGCAAACAGGGCATCGTAGCAGGTGAGCGCGACGATGCGCTCGCCACGTTGCTTCATTCCCAGCAGCTCGACCACCGTGACCGCCTTCCGCTCGTCAGCCACGGGCCGGCTCTGCGCGAGCGGGAGCGTCCAACTCGGCCAGCTCCCGGAGCCAAAAATCCCGGTGCGGGAGACCGGGATGCGGGATGGTCAACTCCGGCTGCTGGACCGCCCGATCACCGTACCGGACGATGTCCAGGTCGAGGGTCCTGGGGCCCCACCGAACCAAGCGCTCTCGCCCGCGCTCCGCTTCGATGGCAAGCAGATGGTCGAGGAGCACCCGCGGCTCGAGCGCCGTCTCGAGCAGGACCATCTGGTTCAGGTAGGGGCCCTGTGGCACAGGTCCCAGGGGGGCGGTCTCTTCGATGCGGGAGGCCTGGATGACCCGAGTGTCGGGCAGGACGGCGAGCCGGTCGCGTGCGTACGCGAGATGCGCCTCGCGATCACCCATGTTCGACCCGAGCGCCACGTACACCCGTTCCCGCTTGGCCACGGGAGAATGGTAAGCGGGCTACGCGATGCTGGCAAAGCCTCGTGTCAGTTCGCGCAGCATGGCAGCGACGTCCTCGAGCTCCCGGGTGGCGCGCTCCAGGTCCGTGAGGCCGCGGGCCGCCTCCTCCGCGCGGATCGCGACGTCGTCGGCCTCGGCGCGATTCTTCCCCGCGATCTGGGCCACGGCATGGATGCGCTCGCGGAGACGCACGAAGGCCTTGTCCTGCTCGCCCGCGGCCGCGGCGATGCGCTGCGCGTGGGACGTGGCTTCGGCGGTGGCGGCGACGATCGCGTCGAGCGCCTGCAAGGCCGTCGAGGACAGTTCCTCGACGCCGCCGACGTTCACCTGGCCGCGCCGCATCTGTTCGACCACCTCGCCCACCTGGCGGTGGATGTCCTGGACCAGCTCGCCCGCCTCGACCGCGGCGCTCGCGCTCTGCTCCGCCAGCCGCCGGACTTCGTCCGCCACCACCGCGAAGCCCTTCCCGTGCTTGCCCGCGCGGGCCGCCTCGATCGCCGCGTTCAGCGCCAGCAAGTTGGTCATGTCGGCGAGCTCGCGGATCGAGGCGATGAATCCGGTGATGCGCCTGCTGACTTGCCCGAGCTGCTGAACCTTGGCCGACGCCTCCGCCACGAACGTCTTCAGCGCCACGAGCCGCCCAATGGCGTCCTGAATCTGGTGGCGGTTCTGGCTCGCCACTTCACTGGCGGTACTCGACGCCTGCGCCGCCTCGGTGCCGTCCTCCGAGACGCGGCGGGACACCTGGGCCAGGCTCTCCGTGGCCTCGAGCCCTCCCGACACCTCTCTCTGCTCCGCCAGGACGCCTTGTCGGATCGTGCCGGTCGACTGTGCCACGGCCCCCGCTGCCTCCCGCAGCGACTCCGCGGCACGTGCGAGCGTTCCGAGCTGCTGCGTGAGCGTTTCGACCGTCTCCACCAACGGGCGCCGCAGCTCGGTGATATGGATCGCGGTGGCGAGCTGGTTCGCGAACGTGTTGATGGTCACGACGTCCTTGCCGCGATACACCTTCCGCTTGTGGTGCTCGAGCTCCAGCGTGCCGATGACCTGATCCCCGAACTTGAGGGGGACCATCACGAGGCTCTGGACCACGAGCGGGGCATCGGCGATGCGCTTGTCGCGCGTGACGTCGTCGATCACCACCGGTTCACCCGTCAGCGTAACGGTCTCGCGCAGGGCCGCGGTGTCGGAGCTGGGCTCACCCCGGTCGCCCCGCCCGATGTGTCCGCGATAGGAGAGCTGCAGCGCGCCCTCCTGCCGGCGATAGATGCGAAAATCTCCCCAATCCACGAGCCGGTGGGCCAGCCGCTCGATTCGCGCGAACGAATCCTCCAGACTGATGTTGCTCGTGATCACCGCTTCCATGGCGTGGATCTTGTTCAGCTCCTCGGCGGCAATCGCCTCTTCCAGCGTGTGCTTGAAGAGCCACCCGAGCGCCCCGAGTGCGGCCCCGACGAACACCCAGGCGAGCGGTGGCCAGTACGTCACGGTTCCGACCACGAGGCCGACGGCGATGATGGTGGCGCCGTATCCGATGCACTCGTAGCGCAGGATCAGGAGGCGCTCATCCTGTTCGAGCTTGCCTCGGATGATCAGCGCGAAGTAGAAGAGCAGCCGGCTCATGACGAAGTACGCGAGACAATAGAAGAACAGCGCGGGCACCAGGTCCACGCGCAGGCCCGGCGCCGCGACGTCGAAGACCTGCAGCGCGCCCGCATACACGCCGTATGCACCGACGAGCGCGATCACCTCTCGCCCGAGATTCACGAGCGCCGCGCGAAACATCTTCTTTTGCCACAGCCAGTCGGCCCCCAGCACTCCGCCCGCCAGGGCGACGGCGGTTGCCGGGACTCCGACCAGGAGGCTCCCCGCGAGCGCCACGAGGCCGGTCTGGGTGAGATAGGAGTACTTGCTCAAGGGCACTTGAGCGCCGCGCAGGAAGACCGCGGCGCCGAGCAGTCCGGCCATGTCGAACACCTGGCCGGTCCACCGCGGGTCGGCGATGAGCGCGGCGGCGAGGACCAGCACCCCGCCCCAGGCGAGGGCGTGACTGTAGATCGTGACGAGCCGGTTGGCGGTCATACGGGAGGGGCGTGCACGGCGGCAGCGAGGTCCCGTACCAGGCGTCCGGCGGCATCCGGTCCACCCGCTCCCAACGCGTCGACGACGGCGCTGCCGACCACCACCCCGTCCGCGAGCACGGCGGCCGCGCGCGCCTGCGCGGGTGTGCCGATGCCGAATCCCACCGCCAGCGGCAGCGGGCTCGCGGCCCGCACGCGCGTCACATGCTCACCCAAATCGGGCGGCACGCTGTCGCGAGCCCCGGTGACGCCAAGCCGGGAGATGAGGTACAGGAACCCGCTCGCGCCCCGTACCGCCCGCGCCAGCCGATCGGCGGTCGTCGTGGGCGCGATGAGCCGGATCAGCGCGAGGGGGCTCTGCCCGACGGCGTCCTCGAGGGCGGGATCCGCCCCGGCCGGGAAATCGGTGAGCAGCAGACCGGCCACGCCGGCAGCGGCGGCGTCGCGAAGAAACGGCTCGAGACCAAAGGCCAGGACCGGGTTGAGATACGTCATGACGATCACTGGAACGGGCAGCCCGGCGCGGTGAATCTGCTCGAGCACCCGCGCCACGGTCATTCCCTGCTCGAGCGCCGCCTGGGTGGAGCGCTGAATGGTGGGGCCGTCGGCGAGCGGGTCCGAGAACGGCACACCGACTTCGATGAAGTCGGCGCCCGCGCTCGCGACCACCTGCAGGGCTTCGAGAGAGAGCTCGGGCGTCGGAAATCCGGCGGTGAGGTAGGGGATGAGGGCAGCGCGCCGCGTGCCGGCGCCCTTCCCCAGCGCCCGCCAGCGTGCGGCGATGGGATGCTCAGACAAAGTAGTCGGCGACGTTGATACCGTACTTGGCTGGGTCGGTGACCTTGACGATGGACCGCGGGAAATGCCCCTCGACGTCCCGTTGGGCGAGGTCCGCTAGGAAGCCCGGGTGCTGGACGCCGCCGTCCGGCGTGGTGACGATGCGGACCACCGGGCGATGCACGTGGGTCACGTCGGGATTGGCGCTGTGGACGAGGGCCACTTCGTACGTGTCGAGGATGATGCACGTCCCCACGGGATAGATGCCGATCAGGTTGATGAACGCCTTGACGACGATCTGGTCGTAGCCGCGGCGCGGATTTTCCCACATCTCCTTGAGCACCTGGTCCGGCTGGATGGGCACGGTCTGATAGACGCGGCGGCTCGTGGCCGCGTCGAAGCCGTCGGCGACGGCGACGATCTTCGAGTAGATGGACAGCTCGCGCGAGCGGAGTGACTTCGGGTACCCCGTCAGATCGGTCTTCATGTGGTGCTCGTAGGCGACGATCATGCCGCGGTACGGAATCTCGCCGTACCCACGCAGGCCGAACAGCGTGAGCACGCCGAGCCACGGGTGCGCCTGCATGATCCGCCACTCTTCGTCGCTCAATCCGCCCTGCTTGTTGAGCACCTCGAGCGGCACTCGGGATTTGCCGACGTCGTGAAACAGCGCGGCCATACCCAGATCGTAGAGCTGCAGCTTGGTGAGCCCGAGCTTGCGGCCGAGCGCGACTGAGAAGATGCAGACGTTCACCGAGTGGGTGAACGTGTATTCGTCGTAGTCGCGGAGCGTCGTGAGGCCCATGAGCGAGGCCTCGTTGTTCAACACCTGGTCGACAATCGCCTGCACGGCACGCTTGACCTTCTTGACGTTCGCCGTGCGTCCCATGCGGATCGAGTTGATGACTTCCTTGGTCACCGCCACCGATCGGGCGTACGTCCGCTTGGCGGCTTCCTTCTGGCGCTCCTCGTCCTCGGCGTCCTCGTCGGTCTCGAGCGGCGGCTCGACGCTGATGTGGGTCACGCCGCCATCCGAGAGCTTCTGGCCGATCTCGAAGACCTTGTTCGGGGTCGCTTCCCTGGCCGCGTATGACAGGAGCAGGGAGACGAAGACCTGCAGCTGCTTGCGCTCGACTCCCTCGTCGATGCGGACCGCACCGATGCCGCACTGGGTCAAGACCCCGAGGATGTGGGAGAAGGAGGCGTAGTTGTCGAGGTCGAGCCGGAGTCGCGTGGAATTGACGAAGATGAATTCGCCCTGTATTCGCACCTCCAATTCCTTCTCGACGTCGAGCAGGTGTTGCGTGGTCTGGGTGAGATCGTCGAGCGCCTTCTGCACCTGGGCATTCTCGAGCGGATAGAGCTTGAGGGACCTGAACGCCGTGTAGAGCACGACCAGGAACTCCCGGCCGGCGTGGCGGAGGAAGCCATCCGTCGTCTGGACGGTCTCGGCGATCGACTGACGCGCCGCGGGGCGCTTCTCGGTCACCCGGCCCCCCCTCCCCCGGCTCCCACTTCGCGCAGCGCTCGGCTCACCGCGTTTTTCACCAGGGGCTCCTTGTCCTGCGCCGCGCGCTCCAGCACGGCGCGCGCTTCGGGCGTGCGGATCTTGCCGAGCGCCATGGCCGCGCACGCCCGGGTCTCCGGGTCTTCGCGCTTGCCGAGCAGGCTCTTTGCCGAGAGCATCTTCGCGAGCGTCGGGATCCCCTTTGCGCCCACGAGCGAGCCGTACGCCTCGAAGAACACCATCTTCTCCGTCAGATCGGCGTTCTTGATCTTCGCGCCCGACACCATGGACTCGACCCGCGCCGCGGCGTTGCGGTACCCCCGGGACGCGAGGAAGCGCACGGCAGCGATGCGCACGTCGCGGTCCGAGTCGTCCACGGCCTTCTCGAGCAAGCGCATGGCGGACGGGCTCGCGATCGCGGTCAGCGCCTCGACCACCGCGAGCTTCAGGCCGCGGTCCTCGGACCCGAGAAGGGGCTCCATGCCGTCCGGCGCGCCGGTCAGCCGCAGGCGTCCCGAGAGCTTGACCATCTCGAGCTGCGCGGCGGGGTCCGGGCTCGCGAGCGCCTTCAGGACTTCGGCGGTGTTCGCCTGCGCCAAGCGGGCGGCAGCCCCCTGCACCAGGTCGCGGACGTACGGCTCGTGCATCTTGCCGATCCATACCATCAGCGTCGCGAGCGCCTCCGGCCGGAGCTCCTGGAACAGCTCGGAGAGCTCTTCCTCCGTGGGGTGCACCGTCGCCTCGTCGAGTGCCTGGAGCAGCTGGGACAGCGAATCGCTTTGCGACAATCGGGAGGGGAGGACCTCGAGCGTCTGGCGGTGCTCGGGAATCAGCTCGCGCGCTCGCTGCAGCACGGCGCGAGTCTCGCGCAGGATGAACGCGACGGAACGAAAGTCTCCGGCGCCGAGCAGGTATGGAATGAAGTTCTCGACGATCGAGATGAGCTCTGCGCGCACCGTGCCGTACGTTTGGAGCTCGAGCAGATCGAACAGCATCGAGAGCACGCTGCGCCGCAGGTCCTGGGAGTACTCCCGCTCGACATCCTTCTTGAGATAGTCGATTTCGTTGTCTTCCAGGAAATAGAGCGTGGTATCGAAATCATCGATCGATACCAGGCCTTCTCGCTTGGGCGGCGCTTCCTCCTCGACCTGGTGACGGAGCTGGCTCGGTGGCGCGGAGGTGATTGTCTCACCCGCTTCGATCGGCGCGGCGTTCTCGGTCGCGAGCTCGCGGAACGTATACGCGATCAGCTGGAAGTCCTCCGACCAGAGCAGCGTCAACAGGTCATCGGGCGCGTCCGCCTGGAGATTGCGGGCCTGTTGGAGCACGCCCAGGAAGCGCACGATCTCCTTCTCCTCGACGCCCGGTTTGAAGGCGAGCGAGCGTACGCCGTCCTTGTACAGCGTCCACGCGATGCTTTCGTTCCGCTGCTCCTGGTTGTACACCACATTGTCTTCCCAGCGCAGCTCCGTCTCACCCACGTCGAATACCAGATCGTCCGTTGCCTGCCAGATCTGGCGGAACGCGCCGCGGATGTTGTCGACCGCCCGTTGGTAGACCGGATTGTTGGGGAGGTACAGCTGCGTGGCCCGGATGCCCTTGGAGAGGACCTGCATCAGGTCCTCGACCTGTTGCGGCGGCAGCGCCAGCTCGGGTATGGGCCCGTTGGTCAGAGGGTGGCTCCCGTCAGTTCCGCGACCATGGCGACGTCCTTGTCGCCGCGGCCGCTCAGATTGACCATGACGATGTCGCCGGCCTGCCACCGGCCGCGGCGGGCCAACACCCAGGCGATGGCGTGCGCGCTCTCCAACGCCGGCAGGATGCCCTCGAGCCGGGACAGGGCCGCGAATGCCTCCAGCGCCTGCCGGTCGGTTACCGCCTCATACAATACGCGACCGCTGTCCTTGAGAAAAGCATGCTCGGGTCCCACGCCCGGGTAATCGAGGCCGGCCGACACGCTATGCGCCGGTTGGACTTGGCCGTCGGCGTCCTGCAGCAAGTAGCTCAGGCTGCCGTGAAACACCCCGGGCCGGCCCCGGCTGAGCGAGGCGGCATGGCGACCGCTCTCGAGCCCCGCCCCGGCCGCTTCGACTCCGACGAGCGCCACCCCTCGGTCGCCCAAGAACGCCGTGAAGATGCCCATGGCGTTCGAGCCCCCACCCACGCACGCCACCACCGTACTCGGCAGCCGGCCCCAGCGCTCGACGGCCTGCGCCCGCGCTTCACGCCCGATCACCGCTTGAAAGTCCCGCACGATACGCGGGAACGGGTCCGGTCCCACCACGGACCCGATGATGTAGTGGGTGTTGGTCACGTTCGTGACCCAGTCGCGCAACGCCTCGTTCGTCGCATCCTTGAGGGTCCGTGTACCGGACGTCACGGGAACGACGCGCGCGCCCATCAGCTCCATGCGATAGACGTTCAAGCGCTGGCGCCGCATGTCTTCTTCGCCCATGTAGACGACGCACTCGAGGCCGAAGCGGGCGCAGACCGTCGCAGTGGCCACCCCGTGTTGACCCGCTCCCGTCTCGGCGATGATCCGGGACTTGCCCATGCGGCGCGCCAGCAAGACCTGCCCCAGCGTGTTGTTGATCTTGTGCGCTCCGGTGTGGTTCAGGTCCTCGCGCTTCAAGGCCACCACCACCCCGGTCCCGACCTGGGCGGCGAGGCGAGGGGCCTCTGAGAGCGGCGTCGGCCTGCCGACGTAGTTCTTGAGCAGTCCCTCGAGCTCCGCCCAGAACGCCCGATCCTGCCGCGCGGCCGCATAGACCCGATCGAGCTCTTCGAGCGCGGCCATGAGGGTCTCGGGGACGTAGCGGCCGCCGTAGGGACCGAAGCGGCCGGGCGTTGGGACGCGGACGTCGGTCATGGGCGCACCCCATTGCGGATTGCAATCCACAATTTCATCATCGGCTCCTCCCTGCTCTCCGGACGCCCGTCAACGCCCGCACCGCCGCAGCCGGATCGTCGGTACGAGCGACCGACGTTCCGACCAGCACCAGGTCCGCTCCCGCTGCGGCCATTCGCTCGACGTCCGTGCGTGTGGCAATCCCGCTCTCGGCGATGGCCGGCAGGTCGGCCGGGACCTGCGCCACCAGGCGTTCCGCTATCGCCAGGTCGACGGCGAACGTCGTGAGGTCGCGACTGTTCACTCCCACGGCCGTCGGGTCGCCGGCGACGGCGACGGCGAGCTCCGCCTCCGTGTGCACTTCCACCAGGACACCGAGCCCCAAGGCCCGAGCCGCCGCCGAGAGCGTCCGCACTCGGGCCGGCGTCAGAGCGCGGGCGATCAACAGAATCGCGCTGGCGCCGGCCGCGCGTGCCTCGTACAGCTGCAACTCGTCGAGAATGAAGTCCTTCCGCAGCACCGGCACCGCGACTGCGGCGGTGACGCGGGACAAGTCGTCGAGTGACCCTCCGAAATGCCGCTCGTCGGTGAGCACCGAGATCGCCACCGCCCCGCCCTGGGCATACGCCCGCGCATGGTCTACCGGATCGAGGTCTTCGCGGATCGCACCGGCGGACGGCGAGCGCCGCTTCACCTCGGCGATGACGCCGACTTCGGGTCCCGCCATGGCTCGGACGAAGGCGCGCGGCGCCGGAGCGGCGGCGGCCTGTTGCTCGAGCTCGCGCGTCCGCGATCGCAGGGCGGCGACCCGTTCGCGGGTCGCTTCCAGAATCGCTTGCAGCCGGTCGGGAGCCATCAACTTGCGTTCGGTCGATTTTCGGGTAAATTAAGCTTCGGTTTCCGTTCGGGAGCACATGTGCCGCTCACCAGGCGCCAGCGCGAGATTCTCGATTTCATCTCCACGCAGATCTCCGAGCAGGGGTATGCCCCGAGCTTCGAAGAGATCGCGAAGCGGTTTACGTTCCGGTCCCTCGCCACGGTCCACGAGCACCTCACCAACCTGGAACGCAAAGGGTACATCCGGCGCGCTCACAACGAGAGTCGCGGCATCGAAGTGGTGCCCCCGCGCGGTCAAAGCGGTGCCACTGAGCTGCCGCTCTTCGGTCTGGTCGCCGCGGGCGAGCCGATCGAAGCGGTGAGTGGCAGCGATACGATCGCCGTGCCCGACGACCTCATTCCGCGTCGTGGCCGCAGCTACGTCCTGCGGGTGCGCGGTCAGTCGATGATCGACGAGCACATCAAGGACGGCGATTTCATCGTGGTACAGGAGCGCAACCAGGCGGACAACGGCCAGACCGTCGTCGCGTTGGTGCAGGGCTCGAGCGCCACGGTCAAGCGCTTCTATCGCGAGCCGGGCGGTTGGATCCGGCTCGAGCCGGCGAACCCCACCATGACACCGCTGCGCCTGAACGAGCGGGATGTCATGGTGCAGGGCGTGGTCGTGGGCGTGATTCGGAAGTACTAGTCGCGCGGCGCAGGCGCTCGAGCGCCTCCCGGCCTCCACCGCTCCGAAGTGTCCGCAGCGCCGTCGCCACGCCCTCCTCGTACGAGGGAGCGAGCGCGGCGACATAGATCGCAGCCCCCGCATTGAGCACCAGCGCCGCGTAGCCAGCCGTGTCCTCCCGGCCATCGGCGAGTAGCCGCTCGATGCGAGCGGCGTTGGCGGGCGGATCGCCGCCTGCCAGCGCCGTCACGTCGGCGGGTCCGAGACGGTAACGCGCGGCGTCCAGCTCCCAAGTCGACACCGCGCTCCCCTTCACTTCCCACACGTCGGTGATGCCGGTTGGGGAGATTTCGTCCATACCGACGCGGGCGTGCACCACGAGTGCATGCTCGGTTCCGAGACGCGCCAGCGCGGCCGCCATGAGTGGCGCGCGATCCCGATCGGCCACGCCCAGGACCTGACGCCGCACTCTCGCGGGATTCGCGAGCGGGCCCAGCAAGTTCATCACCGTGGTAACCGCGAGCTCCCGCCGCACCGGCGCCGCGTGCCTCATGGCGGGATGGAAGTTGGGCGCAAACAAGAACGTGACGCAGGCCTCTCGTAACACTCGAGCAGCCTCGGCGGCGTCCATACTGATGGATATCCCCAGTGCCTCGAGCACGTCCGCCGAGCCGCATCTCGAGGTGAAGGAGCGGTTGCCGTGCTTCGCGACCACCGCGCCCGCGCCCGCCGCGACGAACGCCGCGGCCGTCGAGATATTGAACGTGGAAACCGCGCCGCCACCCGTACCGCACGTATCCACGAGGGCGTCGCCCTCGACCTCGACCGGCACCATCGCCTCGCGGAGCGCCCGCGCCGCCCCGGCTACCTCGTCGGCCGATTCGCCCTTCACGCGCATGCCCATGAGCAACGCCGCGATTTCGGCTGGCGTCGCTTCGCCACGCATGATGACGCCGAACGCTGCGGTGGCTTCATGCTCGCTGAGCGAGCGGCGGTCGGCGAGAGAGGCGATCGCGCGACGCAGCGGGGTGGGTTCGGAGGGCGAAGCGGCGGGCACGGGGCTAGGGATTTCGGGCCTGCCAAACCTACCCGGGAAAATCGCCTTTTGTCAAATGCCACAAGGGGTTGCGTGGCTTGATTGCCCCCCCCACTCGACCCTATCTTTCGCCCGTGACGAGCCGGCCCTACCTCGCCGTGGTGCAATACGACGGGGCGCAGTTCGCGGGCTGGCAGCGGCAGCCGAATGCGCGCACCGTGCAGGCCGAGTTCGAGGACACGTTGGCCCGGCTCATGGGCCGCCCAACGTCGGCGACGGGAGCCGGACGTACTGATACGGGCGTGCACGCCCTCGGCCAGGGCGTCGGGTTTGCCGCCGACGACCGCTGGGCCGTGGATCGCGACGGGTTACACCGCGCGCTCAATGCGCTGCTCCCGCGCGATATTTGGGTGGAGCGAGTGCACCCGATGCGGCCGGGGTTCGATGCGCGCCGCAGCGCAGAGGCCCGCCGCTACCGGTACGTGATCGGTACCGACGAAGCGGCTCAATCGCCGTTCCGGCGGCCCTATGAATGGGCCTTGGGTCGCCCGCTCGATCTGACGGCGCTCGCCCGCGCGGCCGGTGTGCTTCCCGGCGAGCATGACTTCCGCGGGCTCGCCGCGACCCGGGCGGGCTCGGGCCGGCCCCATTACCGCAGCCGCGTGGCGCTCGCCGAGTGGGCGCCGCGGACCGACGGAGTGGGTGTGGCGTTCACGATCGAGGCCGACCGGTTCCTGCATCGGATGGTGCGCTTCCTGGTGGGCGCCATGGTGGACATCGCGCTCGACCGGCGTCCCTTCGAGGATTTTCCCCGCCTCCTCGCCGCGACCGATAACCAGGCGGCCAGCCCGCCCGCTCCGCCTCAGGGTCTGTATCTCGTGGCGGTGCGTTATCCCGCTGACCTCTTTGCCGAGGATTGAGCCATGAAGTTTTTCCTGGACACGGCGAGCCTCAAGGACATCAGCTGGGCCGCCCAGGCGGGCCTGATCGACGGCATCACGACCAACCCGTCGCTCCTGGCCAAACAGGCGGGTGATCTCGATCCCCGGGACGTGTTGAAGGAGATCTGCTCCCTGGTCGACGGCCCGGTGTCCGCCGAGGTGGTCGCGATCGAAGCGGACGGCATGGTGCGCGAAGGCAAGGAGCTCGCCAAGATCGCGGACAATATCGTCGTAAAGATCCCGATGCTCGAGGCCGGCATGGTGGCGGTCCGCCGGCTTGCCGATGACGGCATCAAGACGAACGTCACGCTCTGTTTCTCGAGCGTGCAGTGCCTCATCGCGGCCAAGGCGGGGGCTGCATACGTCAGTCCGTTCATCGGCCGGCTCGATGATGTCGGGCAGGAGGGCATGGACGTGATCCGGGAGGCGCGGGTGATCTTCGATAACTACCAGCTCGGCACCGAGATCCTGGCGGCGTCCATCCGGCACCCGCGCCACGTGGTGGAGGCCGCGATGATCGGCGCCGACGTCGCCACCCTTCCCCCGGACGTTCTGAAGAAGTTATTGCAGCACCCTCTCACCGACCGGGGGCTGGAGCAGTTCCTCGCCGACTGGAGCAAGCTGGCCACGCGCGCGAAGGCCGCGGTGTGACGTACAGCTCGCCGTTGTCCCAGCGCTACGCCTCCCCGGCGATGCAGGCGCTCTGGGGAGAACGGCGGCGCATCGGCCTGTGGCGACGCCTGTGGCTCGCGCTCATGGAGGGGCAGCGGGAGCTGGGCCTGGACGTGCCGGAGCGCGCGCTGACCGAGCTCCGGGCACACCTCGACGACGCGGACCTCGAGCGGGCCGCGGAGTACGAGAAGCGGTTGCGTCACGACGTGATGGCGCACATCCATCACCTCGGAGAGCAGGCACCGGCGGCGCGCCCGTTCATTCATCTCGGCGCGACGAGCGCCTACGTGACCGACAACGCCGACCTGCTGCTGATGCGCGAAGGACTGGAGCTCCTGCTGGGCCGGGTGGCCGCCGTGCTCGTAGCGCTCTCGAAGCTCGCCCGTCGCCACCGCGACCTGCCATGTCTCGCCTACACGCACTTCCAGCCGGCCCAGCTCACGACCGTCGGCAAGCGGGTCACCCTCTGGATGCAGGAGTTCCTGCTCGATGCGGAGGAGCTGCTCCACCGCCTCGAGACGCTGCAATTCCGGGGCGTAAAGGGCACGACGGGCACACAAGCCAGCTTCCTCGAGTTGTTCGACGGCGACGACGAGAAGGTCCGCGAGCTCGATGCGCGTGTGGCACGGAAGATGGGGTTCGCGCGGGTGTTTCCGGTCACCGGTCAGACGTATCCGCGGAAGCTCGACGCGCAGGTGCTCGCCGCATTGACGGGTATCGCGCAATCCGCCGCAAAGTTCGCCACCGACCTGCGTCTGCTGCAGCACGAAGGGGAGATGCTCGAGCCGTTCGAGAGCGATCAGGTGGGATCCTCCGCCATGGCGTACAAGCGCAACCCGATGCGGGCCGAGCGCATGACGAGCCTGGCGCGCTTCATCATCGAGCTGGAGGGGAACGCCTGGCACACCGCCGCGGAGCAATGGCTCGAGCGCACGCTGGATGACAGTGCCAACCGTCGTCTCGTTTTGCCCGAGGCGTTTCTGGCCACGGACGCGATCCTGGTCCTGGCCACGAACGTGGCGGCGGGCCTCGAGGTGCGCGAACCCGTGATTGCGCGCCACGTGGCGGAGCAGCTCCCGTTCCTCGCGACCGAGCGGCTGCTCGTGCGGGGGGTGAAAGCGGGTGGTGACCGGCAGCGACTGCACGAGGTGATTCGCACGCACAGCCTCGCGGTGGCGCAGGCCGTGGCAGAGCACGGGGCGCCGAACGACCTGCTGGACCGGCTGGCCCGCGACCCGGCGTTCAAGACGCTCAAGGTCGCCATCCGCCCCGACGAGCTCGAGGCGGCAGCGTACACCGGGCGCGCGGCCCGGCAGGTAGACGACTTTCTCGATCAGGTGCTGCCGGCGGTGCTCCGGCGGATCGAAGCCGCGGCGCCGACTGCAACCATGGCGGAGGTGACGGTATGACGTCGGCATTGATCGCGAGTGCCCTGCCCCTGCCCCTGCTGCGGCGGGGGAAAGTGCGGGAAGTCTACGAGGTCGACGCACAGACCCTCCTGCTCGTCGCCAGCGATCGCGTGAGCGCGTTCGACGTGGTTCTGCGCGAGCTGGTGCCCCACAAAGGCGCGGTGCTCACCCAAATCAGCGCGTTCTGGTTCGAGCGGCTCGCGTCCGTGGTCTCGAGTCATTTCCTGTCGGCAGACGCCGACGAGATCGTCATGCGGCTGCCCGCGCTCGAGCCGTTCCGGCCCACGCTCGTGGGTCGGGCGATGCTCGTGCGCCGCACGGCACCCGTGCTGTTCGAATGCGTGATACGGGGGTACATCACGGGCTCGGCCTGGGCCGAGTATCAGCGGTCCGGCACCCTGGCAGGGGAGCCGCTCGCCACCGGGTTGGTCGAAAGCGCCCGACTCGATCCCCCGATCTTCTCGCCGGCCACCAAGGCCGACGTCGGACACGATGAGAACGTCACCTTCGGTCACATGGCCGAGACCCTGGGACCCGCCTTCGCCGAGCAGCTCAAGCGGGCGAGTCTCGGCTTGTACGAAGCGGGGCGGGCTTACGCCGCTCCGCGGGGCATCATCATTGCCGATACCAAGTTCGAGTTCGGGACCACGCCCGACGGCCGGCTGCTCGTGATCGACGAGATCCTCACCCCCGACTCGTCGCGCTTCTGGCCCGCGGACCGTTACGCGCCCGGCCGAAGCCAGCCCAGCTTCGATAAGCAGCCCCTGCGCGACTACCTCGCCGGGCTGAAGCAGGAGGGCAAGTGGGACGGCAACGCCCCGCCTCCGGCGCTGCCGGCCGCCGTGGTCCAGGCGACGAGCGAGCGCTACCTGGAAGCGTACCGGCGCATCACGGGCAAGCCACTTGTCGACGCATGATGCGAATCGCGCCCGAAGGCTGGCCTTTCATTATCCCGGCATGGGCCATGGTCGCGCTCGGTGGCTGGGGCGTGGCCGCGTGGGGCCCGTGGATCTGGGCCGCCCTGGTCCCGTGGACGCTGATTGCGGTGTGGCTGCTCGTGTTCTTCCGGGATCCGGTACGCAGCGGTCCGCGCGGCGACCAGTACGTTATCGCACCGGCCGACGGCAAGGTCGTAGACATCCGAGAGACGGATGAACCGATGTACGTGAGGAATCGTGCGACGCGCATCTCGATCTTCATGAGCGTGTTTGACGTGCACGTGAACTGCTATCCGGTGACGGGCACAGTCGAGCTCGTGCGCTACAACCCCGGCCGGTTCCTGCATGCCGCCTCGGACAAGGCGAGCCTCGACAACGAGCAGTCCTCGGTCGGTGTGGGCGGAACTCGGGGACCGCTGCTCGTGCGCCAGATCGCCGGCCTCATCGCGCGACGGATCGTCACCGACGGGAAACCCGGGGATCGAGGCGTGCAAGGCACCCGGATGGGGATGATTCGCTTCGGCTCGCGCGTGGACGTCTTCCTGCCGGCGGCCGCCCGCCCGGCCGTCCGGGTCGCCGTCGGCGACCGGGTACGCGCGGGCGCCACCGTGCTCGCGGAGTACGGCGCATGAGACCTTTCCCCAGTCCCGACATCCGCCGGGTGGTGGTCGTGGTGCCGAGCCTCTTCACCCTGTTCAATCTGTTCTTCGGCATCTGGGCCATGGTGCTGGCGTCACGCGCGGAGTTCTACCGGGCGAGCTGGTACATCTTCTTCGCGGGCATCCTGGACGCGCTCGATGGCCGCGTGGCCCGGCTCTCCAAGACCGGCACGCGATTCGGTGCCGAGCTGGACAGCCTGGTCGACGTGGTCAGCTTCGGGGCCGCACCCGCGTTCCTCATCTATCAGCTCGAGTTCGCGAGCGGGGGACAGGCGGAGTGGATCTTCTGCTACTTCTACGTGATGGCGGCCGCGATTCGCCTCGCCCGCTTCAACATCACGCAGGCGGGGCGCGCGAAACAGTACTTCATCGGCTTGCCGTCTCCCGCAGCGGGGATGACGCTCGCGACGTTCTACCCGTTTACGACCACGGACCTGTACCAACAGGTGTTCCGCTTCCTCCCGCGGCACCATCTGATGCAGATCCTGATGATCCTGCTCACGATTCTCATGGTGAGCAACGTGCGATATGCCACCCTGCCGCGTGCCGGCTTCCGCAGCGTGAAGGGTCTCTTGGGGCTCGCGACCATTCTGTTTATTCTCATCTTCGGCCTGCTCGAGCACGATGCCTTCTTCTTCCCGCTCGGTGTCGCCTACATGGCGTACGGCATCCTGCGGGCGACGACGCTGGGGTTCTTTGCCGAGGCGGCGGAGGATCCGGAGACTGAGATCGCCGGGCCCATCGTGATTCGTGAGGGAGCGGAGAAGGGCCGGGACTATCGGAGCGGCCAAGGATGAGCGCCTTCCGCGTCGAGGTCCGGGTCATGCCGCGCGCCGCGTTGCTCGACCCGCAGGGCCAAGCGGTGGAGCATGCGCTTCACGCGCTGGGGTTCGGCGACGTGGCCCGCGTGCGGATGGGGAAGCACGTGGTGCTCGACGTGAACGCGGGCTCGCGGGACGAAGCGCTCGCCCGCGCGCGCGCCATGTGCGACCGCTTGCTCGCGAACCCGGTGACGGAGGACTACGACCTCGTGGTGGACGGAGACACGCCCCGATGAAACGGGTGGCGGTGATCGTCTTTCCGGGCTCGAACTGCGACGCCGAGACCCTCGCGGCGGCGCACGCGGCCGGCTCCGAGGCATACTTCGTGTGGCATCGCGATACCGACCTGCGCCAGGCCGATGTGGTGATCCTCCCGGGCGGCTTCAGCTACGGCGACTACCTGCGCTCCGGGGCGATCGCCCGCTTCTCGAACGTGATGGCGGCCGTCACGGCGCACGCCCGGGCCGGTGGCGCCGTGCTCGGGATCTGCAACGGATTTCAGATCCTGTGCGAGGCAGGGTTGCTCCCGGGGGGCCTGATGCGCAACGCCCGGCTGCGCTTCCTGTCGCGGCCGGCGTGGGTACGGGTCGACCAAGTCGATACGCCTTTTACGTGCCTATACGAGAAGGGCGAGGTGCTGGAGATTCCGATCGCCCACGGCGACGGGCGCTACGTGGTGGATCCGCGGACGGCGGTCGAGCTCGAAGCGACGGATCGGGTCGTGTGGCGGTACGTGCGGGACAACCCCAACGGCTCGACGAACGACATCGCCGGCATCGCCAATGCCGGCCGCAATGTGGTGGGAATCATGCCGCACCCCGAGCGCCGCACGGCCCCCGCTTTGGGTGGGGGGGGCGACGGCGACGATGGAGCCCGCGTCTTTCACTCGATGGAGGCTCGACATGCGACGCAGCACGCTGGGGATGTGCGCGCTGTTGACGATCGCCACCTTAGGGTGTAGGCAGGTCAACGAGCAGTGGGAGAAGGTGAAGGCGAAGATCGAGGCCGCGCGCCACCGGATCAAGCCGCTCCCGCTACCACCACAACCGGCACCGGCCGAGCCCCAACCCGTGGCACGGGCTCCGGAGGTGGCCAAGCCCGGGTCGCGGAAACCGGCACCCCACGCTCAGGCGCCGGAGCTTCCGGGCGTGTCGCGCGACGTTCCCTACAACTCGCCCGACACGGGGACGATCGATCCGGGGATGCACGAGCGCGAAGTGTATTCCCTGTGGGGGACCCCGATGGCGGTGCGCCGGCAGGGCGACATGACCTTCATTTACTACCAGAACGGTTGCGAGTACACCTGCGGCACCGCCGATGTGGTGTTCTTGCAGAGCGGCCAGGTCGTGGACGCCGTGCTTCGCTGGCCCGGCCATCGTTACAGCGGTCAATCGTCCTCGCCCGCCGCCACCCCGCCGCACGGGCCGGCGCGCCCGGGGGGGGACACCCTGACCGTCAAGTCACCTTCCACGCCTTGAGGCCGATGCCCGACAAGCCAAGCAGGAACGAAGACGAGTACTTCGCGAAGCGGGACGCCGAGCTGCTGCGCCAGCAGCGCGCCACCGCCCAGCGTGCCGCGGCAGAGGCGGAGCGCCGCTCCCATCACATGAAGTGTCCCAAGTGCGGGTACGATTTGATCACCGGAGAGTGGCACGGGATTCAGATCGATCAGTGCACGCACTGCCACGGCCTGTGGTTCGATGCCGGAGAGGCCGAGAGCCTCATGGCGCACCCCGAGCCGAATGTCATCGCGCGCGTGTTCCGCGCCCTGTTGCGGGGCGTCTCAGGGGCAAAGGCGTCCGACGCGTGAGCCGGCGGGCGGCCACTCCGTTTTCGAGCGACCCGAGAATCACGCCACAGTTGGTCCACGAGCACAATCTCAACGACGAAGAGTATCGCCGGATCACGGTGCTGCTCGGTCGCACGCCGACCTTCGCCGAGCTAGGGGTCTTCTCGGCCCTGTGGAGCGAGCACTGCTCCTACAAGCACTCGCGGCCGGTGTTGCAGA
This sequence comes from Gemmatimonadales bacterium, assembly GCA_035943095.1. Lineage (GTDB taxonomy): Bacteria > Gemmatimonadota > Gemmatimonadetes > Gemmatimonadales > GWC2-71-9 > AG41. The sequence continues at coordinate 17,611 of DASZCN010000017.1, read as the reverse complement.
CGTTCCCCACCTCGGGGCCCCAGGTCGTTCAAGGCCCTGGAGAGAACGCGGGCGTGCTGCGGCTTCCGGAGGGATGGGCCGTCGCCTTCAAGGTCGAGTCGCATAACCACCCCTCGGCGGTGGAGCCGTACCAGGGCGCAGCGACAGGAGTGGGAGGCATCCTGCGCGACGTCTTCACCATGGGCGCGCGTCCGGTGGCGCTCCTCAACAGCTTGCGCTTCGGCGGGCTCGAGCAGGCCCGTAACCGCTACCTCTTCGCCGGCGTGGTGAAGGGCGTGGGGGACTATGGGAACTGCGTCGGCGTGCCGACACTCGGGGGCGAAGTGGACTTCGGGCCGAGCTACGGGGGCAACCCTCTGGTGAATGCCATGTGCGTCGGGCTGCTCCAGGAACGGGACCTGATCAAGGCGGCCGCGCACGGCGTCGGGAACGTCCTCCTCGTGGTGGGATCGCGCACCGGCCGCGACGGTATCCACGGAGCGTCCTTCGCATCCGAGGAGCTGACTCACGAGAGCGAGCAGCGCCGCCCCCAGGTGCAGGTGGGCGACCCGTTTACCGAGAAGTTGCTCCTCGAAGCGAGCCTCGCCCTCATCGCGTCCGGACACATCGTGGCGATCCAGGACATGGGCGCCGCCGGGCTTACCTCCTCGTCCGCCGAGATGGCGGCGCGAGGTGGTGTGGGAGTGGAGGTCGATCTATCCCTCGTTCCCACGCGGGAGCCAGGGATGACGCCGTACGAGATCCTGCTGTCCGAGTCGCAGGAGCGGATGCTCGTTGTGGCGAAGCCCGATCGGATCGCGGAGGTCAAGGCGATCGCCGCGAAATGGGAACTCGACGCGACGCCGATTGGCCGGGTGACCGACGACGGGATCTACCGCGCAACGTGGGGCGATCAAGTCGTCGTCGACATCCCGGGCCAGCGCCTGATCGACGACTGTCCCGTCTATCACCCGGACGCTCGCGAAGACGAGGCGATCGCCCGCCTGCGCACGGAGCGTCCCGCTCCCCTCTCCCCTCTCCCCGATCCTGGTGAGGTGCTGCTCCGACTCCTCGATCACCCGCCGATCGCATCGAAACGCTGGGTCTACGAGCAGTACGATTCCACCGTCCAAGCGGGAACGGTGATTGGTCTCGGGGGCGACGCGGGGGTGTTCCGGGTGCGGGACACCGACTTTGGGGTCGCCGTAACCGTGGACTGCAACAGTCGCTACGTGATGCTCGACCCATACGAAGGGGGGAAGGCCGCCGTCGCAGAGGCGGCGCGGAACATCGCGTGCACCGGCGCCCGTCCCCTCGGCATCACGGACTGCTTGAACTTCGGGAGTCCGGAACGCCCAACGGTGTTTTACCAGTTTCGCGAGGCGTGCCGGGGCATCGGGGAAGCGTGCCGCGCCTTCGACACGCCCGTCACGGGCGGTAACGTGTCCTTCTACAATGAGAGTCCGGCCGGCGCCGTGGACCCCACGCCGGTGGTCGGCATGGTCGGCCTGTTGCCACGCGTCGACCGAGCCGTGCCGAGCCACGCCCGAGCGACGGCAGACGCCGTCTTCGTGCTCGGCGAGACTCGGGTGGAGCTTGGGGGGTCGCAGCTGTGGGAAGCGGTGTACGGGTTCCTCGGAGGGGCGCCGCCGCGGGTGGACCTCCCTGCCGAGCGTCGCCTCGTTGACTTTCTCGTCACTGCAGCGGACCGCGGGCTGGTTCGCTCGGCGCACGATTGCTCGCAGGGCGGGCTCGGGGTCGCGCTCGCGGAAGTCGCGATGGGAGGGCCGTACGACGAGACGGGCTTCGGCCTCGACGTCGACGTCACGTCGTACGCCATAGGCCTTACGTCGCACGACCTCCTATTCAGCGAGTCTCATGGACGGGTCGTGGTGACGTGCGCGCCCGATCGTGCGGTGGCGGTGGCCGCACTGGCCCAGGAGCTCGGTGTCCCCGCCTGGCGGGTCGGAAGCGTCGGCGAGCGCGGCGGCGCCGTGCGGGTGCGCCTGCGGGATACGACGATCGAGCGGCCCGTCGGGGAGCTCCGGCAGGTATATTTCACGGCAATTCCCCGTCGCATGGGAGACTGACCAGCGGATGTGCGGCATCATCGGCGTCACCGGCGTCCCGGACGCGGCCCGCGTGGCCTACCTCGGTCTCTACAGCCTGCAGCATCGAGGGCAGGAATCCGCCGGTATGGTGGCCGTGGACGCGGAAGGTGTGGCGCGGTCGCACCGCGGCATGGGGCTCGTCTCCGACATCTTCAACGAGCGAGTGCTCGGTGACCTGACCGGAGACGTGGCCATAGGTCATACGCGCTATTCCACGGCCGGATCCTCCGTTCTCGCCAACGCCCAGCCGATGCTGGCGCGGTACCGCGAAGGTCCCCTGGCCCTCGCACACAACGGCAACCTCACCAACGCCGTGCAGCTGCGCTCCGACCTCGTGGCGAAGGGATCGCTGTTCCAGAGCTCGTCGGACAGCGAGGTGCTCGTGCACTTGATCGCCCGCTCCGAGGCGAGGGAGCCGGAAGATCAGCTGCTCGACGCGCTCGAGCGGGTCGAGGGCGCCTACTCGCTGCTCATCACCGTTGGGCGCACGCTGTACGCGATCGTGGACCCGCGCGGCTTCCGCCCACTCGTGTTGGGCCGGCTCGGTCGGGGATGGGTTGTCGCGTCCGAAACCTGCGCCCTCGACATCACGGGCGCCACGCTCGTCCGGGAGCTCGAGCCGGGGGACTTCGTCCGTATTCAGGGCGAGGACGTCGATCAGCTGCCGCACCTGCTCGCGCGGCCGCACCGCCGCTGCGTCTTCGAGCTCGTCTACTTCTCCCGTCCCGACAGCACGGTGTTTCACCGGTCCGTGGACCGGGTGCGCCGGGCGCTGGGACGCGAGCTCGCGCGGGAGCATCCGGCGCCCGGGGCCGATTGCGTTTTCTCCGTGCCCGACTCGTCCAACGCGATGGCGCTCGGTTTCTCCGAGCAGGCGGGGATCAAGCTCGAGCATGCGTTGATCAGGAACCACTACGTGGGCCGGACGTTCATCCACCCCGCGCAGGCCGGACGGATGGCCAAGGTCAAGATCAAGTTCAATCCGGTGCGAGAGGTATTGCAGGGGAAGAAGGTCGTCGTGGTGGACGACTCGATCGTGCGGGGGACCACGAGCCGGGCCCTGGTGCAGTTGATTCGCCAGGCGGGCGCCAAGGAGGTCCACTTCCGGGTGGCGTCGCCTCCAATCACGGGACCCTGCTACTACGGCATTGATACTCCGAGCCGGAAGGAGCTCATCGGGTCGAGCAATAGCGTAGAGCAGATACGCGAGCACCTGAGCGTAGACAGCCTGGGGTATCTCTCGCTCGACGGGATGCTGCGGGCCGCGGAGGGCGACCCTGCCGAGTTCTGCCACGCCTGCTTCTCGGGCGATTACCCCACCGACATACCGGAAGACGATCTCGCAGGCGCGCGCCACGCGGCGCCCGTGCATCCTCTCGCGGTCTGACCCGCCCCTCCTCCCCCGTGCCGGCGCTCGAGCGGTGGGTCTACTCCTTCGGCAGCGGCCGGGCGGACGGCACGGCCGCCATGCGGGACATCCTAGGTGGCAAGGGCGCCGGGCTCGCGGAGATGGCGAACCTTGGGCTGCCCGTGCCGCCGGGCTTCACGATCTCCGCCAAGCTTTGTATCGCCTACCTCGAGCAGGGCACCTTCCCCGACCACCTGCGAGAAGAGGTCGACCGCCACCTGAAGCAGCTCGAGCGGGCCGCCAAGAAGCGGTTCGGCGATGACCAGAACCCGCTGCTCGTCTCGGTGCGCTCCGGCGCCGCCGTATCGATGCCCGGCATGATGGAGACGATTCTGAACCTTGGCCTCAATGATGAGACGGTCCAGGGACTCGTGGCCGGCTCGGCGAACCCGCAGTTCGCCTACGACTCCTACCGCCGCTTCGTGCAAATGTACGGCGACGTGGTCTTCGACCTCGGCAAAGAGCCGTTCGAGGAGGCGCTGGGCGAGGTGAAGCAACGCCGCCGCGTTGAGCGGGACATCGACCTGCCCGCGGATGACCTGCGCGCCCTGGTGCGAGAGTTCAAATCCATCATTCAAGCCCGTACGGGGCTGCCCTTTCCCGAGGATCCGATGGCCCAGCTCTGGGGAGCCATCGAGGCGGTCTTCAAGAGCTGGCGTACCCGCCGCGCGGCGGATTACCGCCGCGTCAACGGAATTCCCGACGACCTGGGCACAGCGGTGAACGTGGTCGCCATGGTGTACGGGAACATGGGCGACGATTCCGGCACCGGCGTGGCCTTCACCCGCGACTGCCGTACCGGTGAAGCCGAGCTCAACGGCGACTTCCTCGCCAACGCACAGGGCGAGGACGTCGTATCGGGAGCGCGTACCCCCGAGCCGATCGACAAAATGAAGCGCGGCAAGCTCGCCAAGGTGTATCGCGAGCTCGAGCGCATCGCCGCCAAGCTCGAGCGTCATTTTCGCGACGTGCAGGACATCGAGTTCACGTTCGAGCACGGCAAGCTGTACGTGCTGCAGACACGGCGCGCCCAGCGGACGGGGCTCGCCGCGGTCCGCGTCGCGGTGGAGATGGTCGCGGAGCGCCTGATCACTGAGGACGAAGCGGTCCAGCGCGTGCCGCCCCAGGATCTCGATCAAGTGTTCCACCCGATGGTAGATCCGGATGCGAGCCCGACCGTGATCGCGAAGGGACTCCCGGCGTCTCCTGGAGCCGCCATCGGGGAGGCGGTGTTCGACGCCGATGAAGCCGAGATGCTCGCCAAGGAAGGCCGGGCCGTGATCCTCGTCCGCCCCGAGACGAGCCCCGAGGACTTTCACGGGATCGTCGCGGCGCGCGCCGTGCTCACGGCGCGAGGGGGCATGACCAGCCACGCCGCGATCGTGGCGCGGGGCATGGGCAAGACGTGCGTCGTCGGAGCGAAGGACGTCGAGGTCGACCCGCGGGCCGGCGGAGGCAGAGGCCAGTTTCGGGCGAACGGCCGGGTCGTGAAGAAGGGGCAGGTCATCACGGTCGACGGCACGACCGGCCGTGTGCTGCTCGGCGCGGTAACACTGGTCGAGCCCAAGCTTGACGCGCACTACGCGAAGCTCATGACGTGGGCGGACGAGCGGCGTCGGCTGCGCGTCCGGGCCAATGCGGACACGCCCGCCGACGCGACGCGCGCGCGTGAGCTCGGCGCCGAGGGAATCGGGTTGTGCCGCACCGAGCACATGTTTTTCCAGGGCGACCGCATCACGGCGATGCGGGAAATGATCGTGGCACCGGATGAGGCGGGCCGACGGCGCGCCCTCGCCAAGCTGCTCCCCATGCAGCGGACCGACTTCGAAGGGATCTTCGAGGCCCTGGCCGGCTACCCGGTCACCATCCGCCTGCTCGATCCTCCCTTGCACGAGTTCCTGCCCCACACGCGGGACGAAGTCACGGGCCTCGCACATGCGATGCAAATACCCGTCGCCGAGCTACAGCGGCTCGTGAGCTCGCTCGTCGAGGCCAACCCGATGTTGGGCCATCGCGGCTGCCGGCTCGGCATCACGTATCCCGAGATCACCGAGGTGCAGGCCAGGGCGATCTTCGAGGCGGCCTGCCGGGTGGTAGGGGGCGGAAAGAAGGTGATGGTCGAGGTGATGATCCCGCTGGTGGCGCTCGTGGAGGAGCTCCGACGGCAGACGGAGATCGTCCGCCGCGTGGCGCAGGAGGTGTTCCAGGCGGAGGGTCGGGCCGTCCCCTATCTGGTGGGAACCATGATCGAGCTGCCGCGCGCAGCCCTCACCGCCGACGAGATCGCGAAAGAAGCCGAGTTCTTCTCGTTCGGGACGAACGATCTCACGCAGACCACCTTCGGCCTGTCGCGCGACGATGCGGGGCGATTCCTCCCGTTCTACGTGGAGCACGGCATTCTGAAAGACGATCCGTTCCAGGTGCTCGACCAGGACGGCGTCGGTAAGCTTATCGAGATCGCGGTGAAGCTCGGTCGGGCCACGCGCAACGACTTGAAGATCGGTATCTGCGGCGAACATGGCGGCGAGCCGGCCTCAGTGAAGTTCTGCCACCGGGTGGGCATGAGCTACGTCTCGTGCTCACCGTTCCGCGTCCCGATCGCCCGACTGGCCGCCGCGCAGGCCGCGCTCGAAGAGCAGGGCGTGATCAACCGAACTCGAGCTACCGTTTGATAAAACAGGTTTGGGAGGTTAGGGGAGGATGGGGGAGGCTGCTTCGGGGCAACCTCCTCCATCCTCCCCCAACCTCCCCAACCTCCCTAACCTGCTGTTCGTCAGCAACCTGCTGTTCGTCAGCCCTTCGACAGCGCAGCCCCCAGCAAGAGCGCGATCAGGAACTGAATCGTCGCGGCGGCGTACGCAGTGCCCTTTGACGTCTGGTGAGTTACCGAGACGCCTACCGAAGTGAGGAATACTCCGTACAGCGTAAACGGATTGATCCCGCGCAGCAGCGCCAGCGTGAACCCTTTCGTATCGGGGGCGAGCAGGTCGAGCCCGAGGGCTGGTTGCAGGTCCACCATACTCGCCACCCCACCGGGGCCTCGCATCGTCAACACGATCACGCCGACGATCTGGAGCAGTGTGTAGGTCACCGACACGTAGGTCGTCACGCTGAGCAGCGTCGCGAACTTCGCTTCCCCTCCCAAGACCGACACGCCCACCCACAGGATGAAGGCGTTGAGCAACAGGAAGAGGGCGTACACGATCGGGGCAAACACGAGGCCCAACGGCGCGAACTTGAGCCCCGCCTGGGCCTGCTCCGGCGTCATGTTCGGCGTCTGCGCGAACTGCGCCGTGAGGGCCGCCTTGACGTAGGGGAGCTGCACCACGCCGATGACGACCACGATGACTGCGAGGGCAAGGAACGGCACGAGAAACCGCGGCTTCTCGCGCACACGCCCGAATACCGCCGTCGGGTCGTATAACACTCTCAGGAGGTCCAGCACCGCGTTCATGCGTTCTCCGGGGGAGAGGGCGCACAACGTTACCTGACAAGAAGCAGGTTGGGGAGGCTAGGGGAGGTTGGGGGAGGATGGAGGAGGTTGCATCTCCTCCCCAACCTGCTTTTCAGTGCGACGCTGATATCCAGTACACGACGATCTCACCCGGGTGTTCTCCCGCGTCGGCACAACCACCAGGGGGCCCCACCGCGGTGAACGCCGGGACCAAGCGCTTCACGACGGCCAGGCAGTCGGCATCCCGTAGCTCTCGAACGCCTGCGGCGTGACCGAGCACGCGGCCCTTGGAGTCGAAGACGAGCGCGATGGCGGAGCTCCCGATCTGCAGGCCTAGGTACCCGCTTCCCGAGCGCTTCCTGGGGTGCGCGAACACCTCTGGGTGATAGCGCATCGCTACCTCTCGGAGAAAGGCCTGCCCTGGGATGAACGGATCAGGGTGTTGCAGGAGGAAGTCCCCTTGGGCTCGGTCCTCTTGCACTTCGCTCGCCACTGGTCGCGGGGCTTCACACGCCGCGACGACGGAAGCCGTCGCAACCACGACCGACGTGGCCGCGCTAAGCCAGCGTCGGCGGGGGAGCTGCGCGGCGAGCCGGCGAATCCGGCGCTCGAGGAACGAGCCCGGCTCGCCCAGCGCCGCGGCGGTCAGGGGTAGATGGGCTCGATGTTGTCCGACCTGCAGCAGCAACTCGCCGTACTCAGGCGTGCTGTGGCCACGCCCGACAACGCGCGCGTCGCAATCCATTTCGACGGCCAGGCGAAGCCGCCGCACCAGCCACCACAGCACGGGATTCCACGGCGCAAGAACCAACGCAGCGGTGCCTGCGGCGAGCAGCCACGGATCCCGCGCCCGCACGTGCTCCTCTTCATGGACCAGCATGAGCCGCCGCTGACTCTCGGGGAGCTGCAGCGCCCAGGCCGGGATGACAATCCGCGGCGACCACAGCCCGGCGACGGCCGGGCCGACGTCGTCCGCGATGAATACGGAACGCTCGTCCACGAGCGAGAGACGCCAACTGCGCCGGAGCGCAGCGAGGCGGGCGGCGGCTACGCCGAGCACGAGCACCAGGGTAACGGACGACAGTCCCCATCCCCAGCGAAGGCCGCTGTCGAAGTCGGCCCAGGTCACGCCGTGTTCCGATTCGGAAGCGGGCACCGATGCGCTTCCCGGCGGGCTGGCACTAGCATGAGCCGGCAGCGGCGCAAGGGGCACGGCGATGGACCCGAACAAGTTCGGTCGCAGCGCCGCGGCGACCGGCAGCAAGAGTGTACCGAGGAGGGCAGCGCTCCACGCCCAGCGAATGGGCCGGCCCGCGAGATAGCATGCCCATTCCGCGGCGCGCCCGCCGAGGCCGAAGGCCAAACCGATACCGATGCAATACAGCATCCACGCGGCGATCATGATTTCTTCTCCCGGAGCCGCTCTTCGAGCAACCGGCGCAGCCGGCGCAGCTCCTCGGCGGTCAAATGCTTGTCGGAGACCAGTTGGGTCATGAGCAATTCGGGCGAGCCGTCGAACACCTTTTCCACCAAACGGCGCAGCGCCGTCCGGCCCGCCGCCTCGCGCTTGACCAACGGATGATACCGGTGGGCCCGCCCCTCCCCGGTGTGCGCCACGTGTCCCTTGTGCTCGAGGGTTCGCAGCACGGTGAGCACAGTGGTATAGGCGAAATCGTCGGCGAGCCGCTCACGGACTTCGGCCACCGTGGCTGCACCCGCGTCCCACAGCACGCTCATCACGTCGAGCTCTCGTTCAGTGAAGCTGATGCGCACGGGTCTCCATCTACTAGCGTTATAGTAGATCGTATCTCTGGCGCCCTCGTTTGTCAACTATGTTTCTAGTAGATTAGCTGGAGACGGGTGTGGCGGCCACGCAACGTGGAGGGTGGCGGTTGTCGAGGTTGGAGCAACCTCCTCCAACCTCCCCCCGTCCTCCGGAACCTCCCAAACCTGCTTTTCAGTGGAGGCGCGGGGAATCGAACCCCGGTCCGAGAATGACTCCGATACCACCACTACGTGCGTAGGCGAAGCTTTTTGAGTCTCACCACCGCGGCGCTTCGCCGGCCACGGCGGTAACCAGCCCTTAAGAACATCTTACGTGACCCGTTCGGGCCCCGAATCACGCCAGCCCGATTTTGCGATACGTGAGCGCCGCCTCAGGCGGGCTGCCACTCACGCAGGTGCGTGAAGCCGAAGCTTACGCAGCCAGTGCCAGGTTTGAATTGGCAGTTATGAAGTTTGCCAGTGGTTTTACCAGGTGACTGACAACCTGGGCACGCAGCGATATCCTCGCCAAACCCGTCGAAGCCTGTCGCCCCCTCGCGAGCAACCTAGTCGGCCGCGATGGCTTTTTCAACCGCTCACGCACCGTTCGCTCCAAAGTAGAGACGCTCGCGGAGATAACGCGCGGCGGCGCCGGCGTCGAACTCGGTCCCGGCGAGGCCGACGTGACCGTCGGGACGCAACAGGTAGAACGCCGGCTGTGGGATGCGGGCGCGCGCGAGCGCCCGGTCGTTGACGGGGTCGCTGGGAACGACAAGCGTGCGTACCAGGTCGCCGAGGACTGGCACTCCACCTGAGGGGGCGGCTTGCCCGATCACAATGACCGTGAACCGAGTATCGTCGAGTTTTCCGAAGAGGTCCTCGGGGCTCCCGTTCCGCTGGAACTTGAGCTGCAGCCACGGGAAGCGATCACCGGCCCGCGGGCCGTCCTCAGGCAGGTCTGCCACTGCCTCCGATAGAGGACTGGTGCGGTAGCGGATACCAGTCTGGGAGATGGTGCGAAAGGCGATCCGTTGCACGGCGGCGGTACGCAGGGCCAGCCCCATGAGCTTCGGCATGACCCGCGTGCGGAACAGCCCGGCGAGCACACTGTCGGAGACCACCAGCGAAAACAACCGGTCGGTGCGTTTCAGGAGGTGGTTGGCGACCGGGAGGCGCTCGTCCTCGTAGGAGTGGAGCAGGGCCGCCCCCGCGCGTCCGGACACCACGAGTGCGAGCTTCCACGCCAGGTTGTATGCATCCTGGAGCCCCGTGTTCATGCCCTGCCCGCCCACCGGACTGTGGATGTGGGCCGCGTCGCCAAGCAGGAAACAGCGGCGGTCGTGGAAACGGGCCGCACGCCGGTGATGGATGCGGTACGTGGAGTACCAGTTGCACGCCTGGAACGAAAGGTCCGTCCCCGCCTCATGCCGCAACGAGGGAATCGTTTCCTCGAACGTCAGGTCGTCTCGCCCGCGCAGTTCGGGAGGCAGGATGCCCACGATGCGCCAATGATCGGTCCCCCGCATCGGGAAGAGCAAGTGAAATCCGGTGCGCCACAGATACACGTTGATCACGTCGGGTGCCATCGAGCCCGTCATCCGCACATCGGCGACAAAGAACACGTGCTGGTACGGGGCGCCCTCGAATGCGATCCCGCTGCGCTCGCGCACGGTGCTGCGTGCGCCGTCGCATCCGGCGAGCCACAGCACACTGACCTCGCTGACGGTGCCGTCCGGCCGTTTGAGCGTTGCCGTAACGTGATCGGTATCCTGCGTAATGCCGACCAGCTCGGTGTTCCACTCTACGGCCAGACCGCGGCTGCGCAGGGCGTCGCCCAGCAACCGTTCGTTGTCGTCTTGCCCGAGAACCAGCAGGTAGGGATACGGGCTCACATCCCGGCCGATGTCACCCAGCGGAACGCGCGCCGCCCGGCGCCCCTGAGCCCACAGAACGGCGCCGTCCGCACGTCTGCCCAGCGCGACCGCCCGCTCGGCGAGGCCCAAGTGCGCGTAGATCTCCAACGTGCGAGCCTGTACGCCCAGGGCCCTGGACTCGCGCGCCGGGCCAGCATTCCGGTCAATGATTCGCGCGCGCACGCCGCGCCGGGTCAGCTGGTTCGCGAGCATCAACCCGGTCGGACCCGCGCCGACGACAAGGACGTCCGTATCTGGAATGGCGGACACACGTAGCCGCGCTAGAGAGGCCCCGTCACGGCTGGCGCCATTTCGCGCCCATGCGCGCGATAAACTCATCGGCAACCTCTGGTCCCCAACTGCCAGCCGGATAATTGGGGAAATGGTCCGGCCGCTTGTGCTCCCAGTAGTCGATGATGGGGTCTACGACCGACCACGCCGCCTCGACCTCGTCGGACCGCGTGAACAGGGTCGCATCGCCGAGCATGCAATCGAGGAGGAGCGTTTCGTACGCCTCGTGGCCCGCCTCGCCGAAAGCCTCGTGATAGCCGAAGTCCATGTCCACCGATACCATGCGCACGTCCACCCCCGGCACCTTGACCTCGAAGCGCAGGGAGATTCCCTCGTCCGGCTGGACCCGGATGGCGAGCACATTGGGCTCGAGCTGCTGCCCTGGCGGTAGCGGAAACATGAGGTGCGGCGGTTGCCGGAACTGGATGGCGATCTCCGTCGCGCGGCGCGGCATGCGTTTGCCGGAGCGGAGGTAGAACGGCACGTCCTGCCAGCGCCAGTTATCGACCATGAAGCGGGCGACGGCGTAGGTGGCGGTGCCCGAATCCGGGGCCACGTTCGGCTCCTGGCGGTATCCCGGGACGGGCTGGCCATCCATGATGCCCGGCCCGTACTGCCCCCGCACCAGGTAGTCGTGCATCTCGGGCGGTGTGATGGGACGGATCGCCCGCAACACCTTCACCTTCTCATCTCGCACGGCATCGGCGCTGAACCTGACGGGCGGCTCCATTGCCGTGAGTGTCAGCAGCTGCAGGAGGTGGTTCTGGAACATGTCGCGCACTACGCCGGCTTCCTCGTAGTACCGCCCCCGATGCTCGACTCCCACACTCTCTGCTGCCGTGATCTGCACGTGGTGAACATGCTGGCGGTTCCACACCGGCTCGAAGATCGAGTTGGCGAATCGAAACACCAAGAGATTTTGAACCGTCTCCTTGCCGAGGTAGTGATCAATGCGATAGACCTGATGCTCGGCGAAGGCTTCGCCGACCACCCGGTTCAACCCTCGCGCGCTTTCGAGGCTATGGCCAAACGGTTTTTCGATGATCACCCGCACCCACGCGGGCGCCATCGGGTCCTGCACCCGCGGCGCCACACCACTCTCGTGAAGGTGACGGATCACTTCCGGGTATACGCTGGGCGGGATCGCCAGATAAAAGAGGCGACCGCGCACCGCCGGGCGCGCACCGTCTCCGTCCACCGCTTCGAGCCGCCGCCGGAGGGCGGCGTAGGTCGCGGCGTCGTCCAGATCGCCCGCCACATAAGAGAGCCGATCACAGAGCGTCTGCGCGGCGTCGGCTCTTCCGCCGTCGGCCGCGAACTCCGCCAGACCCTGCCGCATCGCCGCTCGGAACGACGCGTCGTCCAGTGGCTCGCGGGCGACGCCGATGACGGCGAAGCTGGGCGGGAGCACCCCGTCCTGGCCCAGATGGTACAGCGCGGGAACCAGCTTGCGGCGGGTGAGGTCGCCGCTCGCGCCGAAGATCACGAGCGTGCAGGGCTCGGCGGTCTTCGAGGCAAACGCCGGCGGGCGCAAGGCGTCGGCAATGCGGGCGGCAACCGAGAGCCGCGGACTCATGCCGACTTCACCGCGTGCCCACCGAATTCGTTGCGGAGCGCGGCGATCACCTTGGCGCCGAACGACTCGGGCTGCCGCGACCGGAAGCGGGTCAGGAGCGACAATGTGATGACGGGCGCGGGGACGTCGAGGTGCATCGCCTCCTCCACGGTCCAGCGCCCCTCGCCGGAGTCCTCCACGTACCCCTTGATGGCCGCCAGATCTTTATCCTTCTCGAACGCCATCGCGGCCAGCTCGTTGAGCCAGGAACGCACGACGCTCCCATGGTTCCACAGGTTGGCGATATCGCAGAGGTTGAGATCGAAATCCTTCGAGGCGTGCAAGATCTCGTAGCCTTCCGCGTAGGCTTGGAGGAGGCCGTACTCGATCCCGTTGTGGACCATCTTCACGTAGTGGCCCGCACCCGGGGGCCCGACGTGCGCGTACCCGTCCGGCGGCGCCAGCGTCTTGAAGATCGGCTCGCAGTGCCGAAAGGCCGCCGTGGACGCGCCGACCATCAGGCAGTAGCCCACCGTCAGACCCCAGATGCCGCCGCTCGTCCCGGCATCGATGAACTCGAGACCTTTGCCCTCGAGTGCCTTCGCCCGGCGCATCGAGTCGTGAAAGTTCGAGTTGCCGCCATCAATGATGATGTCTCCGCGCACGAGGTGCGGCACGAGCTGCTCGATCGTGCCTTCCACGGCCTGACCGGAGGGAACCATCACCCACACGACGCGTCGGCTGCTCAGCTGTCGGCACGCATCGGCCAGGTCGCGGGCGCCCTTCGCTCCCAGCTGCACGTGCGCCTGGATCGCCTCGGGGCTGCGGTCGTAGACCACGACCTCGTGCCCTCCCTGCAGCAGCCGACGCACCATGTTGCCGCCCATGCGGCCCAATCCGATCATCGCCAGTTGCATTCCCGCTCCTCCTTCAAGTGGCCACGGCCAGCGCGGTGAGGTCTCGGCGGAGCCGTGGAGCGTCCTGGTACAGAATCGTGCTCATCCCGAGCGACCGGGCTGGCTCGAGGTTGGGCTCGCGATCGTCGATGAATACCGTCGCCCCCGAATCGGCCTGGGACATCGCCAGCGCGCGCTCGTAGATCTGCGGGGAGGGCTTCCGGACTCCCAGCCAGCACGACGTGAAGAACGTGACGAACAGGTCCCGCAGACCGAACGCCTGTAGCCGGTGCGTGTTCAGCTCGGCCGATTCGTTGTTGATGGTCATCAGCCGGTAGCGTCCCGTCTGCGCAAGGTCTCGTGCGAGAGCGATGGTATCCGGGAAGGCGACACTCTGACTCAACATGAATGCCCGGAAGTCCCCTCGACTGAATGGGCGGGCGCGGTAGAACACCGTGCAGTCGAGGTACTCGTCGAGCGACATGCCCCCGGTTTCCCATGCCGTCACAGCCGAATCGTGCCGCTCGGTTAAGTCCGTCGCGTCGAGGCCGAAGGTCTCTGCCGCGTTCGCGCGCTGCTCGTGATCCCAGCCGTTCGTGCCCAGGACGCCACCCACGTCGAAGAAGACGTGTGTGATCCTCATCGCTCGAGCAATCCGAATCCGTCGACCCGAATCGCCGGCCGCCCGCGCCCGCGCAGCGCGCGCAAGTCTCCCTCCGCCTGCGCCATCTCCAGCTGGCCGAACGTATACGATTCCCCGGGGATCGGGACGTCCGGCTCGGCGCGCTCGGTGATCTGCAGGAAATGGCCGACGGGAGGGCCTCCCTTGTGTAATTGGCCGGTGGAATGCAGGAACCGCGGGCCGTAGCCCACCGTCGTGGCGACCTTGAGGCGATCGCGCAGCCGCACCCGGAGCGCCGCCAACCGTCCGTCGTTCTGTGGCGTCGGTGGCAGGTACGCCATTATCGCGAGATAGTCACCAGGGCGGATCGCGCTCAGGAACTGATCCCGCTCGGCGGCCGTGGCCGCAGGTGCGGCCGGCTCGTGGCCGGCGAGCACATCCTTCGTATTCTGCTTGCTCTCCGCGACATTGGGTTGGTCGAATGCGTTGATGCGCAGAATCGCACTCGCCACCGCGGTCGCGAACTCCCAGCGGAAGAACTCCTGCCCGAGATCGTAGCGATCATCCAGTACCAGCCGCACGACGGGGTGGCCCGCGGCCGTAAGGGCGCGGAGCTGCTGCTCCGATGCGTCGTTCTCCTCGCCCGCGAGCGTAAGGGCGATGAAGGTGCGGTCGCGCCCGTACACCTCGGGTGCGCCCAGCGGCTCGTCTGCAACCGGCAGGATCCCCTTCCCTTCTTTGCCCGTGCTTTCCGCGATCAGTTGCTCGACCCAGAGCCCGAAGCTGCCGATGCCCGGTGAGAGGACGAACGTCGCCTTGTTGCGACCCGCCAGTGCCGCCTCCCCGAGCGTCGCGCCGAGCCATGCGGCGGGATTCTGACCCACGGGCACCACCGGAGCGGCGACCTCCGCGGCGCGATGCGCGCGGTGCAGCAATAGACCGACGTCGATACCGATCAGGGCCGCCGGGACCAGCCCGAAGTAGGACAGGGCCGAGTAGCGACCGCCGATATCCGCTGGGTTCACGAAGGTGCGGCGAAACTGCCGCTCCACGGCGAGCCGGGCGAGCGGCGTGTCGGGATCGGTAATCGCGACGAACTGGGTGCCGCGGCCGCCGGTTCGCTCCCAGAAGTACCGGTACAGACAGTCGGTCTCCTGCGTCGTGCCGGACTTGCTGGAAATCAGGAACAGCGTCCGTGCGAGCTCGTCGCCCGCTCCGGCGGCGGCCACGGCGCGCGGGTCCGTGCTGTCGAGCACCAGGAGCGCGGGGTAGCCTGATGGCCTGCCGAACGTGCGCCACAGCACCTCCGGCGCGAGACTCGAGCCCCCCATGCCGCACAGCACCACTCGGTCGAATTCGCTGCGCACTTGATCGGCGAAGGTGGCCAGGGTCTTGACCTGCTGCGCCATCATCTCACCCACGCTGAGCCAACCCAACCGGTTCGCGATCTCGGGAGTGTTGGGATCGGGCTTCCATACGGTTGGGTCTCGGCCCCAGATGCGCCTGGGTACGTCAGCGCGCCCCAGCTCCGCCAGCCGCAGCACCACTTTTTGGTCGAAGGCTCGCAATTGGGCGGATTGTCGCGGCGGCTCGGGCTCGGCGAGCGCCTTGCGCTTGGCGGCGATCACACCGAGCAGCGTCTCGAAGGAGTGGGCGAACTTCTCTATTCCCTCCTTTTCCAGCACGCGAGTCACATCTTCGAAATCGATGCCGGCCGCGCCGAGGCGGTCCATGACGCGTTGGGCCTCGGCGGGATCGCCGGGAAGGGCCTCGCGCACGGTACCGTGGTCTTCGAAGAGCTGCAGCGTCTGGGGCGGCAGGGTGTTGATTGTGTCGGCGCCGATCAGGGAATCCACGTAGAGGACGTCCGAATACGCCGGGTCCTTCGTACCGGTGCTGGCCCACAGCAGGCGCTGCGGCTTCGCTCCGGCTGCGGCGAGTGCGCGCCACCGCCGGTCGTCGAGGAGCTCCCCGAACCACGCGTACGCGAGCTGTGCGTTGGCGATGGCGACCTTCCCACGCAAGCTGCTCGTAGGGTCGAGCCGTCGGTCGACCTCGGTGTCGACGCGACTCACGAAGAACGACGCGACCGACGCGACCCGGTCAATCGCCTGCTTGGCATCGCGCCGCGTCTCGAGGGCTCGCAGATAGGCCTCGGCCACGTGCCGATAGTGGTCGAGGGAGAAGAGGAGCGTGATGTTGACGTTGATCCCGTCGGTCAGCAGGCGTTCGAGGGCGGGCCATCCCTCGCGCGTCCCCGGCACCTTGATCATCACGTTCGGCCGGGCCACCGCCGTCCAGAGTCGACGCGCGTCGGCGATTGTGCCTGCCGTGTCGCGCGCGAGCGTGGGAGAAACCTCGAGGGAGACGAACCCGTCCGCGCCCTGCGACCGGTCGTACACCGGACGGAACGCGTCCGCGGCCGTGCGCACATCCTCCACCGCCAGGAGATCGAACATCTCCCGGTCGGTCCGTGATGAGCCGGCGAGCTTCGAGAGCGAGTCGTCATAATCGGTGCTGCCGCCGATCGCGTGCTCGAAGATCGTCGGATTGGACGTCATGCCTCTCAAGCCGTCGTCGATCATCCGCTGGAGCTCCCCGGACTGCAGCATGCCCCGTCGCAGGTAGTCGAGCCAGACGCTCTGCCCGAGGTCGAGCAATTCCTGCATGCGAGACTTCGTGACGACTTTCGACATACGCCGTTCCTCGGATGGTCTCTGTCAGTGGAGCCGTGCCGCGACGGCGGCTGCTCCCAGCAACGCAACGTGTGGATTCACGATCACGCGCACGGGCACGCGCGTGATGTAGTTCGACAACCGACCCTTGTCGCGGAAGGCCTCGACGAAGGCTCCCTCTCGCAGCTGACCCACGATGCGGGGAGCGATCCCACCCCCGATGTAGATCCCCCCGCTCGCGAGCACGGTGAGGGCGAGGTCGCTCGCCGCCGCCCCCAGCGCGTCGATGAACAGGTCGAGGGTGTGGCGGCACAGTCGGTCGGTGCCGGCGGTGGCGTGGCCGAAGATCACCGCCGCGGGATCGCCCCGCGCGATTTCCGCGCGGATCGCCGGATTCTCCGGAGCAACGCCGCTGGCCGCGAGGTACCGGTACGTCGCCAGGATTCCGGGCCCCGAGAGCACGCGCTCCCGCGATACGCGTCCGAATTCGCGCTCCAGGGCCAGCTCGAGCCCCCCCTGCCGCTCCCCACGGGGCGCGAACCCGGCGTGGCCTCCTTCCGAGGGATGCACCTCGTAGCGATCACCGCGCCAGGTGAGGAATCCCACCCCGAGCCCGGTCCCGGCCCCGATGAGGCCGATGGGAGCGCGCGGCTTGGGCTCGCCGGGCTGCAACGTCTCCACGTCCGCCGGGCCCAGGAACGCGATGCCGTGACCGATCGCCGTGAAGTCATTGATCAAGGCGCCGGCCGTGACGCCGATCTCGGTGGCGAAGGTACCCGCGTCCACCCGCCACGGGAGGTTCGGCGCCAGGCAGGGCTCCTCCGTCGCCGGGCACGGCACGCCGATGCACGCGCGTTCCGGTCGTGCCCCGACGTCCTCGTAGAACGTCCGCACGATCGGCGCGAGCCCGGGATACGCGCGACTGGGGTACGTCCGGTGCTCT
>DASZCN010000016.1:0-38598 GCA_035943095.1 Gemmatimonadales bacterium | reverse complement strand
ACCGAGCGTGCGTCGGCCGCGGACGTCGTCATCGGGGTGGGGTGGGTGGCGGGGGTCCATCGCTCACGTACCACCCCGAGGAGCGGGACGCCGCGTTCCATCGCCGCGGCGATGCCCTGGCCGATCGAGGACTCGGGTTCGTAGCCGTCGGGCGAGAGGACGATCAAGCCGTCCGGGACTGTGGCGAGCCGGGCGAGCGCACCAGCGGAAAGGAACAGAACCAGCAGCGCGTCTTCGACCTTGAACCCGCCGTGCAGCTTCTTCCATCGTGCATTCGCGAAGAGATCACCGGCGTGCGCCGTGACCGTGCCCGCCGCGATGAAGAACACGTGATCGATCTCGTGCGCCGCTTTGGTGAGCGATACATCGTATTCGAAGGCGTCGACGATCCCCTCGGTGGGCGACAGTCCCACGGTCTCGTGCAGCATCGGGTGCTCGAGCCACAGGTCCACGAGGGCCACACGGCGACCGTTCAGCGCGGCCGCCCGTGCCACGTCCCATGCAGCGCCCGCGGCCCACTTGAGATCACCCGTCGCGGGGACGAGGGCGATGAGCGCCTGACCGGTGACCAGGGAGGGCACCAGGGCGTCGAGGCGCGACCGCGGCAGGGGTCGACCGGTCACGGTGTGGGCTGGTAGATCCAGAACGGGCGGCCCAGCTTCCGGCCGATCGCTTCCGCCTGGGCCCGCGTGGGATAGGGACCGAGGACCACGCGGTATCCTTCGTCGGGATTCTTGGGGTCGAGCACGCGCGCTGCGAGGCCCGCGCGGGTCAGCTGCTGGGCCATCTCCGAAGACCACGCTTCGTTCTGGGAGGTCGACACCTGCACGTACATGGGTCCCTCGGGGCCGGCCGTGTCTGACGCCACCTGCCCGCCCGCGGCCCCTCCCGACGCGTCCGCGTCCGCGAAGGCGCCCCGATACGCACCCCGCGGCCGCCACGCGGTGAGGGTCCACATGTCCGCCCCGCCACCCTTCACGCGTCCGGTCTCGACGAGCGAGTCGGGGCGGTAGGCCACCACATCGTCTCCCTGGCGGACGAGCAGCACACCTTCCGGCGCAACCGCGGGGAGGTCCACGCGCCACGCGCACGGCACGGACCCGACCAGTCGTTTGACCGGAAGGTCCACCACCCACACGGAGTCGCCGGAGCTCGGTTTGGCCAGAAGCCAACGTCCGAGCGGATCGAGCCGAATCGCGGCCGCCGGAAGGGGCAGGGCCACGCCGTCGATCTCTTCGCGCTCGTAGCGATCGATAGCCGCGAGTCCAGGCTCGGTCCGGCGCGCGACGTAGATGCGATGCCCGGAGGGTGAAAACACGAGCGCCCGTGGGTGGTCGGGCAACCGGACGAAGGCCGCGTCGCGGCGCCCGAGAGGATCCATCAGCACCACGCCCGAATCAGCGGCGACCGCGACGAGATCGCCCCAGCGCGTCGCGGCCACGTCGCTCCCGGCGGGGAGCGGGCGGCTCGTGGCCGGTTGATCGGCGGCCGCGGTGACGAGGTTCGGCGGATCGGCAACGACCAGCCGTTGATCGGCGGCGCCGAAGAGCTGCAGTGGGATGCCAGGCAAGGGCTGCGGCCACGCGACACGGATCCGACGCGCGACCGACACGACGCGTCGTTTGGCATCGACCGTGTAGAGGGTACCGTCCGGGCCGAGCGTGGCCTCTTGGATTCCGCTCGCGACCGTGTCCACGCGGCCGCTGCCCAAATCGAGGCCAAGCACGTCGTACTTGGGAATCGAGTCCTTGGGCGCGCTCTTGTCTTTCTTCTTGCCCTTCTGGGCGGTTGTGTCTCTTGTAGGCGTGGTGACGTACAGGAATTCTGTTTCGGGGTCGAGCCCGATCACCCGTCCCACGGGGGGCAGCTTGCCCCGCATCGCGGTCGGGATCTCCGCCAGGCCCGGCAGGCGGTAGGCGCGCGGCACGCCCCCCTTTGCCGGAATCCGGATCGCCACGCCCGTCGTGCGGGCGGCGCTGGCGGCCGCTTTGCTAACCGATTGCTTTACCGGTGGTTGCGACGAAGACTCCGGGGGCGTCCGGGACCGGCAGCCCCAGAGCGCCAGGCTGGTGAGCAGCAGGTACGATCTCGGGATACGCAAATGGCCTCGCCGGAAAAGATAGGCAACCGGCGAGGCCAGGACAAGTGTTTAAGCGATGCGGAGTTAGAACGTTGGGCCGAGGCTCACCGTCCAGTACGACGAGTTGAAGTTCGGCCGGTTGAGCGGCTTGGTGTAGTCGAGGCGCAACACGACGAAGCCCAGCACGTTCATCCGGATCGATCCCCCCCAGCTGCGCAGCGGTTCGCGATAGACCTCCGGGTCCTGCCCGTTGCGCTTCAACACGATGCACGATCCTGGAGTCCCGTCGCAGGCGGTGCTGTTCCAGGCGAGTCCCGCGTCATAGAAGAGGGCGCCCTCCATCGGCGGGAACCCGACCGGGAGGAAGCCGAGCACCAGGCTGCGGGTCAGCGGGAAACGGATTTCCGCGTTCACCGCCGCGATCTTCGAGCCGATGAGCTGGTCGAGCGTCGTGCACCCGGTGAACCCCGCGTTGGTGACGTTGCTCGACAACGTGCACTCATTGTTGAGGATCGAGCCGGACGTGTAGCCGCGAATGAGCTCCGTGCTTCCGAGGAACTGGGGGAACAAGTTCGCGTCGCGCCCGTAGCGCCCGTAAAAGACGCCCCGGACCGCGAGCGTAAACGGCCGGGCAAAGAAGTAGCGGCGCCAATCGGCCAAGCCCTCGGTGAAATGCCACCCACCGAGCGTGGGCGAGACTTGGAACCGCCAGCGCGATCCCGCAAACGGTCCGACCCAGCCGAACAGCGAGTTGTCGTGCACGAGCGCCACTGTCGGCCCGTAGTAGCTGATCGAGGGGCCGCCGACGGTGAAGGGGTCCGTGAAGTAGCTCCCTTGGGTGGGGCTTCCCAGAATGATGCTTTGCTTCAACGTATCCACGCTGATGTTCGAGAACTGGCCGCCGAGCTCCACGCGGGTGAAGCGGTTGAACGGATAGTAGCTCTGCGCGAACACGTTCCGGATGACGAAGCGGACGAGCTGACTCGTCTGCACGAGCGAGTCCTGCTCCTGGGGGGTCCCGCACGCCTGGTAGCACGGCTGTTCGACGGTGGTCGGCAGGTAGAAGTAGAGCGGCTCCTGCGACCCGCCGATCGCCCAGTTCATGCGATGCGTCTGGTTGATGTACGCCGCGAGCACCTGCGCCTCGGCCAGCCGCCCGTTCACGGCGCCCGAGAACAACAGGGTGTGGTTCCCCAGGATGTCCGACAGCGAGATAGCGGTGCCACCGAAGAAGCCGCGACCGAAGTTGTCGCGCTCGTAGCCGATGGTGGGCCGCGCCACGTAATCCGGCGTGAAGCGCGTGTGATACGGCTTGAATGTGAACTCGCTCGTGTCCGGGAGCGCAGGCGACGAGTCGATGAGCGATTTCACCGACAGCGCCACCGGTGAGGAAGAGTCCGACGTCTGCGGCGCCGTGCCGGAAGAGCGGAATCCAGTGGGCGACCGGTAGATCGACGCGCCGCCACGTGGCTCAGCGGACGCAGGATTGGAGGCCGCCGCCACGGACGGAGTCGGCTCCGGTCCGGAGATGGCGCGCCGCTCCGCGGCGAGGAGCGAGGCCACGAGCGGCACCGCCGGCGCCTGATACGGTTTGCGTCTCAGGGACCGCGGGTTGTCGACCGCGTAGACGTTGTACTCGCCGTCCTCGTAGTACGCGAACGCCAGGCGGTCGGCCTCATGTGCCCACGACAGGGCGGGCGACAGGGGCGTGATCCCGGTGACGCCCGTGTACACGTTCGTGATCTGATAGATATTCTTGTCGGTGAAGTCGTAGATGAAGATGTTGCTGATACCGCTCCGATCCGACACGAAGGCGAGCGACCGGCCGTCGGGCGCCCACACCGGGTCGATGTTCTTGCCATCGGTCATGTGATCCAGGATGTCGATCGTGCCCCTGTCCAGGTGGAAGAGGGCGATCCGCATGTTACCGAACTTGAGGTCTTCGAAGTTCGTCACCGGGCCGCGATCGGTTGTGAATGCGATCGTCTTCCCGTCGGGCGACCACGACGGCTGGAGGTCCGCGTACTTGTCGTTCGTGAGGCGGTGGAGGTTCGAGCCGTCCGCGTTGATTACGAACAGGTCCGAGAGGCCGCCGTCGTAGCCGGTGAACACCAGCTGCTTCCCGTCCGGTGACCAGGATGGGGTCGTGAGCCCATTGAGCGGGATGCGGATGCGGCGGGCTTCGGCGTCCTTCTTCACGTCGAGAATCACGAGGTCGTCGCGATCGTTGTGCTTGGCGGCGATCGCAAAATAGCGGCCGTCGGGCGAGAAGGAGCCGGCGGAATTGATGAAGCGCAGGCTCTCAAAGTTGCTCGAAAGCGTGGACTTGACGAGCCGACGGAGGACTTTGCCGGTCTCCGCATCGGCCAGATAGAGATCCACAAAGAACGAGTTCTTTTCGCTGAAATACGCGATTTCCCGCCCGTCGGGCGTGAGCGCGGGGGCGATGTGCAGCGTGCCCTCCGACCGTTTCTCGGTGAGCAGGGGCTGGGCGATTCGCCGGGCGCGGTAATGATCCGCGAGCTGGGGGAGATAGGTCGTTTGCACCGCGTCCCGCCACTCGCTCATGAGGTCGTCGAGCGTAATCCCCAGCGTACGCTTGAATGCGCCTTCGATCCCCCCGGTGACCGACGCCTGGAGAACTTGGCCGACCGCTTCGTCCCCCCACTTCTCGCCGATGTAGGCCCAAATCGCGTGCCCGAAGTAGTAAGGGAAGACCCGGTCGTAGGTCAGGTCCTGCAGCGTCGGCAGGTGCCCCTCGAGCGACGCATCGCGCAGCCACATCGAGGTGTGGGGGTCGATCGGCCCGACCGACAGGTACTCCGCCATGCCCTCGATGAACCACAACGGCGGGTTGACGTTGGCCAAGGTCTGCAGGCCGCTGCCGACCCGGCCGCGGCTGTACTCGTCGTACTGGAATTGGTGCACCATCTCGTGCCCGATCACGTGCTCGAGCTCCTGGTAGGAGCCGGTGAACGGCAGCAACATCCGGTGTTTCAGGAACTCGGTGACACCTCCGAGTCCCTCGCCGCTTGCATCGAGGACGTTGGTCTGTTGAAAGTCGGACTGCGACGCGTACAGGATGATGGGCTTCCGGCCCTGGAACTGGTGGTGGAGGATGCGGGAGAGCCGTGCGTACCAGCGCTCGGCCATCCGCGCCGCGTCCAACGCCCCGGTGCGCTCTGACGGATAGTAGTAGACGTCGAAGTGCTCGGTCTGGATGATCCGGAAGTCGAAGTTCTGGTACTGCACTTTGTTCTGGCCGAAGTACTGTGCCACGAGCGGCGCCGCGCTGAAGAACGCGAGCGCCGCCGCAATCCCACCGATGCGTCGCATGAACGTCATCCTTTCGCCCCACTCTCGGGGGCACCCGCGGCGAGCACTGGTGCATCGCCCCACAAGCGCTCGAGCTGGTAGAACTCCCGCAGCTCTGGATGAAAAACGTGCACGACAAAATCCACGTAGTCCAACAGCACCCATCGACCTTGCGTGAGCCCTTCGACATGATGCGGCACGATGCCGCGTGGTGCCAGCGCGGTCATCAAGTGCTCGGCCATGCCCCGCACGTGGGCGTCCGACGTTCCCGACACGATCACGAAGTAGTCGGCCGCCCCGGTCAGCCCGCGCAGGTCCAGCACGATCGGATCGATCGCCTTGCGGTCGGCCAGGGCCGCCGTAACGTGCCGGACTGCCACCTGCGCATCATCGCCCGCTCGCCCCGCGGGGCGCCCGCTCCGCTTGCTAGTCATAGCGGGCCGGTCACGCGTTTGTTCCGTGTTCGACCGGAAGCACACGCGCCAGGCGCCCGCCTCGCCCGGCGCCACCCGAGCCGCGGCCCCACCTACATAACGTATGGCCATGCTCGACGGGATGTTGAGCTTGGCGCCGAGCCCCACCGACCGTCACGCGCGGGCCCCTATTCCTTGACGACGCTCACCTGGATTTCGGGACGCACGTCGGGATGGAGCTTGATCCCGACCTGGAACTCGCCCAGCTCGCGGATCGGCTCGGGCAGGTCCACCTTGCGCTTGTCGACGTGGATGCCCTGCTCCTCGAGCTTCCGTTGGACGTCGCCCGCCGTGACCGAGCCGTACAGCTTGTCTTCTTCTCCGACTTTGACGGAGAAGGTCAAGCGCACGTTGGCAATGCGGCTCGCCTCTGTCTCGGCTGCGCCCTTCTCGGCGGCCCGCTGATTGGCGATCCGCGCCGCCTCGAAGGCGATCTTTTTCTTGTTCGCCTCGGTGGCCGGGTAGGCGAGACCCTTGGGGAGCAGGTAATTACGGGCGTAGCCGTCCTTTACTTTGACGACGTCGCCCGCCGCCCCAAGGTGCTGGACGCTTTCTCTCAGGATGACTTCCATGTCCGTTCTCCTCAAGGGTTCAAGACGACCACCGGGGAGAGCGGCGTGCGCGCGATGAGCGCGTGCGCCCGCCAGGCCAACGCGAGCCCCGCCAGCGTCTCGAGCACCAGCCAGAGCGGCCAGAGCGCGAACAGCCGCACGGCCGGCTCGAACGCCGGGTACAGGCCCGGCGCGACCTCGACCACGTAGCGCACGGCGCGACTTGCGCTGCGCGTCGCCTCCCACTGCACCTCTGTCCAGACCGCCGGGGCCCGCCCCGCCCCCGCGGCCACCGCTCCCGTCGCTGCGCGCACATTCACGAGGAGCAGCACGCCGACCGCGCCGTACAGACAGGCGCGCAGCGCCAGCGGCCAGAACGCCCTTGGCCGGAACTTCGCGCCGGCAGCGAAGGCGACGGTCACGAGTACGATCCACCCGCGAATCAACCCGTCGAGCGATCCCTGGCCGGGTGCGGCGAGCAACGCCACGGCGGCCCCGCCGGCACTCCCCAGCGCCAACCACTCGCGGCGCGATCGCGGCCGCGCCAGCGCCAGGAGCGCGGCGAACGGCAGTGCCACGAAGCTCAACGGCGCCACCGCGGCGAACAGCAGGACGGCGGCCGCGAAGCGCCAGTGCTTCAGCCGACGTACCCCTTGATGTAAGGCAGCAGGGCCAGCTGGCGCGCCCGCTTGATGGCGGTCGCAAGCTGGCGCTGGTGCCGCGCGCACATCCCGGACAGCCGGCTCGGCAAGATCTTGCCGCGCTCGGTAAGAAACCGGCCCAGCGTGCGATCGTCCTTGTAGTCGAGCACCCGCACCCCGGACTCACACACGGGGCATGTCTTGGCGGGCCGTCTCATGCTTCATCCTCCTCGATTTCGTCGACCACATCCGCGGCGATCACGGCGGGCGCGGCCTCGGGCTTCGCCGGCAAGCCCTCCGAAACCACGACCAGAAACCGGATCACGCCCTCGTCGAGCTTTACGGCACGCTCGTATTCCGGTAGCAGGTCGGCCGCGGCCTCATACTGCGCGACCACGTAGTAGCCCGTGTCCTTTTTCTTGATGGGGTACGCCAACGAGCGCTTCCCCCATTGAGCCAGGTTCGTGATGGTGCCCTTGCCGTCCTTGGTGAGGAGCGCGTGAAACCGCTCCAGCCGTTCGTTGATCGCGGGCTCTTCCAGCGCGGGGTCGAAGATATAGACGGTCTCGTAGCGACGAGCCATGCCACCTCCCTTTGGTCATGGGCGACCCGGCGCTGGTGCGGCACCGAGTAGGGGATCTTGGAGCGGAGAAAGATAGAAGAGGCTGGAAGCGGTCGGTAGAGGGCACACGTTCCTGACGATCCGTGCGGAACCGCGGCGGATGGCGGTCGTGTTCTCCCATGGTGACTTCGCGGCGTGGCGTCGCTGACACGGGCGACGGACCGATACGTGACCTGCCTCACACGGCAGGGCCGCGAAATGCCCGGTTTTTGATGGAGGCTTGACGAGAGGTGATTACCATCACGCTACGGTATGCGCGGGCCAATCATCCTTAGGGTAACGACTTGCCCAGGTCGCGAGTCGCATGTCGGAAGGCTGGCATTCGTCTTGCCCCTCCAAACGGGCGAGCGGCAATCAGACCCGGCGATCGAGACCGGGAACTGGCAAAGGACGGACGATGCACGGTTGGGGCGGGGCGATGTTTTCGCGCGCGATGCGCGCGCTGGCAGCGGCGACGGGACTGATGGTCCTGCTCGCGCTGCAGCCCGAGCCTGCCCGTCTGATCGAGGCGGCGTCCATGAGCCCGGGCTCGCACGCCCGAGCGCTGATTTTTTCCGAGCAGGCGCGACGGTATCTCGCGTTGCAGTACCGCTCCTATCCCACGGAATTCATGGGCTGCATGATCGGTGAGCTCCACGGCAACGCCGTGCTCGTGAGTCGCATCGCGCCGGCCGACGTGGATCCGGCGCAGTCCACCGCCACCAGGGTGCTCCCGAAGCAGACGTGCGAGGACGCGGGGTGGAAGGGAACGGTGGGCATGATCCACAGTCACCCAACTGGCGAGCGTTGCTGGTACTACTTCCCGGGCACGCAGGTGCCGAGCTCGGACGCCGAATCGTTCGGGCGCCAGCCCTATCCGGTGGATGCGATCATGTGCGGGGACCACGTCGTCTGGATCAGCCGTGACATGGTGGAGCAGCAGGTCCGCCTGTCGGTCCGCGGAGTGGACGCCCATCCGGCGTCGACCCCGCACCAGCGCGGCAACAGGGTGCACGCGGGCGCCGCGTCGCCCGACGGGCAGGACTAGCCTTCCTCTCAGGCTGGACGCGCTAGACGTTGAACCGGAACAGCAGGATGTCTCCGTCCTTCACGACGTAGTCTCGTCCCTCGCTCCGTACCAATCCCTGTTCGCGCGCCGTCTTGTAGGAGCCCGCGCGCACGAACTCCTCGTAGCCGACGGTCTCGGCGCGGATGAAGCCTCGCTGGAAATCCGAATGAATCTCCCCCGCCGCGTCGAACGCCGTGCCACCCCGATGCATCGTCCAGGCGCGCACTTCGTTTTCCCCCACGGTGAAGAAGGTTTGGAGGCCGAGCAGCCGGTAGCCGGCGTGGATCAGGCGGTCGAGCCCCGGCTCGCTCACCCCCGCGCTCGCCAGGTACTCGTGCCGCTCGGTTCCTGAGAGCTCGCCGAGCTCGGCCTCGAACTTGGCCGAGAAGGGGACGATCTCCGCTTCTTCGTGATGGCCTTGCACGGCGGCGCGGAGCTTGTCGAGCCACGGGCCGCCGCCTCGAGCCAGATCGTCCTCGTTCACGTTCGCCGCGTACAGAATGGGCTTCGCGGTGAGGAGGCCGAGCTGGCGGAGAAACTTGACCGCGTCGTCGGTCTCACCGGCCTCACGCGCGCCGCGGCCGGCGTCGAGCTCGCTTACGACGCGCTCCAGCACGACCAGCTCGGCCTGCGCGTCTTTGTCACCGGCACGGGCCGTCTTGCGCGTCTTCTCGAGTCGCCGTTCCACTACCGCGAGGTCGGCGAGCGCCAGCTCACTCGTGATCACGTCGTGGTCCCGCACCGGGTCCACCGGCCCCATCACGTGCACCACGTCCGGGTCGTCGAAGCAGCGGATCACCTGGACCACCGCATCGACCTCTCGGATGTGCGACAGAAACTGATTCCCCAGTCCCTCGCCCTGGGACGCTCCCTTGACGAGGCCCGCGATGTCCACGAACTCGACCACCGCCGGGATCTTCTTCTTGGGTTTGACGACCGCGTTCAGCCGCTCGAGCCGCGCGTCGGGCACTTCGACCACGCCGACGTTGGGCTCGACGGTGCAGAATGGGTAGTTCTCCGCGGCGGCGGCCTTGGACGACGTGAGGGCGTTGAAGAGCGTGGATTTCCCGACGTTGGGGAGGCCGACGATGCCGAGGCGAAGCATCTAGCCGTTCCCGCCGTCGCCCTGCACCCACTTGGTGACCCCGTCGATCAGCTGCGGCATGATGGCTTCGACCTGCTCATGCTGCTCGGGCGTGAAGGGCGCGAGCACGTATTCGGACCAGTCGCTGACGCCCTCGGGCAGCGGGCCTACGCCGATCCGCAGTCGGGGGTACTGCTGGGACTGGAGCGCGGCCTCGATGCTCTTCAAGCCGTTGTGCCCGCCGGCCGAACCCTCGGTGCGCAAGCGGAAGGTGCCGGTGGGGATCCGGAACTCATCGACCAGGATCAAGAGGTCGGCGGCGGGATTGAACGCGGGGTCCGCTCGGAGCGAGGCGAGAGCCGCGCCGCTCGCGTTCATGTAGGTGGTGGGCTTGAGCACGCGGACCGGCGCCGTCGCGCCCACCTTGCCTTCGGTAACGCGCGCGCGCTCGCCGCGGCGAAAGGGGGGGAAGCCCCAGTGCGCGACGAGCGCGTCGGCCAGCCAATATCCCGCGTTGTGCCGCGTCGCCGCGTATTCTGGCCCCGGATTGCCGAGACCGACCACGGCACGCAAGCGTCAGCTCTCTTTGCCGCCCTTGGGCTTCTCCGCCTTCTCGGCCTTCGCGGGAGCGGCGCCGCCGGCACCCTTCGCCTCCGGCTTGGCCGGCGCGCCACCTTCGGCGGCCACTTCGCCTTCCTCCTCCTCGCCTTCGCGCACCTTGCGGATGAGCTCGGGCTCCGCTGGCTCCACCGCGGCCTCGGGCGTCGGCGCCACGACTTCCTCGGCGCGAGGCGGCACGACGGTCGCGATGGTCAGGTCTGCGTCCGTGAGGATCCGCGCGTTCGCGATGGTCAGATCCCGCACATGGAGCGAGTCGCCGATCTTCAGGGCGGTCACGTCGAGCTCCACCCGGTCGGGGATGTTCTCAGGGAGCACCTCGATCTCGACCTCGCGTGTCACCTGATCGAGGACGCCACCGGCGTTGCGCACGCCGTCCGGATTGCCCATGAGATGCACCGGCACCCTGAGCTTGACCTTCTCGCTCGCGTGGATTTCGAAAAAATCCACGTGAATGATGTCCGGCCGGATCGGGTGACGCTGGATTTCGCGGATCAGCGTCTTGGCGGTCTTCCCGTCGACCGAGAGCTCGATCACCGTGCTGGCGGGCTCGATCCCGTGGAGCGCTTTCTCGAGCGCCTTCGCTTCCAGCTCGAGCGGCTGCGCTTCGCGCCCGTGGCCGTAGATCACGGCGGGCACCTTGCCGCGGAAGCGCGCCTGGCGCGCGCCCCCTTTCCCGGTGGCCTGCCGGGTCGTCGCGGAGAGAGAAACGGTCTGGGCCATTCGTTAGTCCTCAGTCGTAAGCCGTAAGCGGCAAGTCAGTCGAACAACGAGCTGACGGATTGGTTCGAGTGCTCGTAGCCGATGGCTTTCGCCATCAGGCCCGCGATCGACAGCACCTTCAACCTCTCGAAGCACCGCTCCTCGGGGATGCGGATCGTGTTGGTCACGGCGATCTCGTTGATCGCGGACGCCCGCAGCCGCTCGACCGCCGGTCCCGAGAGAAGCGCGTGCGACGCGAACGCGTAGATGTTGCGCGCGCCGAGGCGCTTCAGCGCCGCCGCTGCCTCGGTGATCGTCCCCGCCGTGTCGACCATATCATCGGGGATGAGGCAGTCCTTGTCGGCCACTTCACCCACCACGTTCACGACCTCGGCGACGTTCGCCGAGGGGCGCCGCTTGTCGATGATCGCGAGCGACGCGTTGAGCCGCTTGGCGAAGCCACGCGCCATCTTTGCCGAGCCCACGTCCGGCGCCACCACCACCGGGTCGTACAGCTGCTTCTGGCGGAAGTGGCTCACGAACACCGGCGCCGCGTACAGGTGATCCACCGGAATGTCGAAGAACCCCTGCAACTGGTGGGAATGAAAGTCCATTCCCAGCACGCGGTCCGCGCCCGCGTGCGTGATCAGATTCGCCATGAGCTTGGCGCTGATCGCGACCCGCGGCTGGTCCTTGCGGTCCTGGCGCGCGTAGCCGAAGTAGGGCAACACCGCCGTGATCCGGGCCGCACTCGCCCGCCGCGCCGCGTCGATCAGGAGCAGCAGCTCCATCAGGTTCTCGGCCGGCGGGTTGGTGGGCTGGATGATGAAGACATCCCGGCCGCGCACGTTCTCGTCGATCTTGACGAAGATCTCCCCGTCGGCGAAGCGCCGCAGCGTCACCGCGCACAGTGGCTGCCCCAAGTGCTGAGCCATCTCCTCGGCGAGCGGCCGGTTGGCCGTCCCGGCGAGGAGCAGTAGCTGGCTCCGCGAGAGCGAGAGGTCCGCCATGTGAGCCCCGCAAAATAGACGGCAAACTGCGCGAAGCCAAGGGCTTACTTCTTGGGGGCACTCGTGGGCGGCAGGAGAGACGCGCGGGTGGGCGTGACAGCGTCCACGTCCCAAACGTTCATCCGATACACCGTGGCGTCCTCACCACTCGCGCCGGCCGGGCGATGGACGATGAAGCCGCCGGCGATCGAGTCGAACGTGAGCGACACCAGCGCGTGACGCGGGCTCCGCACCGTGACCCTCCGCTCCTGGCGGTTCGTCCGGCGGGAGGCGGTATCCTGCGGTGCGGCGAATCCCGAAGCGGTGATCGTTTTGAGGCGATCCAGGTAGCGGGCGACGGCGCCCGAGTCGGCGGGGGCGCCATTCACCTTCCAGGCCTTGCCGGCCCGAGTCAGGGCGTAGCGGTCCTTGCCGCGCACCACGTCGACCGCAGCGATGCTGTCGGGTGCGACCGCCGCGATGCGCTTGTCCCGCCAGTCGTCGAGCGTGCGATTCACCAGCGAGCCGAGGCGCCCGCGCCAGAGGTACACATGGGCATCCCCGGCCCGGCGCAGATACGCGCTCCCGTAATCCGTGGGTCGCGTGCCCACGATGAGCGCCAGCTCGACCCTTCCGCCACGCCGCACGCGCAGCCAACGGCCTCCCGCGCTGTCGACCTGCAGCCGTGTGAACGACGACGAATCCTGCGCCACGAGCTCCGGTGGGGTGGTGTCCCGGAGCGCCTGGAGCAGCTCGGTCACACTCATGGCGGCAGGGTGGCCGTTCACGATCCACTGGGTAGCGGACCGACGCGCGAAAGCGATCGTGTCCGCTCCCTTCGCGATCGTGATCGCGTCCACGTACGTGTCGACCGGCACGCGCAGGTCGAGAGACGCGCGCACCGAGTCCGAGCCGCGGGAGAGGAGGGAGCTGCCGCCCCAAAGCAGGAGCAGCAGGGCCAGGCCGGCGGCGATGAGCTTCAGATGCTGCGAGCTCATGCCGCCCCCGTCGCGGCGGTCGCGAGCGGTCGATATACGCGGCGCGTGATCTCGCGGCGGCGCAGCAGCCGCACCATGCCGAAGGCCATCAAGAGCACTGGTACGCCGATCATGTTGCCGTACTTCACCGCGCTCCGCTTGACGACGCTGGTGAACACGAGCGGCGCCGGCGCCCGGTTCTTCGAGCGGATGGCGATGAGGGCCTCGTCCTGGGCGAGCCAGTCGATCGCGTTCTGCACGAACACGACGTTCTCCGGAGAATTGCGCGCGTAGCGGTCGCTCGCGAAATCCGCGGTGCCGACGACCACGATCCGGCCGCGCTGCGACGAGCCCGACGGGCTGACGGCGAGCGCGACGATGCGGGAGCGTAAACTGTCACGGCTGAACTGGCGGTCGGGACTGATCGACGCCGTGGTTTCCTCTTTGCCGCCGGCGCGGCTCGTGACCAGCAACGCGGTGACGGTACCGGGCTGCACGTGGGCGGTATCGATCTGGCTCGCCCACGGCAGCAACACGCCCGGCAGGTCGGCGTTCACCGGGGACGCCCGCGTGCTGATCGCGCGCAACCAGAACGGATAAGGCACCGACACCTGGCCGAACTGCGCCGGGAGACCGACCTGGGCGTTCGACGCGAGGTCGTACACCAAGTTCGACGCGATCGACACACCGTACGGCTTCAGGAGCTCGTTCCACCCGACGAGCCGCGAGAACGCGAACGGGCCCTGGGGCGAGAGCTGCATGCCACCAGCCATGAGGAGCATGCTGCCGCCCCGGTCCAGGAAGGCCCGGAATCGGGCCGTCATGGCCCTGTTCAACGAGTCGGGCGTGCCCGCGACCGCGATCACCTTGACCTCGGGAGGGATCACACTGTCGGTGAGCTGGAACGGCCGGACGGCGTAGTCGCGACCCAGCTGATCGCGCAGCGCGTTGAAGGCCCGCTGGCTGCGCACCGACACCTGGTCGCTGATTTCCGCGAAGGCGATTGCCGGGCGGTCCGGGCGCGTGAGCGCGCGGATATCCGACGTGAGCCGGTACTCCAGGTCGCCGGACTGCTGCACGAACGGGATGGTCTTGACCCCGTCGGCGTAGCGGACCGCGATCCCCAGATATCCCTGCTTCACCTGCAGCTCGCCCTGTCCGAGGACGTTGAACTGCACGGGGTCGATCCCGAGCGTGCGGGCGTCGCGGCCGGCCGCGCTGTCGGCCGCGGGGTCCTCGATGGCGAGTTTCACCTTGCCGTGGCCCGCCGCGCGGTAGTCACGCACCAGGTCGTCCACGTCGCGCTTCAGGAAGGTGACCTCGGGCGGCAGCTCGCCGGAGACGAACAGCTTGATAGTGACCAGGTCGGGCAACGTGCGCAGCACGTGCCGGGTCGCGGGCGACAGCGTGTACGCCCGGCCGGGCGTGAGATCGAGCCGTCCGCCGATGTTGCCGCCGAACAGATTCACGACGACGACCGCGGCCGCGAGCAGGACCGTGCCCAGCCGGAGCCGCCGGAGCGAGGCACCGTGGGCGGTGAGCTTGCGGGACTCGAGCACGAAGTAGGCGAAGACAAGGAACAGCGTGGTGAGCGTGACGAAATACACGGCATCGCGTAGGTCGATCACGCCCCGATCGATCTGACTGAAGTGTGACAGCACGCCGAGCGACGCGGCGATCGCGCCGAGCCGGGGCGGCAGCCCGACGATGAGCTGATCGAGCCCGACGAAGATCAGCACGAACATGACGAACACGCCGACGATGAACGCCGTAATCTGATTGCGCGTGATACTCGACGCCCAGATCCCGACGGCGGCGAGGCCGGCCGCGAGCAGGCCCGCCCCCACGTACTGGGCGACGACGATGCCGAGCTCCGGCGCGGTGCCCAGGGCGAGGCCGAGCGGGATGGTGAGGGTGAGCGCGAGCGCGATGAGGAGAAACAGCAGCTGG
The DNA here is from genome assembly GCA_035943095.1 of Gemmatimonadales bacterium. GTDB lineage: Bacteria > Gemmatimonadota > Gemmatimonadetes > Gemmatimonadales > GWC2-71-9 > AG41. Next base: position 23,548 of record DASZCN010000016.1, on the reverse strand, counting down.
CCGACGTACTTGCCGAGCAGGAGCTCGAGCTCGGTGATCGGCTGCGCCAGCACGACCTCGAGCGTGCCCGAGCGGCTCTCCTCGGCGAGCGCGCGCATCGTCACCGCCGGAATGAGGAACAAGAACAACCACGGCAGGAAATCGAGCATCGGCCGCAGCGAGGCGACGCCGTATGCGTCCAGCTGCCGGAAGAAAAGAAAGCTGTTCAGACCGGCGAAGACGACGAGCAGGATGTAGGCGGTCGGCTGGTCGAACAGCGCTCTCAGCTCGCGCCACGCGATGATGCGGATTGCACGCATATCGGGAGTCAGCTCGTCAGCTGGTGGAAGACGTCTTCGAGGCTCCCCGCTTCCTGATGCAGCTCGTACAGGGTCCAGCCCCGCGACTTGGCGAGCGCGAAGATCTCGGGACGCAGGTCGGTCGCGCGGTCGGCGGTGACCGTGAGGGCGACGCGACCGTCCGCCGCTTCGGATGCGGGCGTGACCCGGCGGACCCCCGGAAGCTTACCGAGCGCGTCCGCGGCTCCTTCGCCCGCCAGCTCGACCGCGATCTCGACCGTACCCTCGGCGCGTTGCATCAGGCGCTCCACCGGCCCGTCGGCGACGATCTTGCCGCGGCTGATGACGACCAGCCGCGAGCACATGTGTTGCACCTCAGAGAGCACATGGGTCGAGAGCATCACCGTCCGATCCCTGCCCAGCGCGGCGATCAGCCGGCGGATTTCCACGCGCTGGTTGGGGTCGAGGCCTTCGGTCGGCTCGTCCAGGACGAGGAGATCGGGGCGGTGCAGGATCGCCTGGGCGAGGCCCACCCGCTGGCGGAAGCCTTTCGACAGCTCGCCGATCGGCCGATAGTACACGGTTTCGACACTGGTCGCGGTCACGGCCTCGTCGATGGCCCGGTCGCGCGCCGGTCCGTCGAGCTCCCGGAGATCGCCGATGAACGTCAGGTAGTCGCACACCAGCATGTCCGGGTACAGGGGGTTGTTCTCGGGGAGGTAGCCGATGCGACGCTTGGCGGCGCGCCCCGCCTCGGCGAGCGGCGTGCCGTCCAGCGTGATCGTGCCCGTATCGGGCTCGTAGTACTGAGTGATCAAGCGCATGGTGGTGGACTTGCCGGCGCCGTTGGGCCCGAGGAACCCCACGACTTGCCCGCGGTCCACCGCGAAGGACACCTGATCGACGGCCGTGACGTCGCCGAACCGTTTCGAAACGGTATCGAGGATGAGGAATGTCATAGGCGGCAAAATGCTAACCAGCTCACGCGGGGTTCTTCAACCCCCGCGCGTCGCCCGGGTTCCGGCCCGCGGTTTACAGGGACTTGAGGAAGGCGACGACCGCGGCGCGGTCTTCGGCGCTCAGGGCCTTGAAGCGATCGCGCGCGCCGGAGGCTTCACCGCCGTGCAGCTCGATGGCCTGATCGATCGTGGCCGCCCGGCCGTCGTGGAGGAAGTGCTGGATGTCCCGGAGCCCGAGCAGCGGCTCCGTCCGGAAGTCGGCCGGACCGGCCTGGCCCAGGCAGATGTCGGCCAGGTCCGGGCCCATGTCGTGAAGCAGCAGGTCGGTATAGGCCGGGAACTCGCGTCGATTGAGCGCCAGAATGGGACTGGGCCCTGTGCGGAGGGTGGGGATGTGGCAGCCCGCGCAGCCGATCTTCGAGAAGAGATCGCGGCCGCGGCGACCGTCCCGCCCCAGCTTGGTGGGCGTTGGCGCACCGAGGAAGCGCACGAAGTCGTCGGTCACATCGAGCTCCTCCTGCGTGATCTCCGGATCGGCGGTGGAGTCGACGCCCGGCGGAATCGGTTTGCCGCCGATGCTCTCTTCGGTGGGCTGCGCCGGGTTCGTGATGCCCATCTCGGCCACGAAGGCGCCGGCGTTGAACTCCGCCAGCGTCGCGACGAACGCCTTCCGACCGAAGCGGCCGATCCGCCCGTCTACGGAGTGGTTGGGCCTCCCGTGCACGCCGTCGTGGTTTCTGTCCTCCGAGTCGGCATATGCCAGGATCGCCGAATCGGGCACCAGGTCCATCAGCCCGCGCGCAAACACGACGGGCGTGGTGCGCGACCCCCGCCCGTTCGCCGACGGCGGGAACGGCTCACGATCGATGCCGAGCTTGGCCTTCAGGGCCGGCGTGGTGTGCTGCTGGATCACCGGCCCGCCTTCCTGGACGAGCGGGTCGCACATCCCGCCCTTGAACGCCGTGGCGTGGACCTCGACCTCGTCCCCCGTGCCGCCCACCACCGGGTCCTCGTGGCATTCGCCGCAGGACGTCGAGTTGAACAGCGGCCCGAGCCCCGTGTGGGGCGTAAAGACGCTGTCGAAGACCTGCTTGCCGCGGGTGAACCGCGCGAGCTGCTCGGCGGTGAGGTCGGGCAAGGGGTCGCCCGGGTTCACCGGCTTTTCGCACGCCAGGAGGAGCAGGCACAGGCCAGCCCCGACCCGCGTTTGTGGACGGGTCACCGCGCGGGCGCCTCGAGCTTCTCTATCCGATCTACTACGAGGCCTGCGCTGGTGCGCCGGCAGTCGACACGCACCACATCTCCGGGCTTCACGTCCGACATGCGCAGGCCCGCGCTCGGCGCGCTGGTGCGCACCGCGCTCCCGGCCGTCATGTGAACGAGTCGCAACGCCATCCCCACGCCCGTGATCAGATCGAGTGAGCCGGTCTGGGCGTTCACGGCGTGCACCGTGCCCCGATAGGTGCAGGCTGCAGCAGGCTGCGCGGGGGATTGCGACCGCACCGTGGGTGCCGAGGTGGCGAGCGGGATGAGCAAGATTGCGGTCAGCACTGTCCGGGTGGTGGCAAGCATAAAAACTCCCGGGTCGGGTTCTGTGTCGCATAGTGGCGACCCGGGCCCCGGGAGTCAACGTGGCACGTCCGCGGCAGCTCGACCGAGGCTAGGAACCGAGCTTCTCGACTTGCTCCGCGGCCTGGCTGATCACAGCGGCCGCGGCCGTGAGCACTTGGGCCGCGGCACCGATCTGCTGCTCCGCTTCTTTCCAATTCTTCTGCTCGATCGCCTCGCGCACGCCCGGCAGTGTTTTCACGCCGTAGCCGGTGTAGAACCCGGGCGCGTACACCAGGTGGCGGTACCACGGCCGCCGGGGCAACCCGTTCGCCGCGGTGAGGGCGCGCTCGGTCTGTCGGAGCGTCGCGTTCAACGTGCCGACGTCCGGTTTGCCGAATGATGTCCCCCCGTTCGCCTGGGCCTTGGCGAAGGCCTTGTCATAGCGCTCCGCCGCCCGGCTCATCGCGTCCGCGGCGTCGTCGAGCGGAGCGAAGTTCAAGTGCGGCGCCGCTGCCTCGCGCGCCGGCGGCACCAGGGGCTGCCACGGGTCGCTCGTGGCCGTGAACACGCCATCGTCGAGCTCGCGGTTCCGTTCCTGAATCTGGTCCCGCGTCTCGGTGGCGAGCTTCTCGACCTCCTTCACGTAGCGACCGACGGTCTCGGCGAGGTTCGAGAACTGGTAGGGGACCACGTCGGCGTCGGCGAGTCGCATCACCGCGGTGCCGATCGTTTGGGCGAGGGCACGCCCGTATACGAACGACGTGTCGTCGTACGTCGTGTACCACTTGAAGTCGTCGTAGATCGAATGGTAGATCCCGCCGCCGCCCTCGCCTCCAAAACCCAGGTTCAACGTCGCGATACCGATGTGTTGGAGGAACGGCGTGTAATCCGATCCCGATCCGAGCGCGTCGATGCGGAGATCGGCCCGCTGCCGCGCCTCCTGGCGCTCCTCGGGCGTTTTCGCGTCCGCGACGGCGTGCAGCTGGTCCCGCTTCCAGACGCTGAGCTTGGTCTCCGGGTCCTCGATGTCTCGCGCCACGTCGTTGATGAACTGCTCGAGGGAATGCGAGCCCTCCATGTCCAGATAGCCGCGGTTGTTGGTGTCGCTGTTCAGGTAGGCGACGGCCTTGGTGGCGAGCTCGTCCGCGTGCGCCTCCACCCATTCGGTGGAGCCGAGCAGTGCGGGCTCCTCGCCGTCCCAGGCGGCGTAGATGATCGTGCGCCGCGGCTTCCAGCCTTGTTTGAGCAGCTCACCGAAGGCTCGGGCTTCCTCGATGAGCGGCGCCTGCCCGGACAGGGGGTCCTCGGCGCCGTTCACCCAGGCGTCGTGATGGTTGCCGCGGATCACCCATTCGTCGGGCGCCGTCGCACCCGGAATGCGTGCGATCACGTCGTACAGCGTTTTCAGGCTCCAGTCAGACTTGATGCGCAGGTGCACCTTGGCCGGTCCCGGGCCGACGCGATAGGTGATGCCGAGGCCGCCCCGCCACTCGGGGGGAACGACGCGCCCGCTGAGCGCGGCGAGGAGGGGCTGCGCATCGCCGTACGAGATGGGCAATACCGGAATCTTGGTGATCGTGGCGGCCTCAGCGATCGGCAGGCGTTTGGCGTCCTTCGTCGCGCCCACGCCCGGGGTCAGGGGGTCGCCCGGATAGAGCGGCATGTCCATCACGCTGCCGCGCTGGACGCCGTCCTTCGGGCGCCACGGGCCCTGCGGGTACACCGCGCCCTGCGTGTAGCCGTCCTCGCGCGGATCGGAATAGATGAGGCATCCGACGGCGCCGTGCTCGGCGGCGACCTTGGGCTTGATACCGCGCCAGGAACCGAAGTACCGCGCGATGACGATGGCGCCTTTCACCGACACACCCATGCGCTCGAGCCGCTCATAGTCCGCGGGCACGCCGAAGTTCACGTACACGAGCGGAGCGGTGACGTCGCCGTCGATCGAGTAGGCGTTGTAGGTAGGGAGCTGCTCGGCCTGCTGGCTCGACGTGGGATCGCCGGGAACGGCGGGCTCCTGGAGTTTCGCCCGGAACGCCGTGGGGGCGACGAGCTCGACGATGCGCTCTTTGGGCGTCGGGAACAGGACGTCGAACGTTTCGATATGCGCGTCGAGGCCGAAGCTCTTGAACTTCGCGAGGATCCACTCGGCGTTGTCCTTGTCGTACGGCGAGCCGACGTGATGCGGCCGCGCGGACAGACGGCGCATGTACTCGCGCAGCGAGTCGGGGGAGGGAATCGCGCGGAACTTGGCTTCCCACTGGCGCTCGGCTTTGGCCGACTCGGCGGTGAAGCCGCGGAGCTCGTCGGTAGGGGAGGGGCCGAGTCCCAGCACCACTCCGAGGCCGACCAGGAGCAGCGGACGAGCGGTCAAATTCATGGGGAGAAACCTCGTTTCAAGAAGGATGGTGTTAATACGCCAGCTCGTGCCGAGTGTACACCTCGCCCCGGCGCACCACCAGGGCGATCTGGCGGACGTTGCGGATGTCCGTGAGCGGATCCGCGTCGAGCACGAGCAGGTCGGCCACGGCGCCGGCGGCGACGGTACCCGTGCTGTCGAGCCCCAGCGCACGAGCGGCGTTCCTGGTCGCGGCAATGAGCACGTCGCCGGGCGTGAGGCCCGATGCCTGCATCGCCTCGAGCTCCATGAACACCGAAGCCCCGTGCAGCGTCAGCGGGTTGCCCGCGTCTGTGCCGAGCGCGATCGGGATGCCGGCGTCGTGCACCCGTTTGAGGTTCGCCCGCCCCTGCGCGAACGTGGCCGTGACACGCGCGGCCCGCTCGGCGAGGGCGGCGGCCGTCGGGCGTCGCGCGAGAGCGACGGTGTCCGTCGCGAGCGCCTTCGCGCGCGTGGCGGGATCCACGCAGGCGAGCGGTTGGCGGTCGCGCTCGAATCGCCGCGCGGCGACCTGGCGGTAGCCGTCCGGCACCGTCAACGTGGGCACGTAGATCGCGCCCGCGCGCCGGGCGAGGGTGATGAACTCGTCGTCCACGGGCGCGGACCACACCGAATGCACCAGCACGCGCGCACCGGCGCGCAGTGCGTCCTTCGCTTCCCACAAACCGGTGGCGTGCACGATGAGGGGCAGGCCGACCTTGCGAGCTTCGTCGCCGGCGGCGTGCACGAGGGCGGACATTCGGGCCGTGTCGGGCGGCTGGGGCGGCATGATGTACCACACCTTTATCGCCCCGGCGCCCCATGCCTTGTGGGCGCGCACCGCCTGGCGCACCGTGGCCTCGTCCGCCATGTAGATGAACTGCCGCTGGTCGGGTAGGTTGAGCCAGAAGTCAATGGTCGAGAGCAGCGATCCGGCCGCCATCACACGGGGAGCCGTCGTGCTCGTGGCGGTGCGCTGTTGCAGCTCGAGCGTCCACGGGTACCCGCCCACGTCGAAGACCGACGTGACACCGCTGCACAGATACGAGCGGAAGAACCGCTCTGGCCGGGCGTGCAGCTCCGCCTCTACCGCTTCATAGGGATGGCGGTCGCGCAGGTCCAGGGCGTCCGGTCGCCCGTCCACCCAGCCGGTTTGCGAGAAGTGCACGTGGGTGTCGATCAACCCGGGGATGACCCATTTTCCCCGAGCGCCGACCGTGTCGGCGTCGGCGGGCACGGGGCAGGTGGCGCGGGACCCAGCGCAAACGACCCGTCCTTCTCGCATCACCACGACGGCGTCGCGCACCGGTGTGGACCCGGTGCCGTCCACGAGAGTCGCGCCGACGAGCGCGATGGGCGGCGGTGACGCGTCTGGCGTCGGGAACGCGGTCGTCACCGCCACCTTCCATCCCTCGGGCGTCCGGACGAACACCCGCTCGCTCACGCCGCGCACGCTGCCGCTCGAGTCGACCACGCGGTAGCGATACACGCCGTAGGCCACGTCCGGAGTCACGGGAACGATTCGGAAGTGCGTCGCGACGAGGGTGTCCGGCCAACCGGTACCGGCGCCGCGCGCGAACTCGTCGTAGCCCTGACGGAGGCCGTCGGGGCCCACGCGCGCCAGTGCCGGCGTGTGGAGATAGTAGGAGAGGTAGGCGGCGCGATCGTGCGTGTGGATCGCCGCGATATTGCCGTGGAACGCGTCGAGCGGCGTGCTCTGGGCCGCGAGGGGGCGGGCGGCGCGGGCGGGGGCGAGGCAGAGCGCGACGAGGCAATAGATCAGTCTCATGGCAGCATCCCTTTTGGCGATAATATTGGTTCGGTCAGAGAAGGTCGTTCAGTCCAGGGAGGGGCGCAATGAAGCTTATTGTGGGAGTCGCGCTGTTCGGAGTGATGGGTTGCATGTGTACGTCCACAGCGTTCTCGCAAACGGCCCCGCCGGTCGAGACGGGCTCTCGGGTTCGCATTTCACTCGCGGGGGCAGAGAGCCGGCGCGTGACGGGCACGGTCGTCGCGGTCGGAGGCGACTCATTGTCGCTCGCGCGGGGCCACGGGCGGGACACGAGCGCCGTGTCGCTCCGCTCGATCAGCCGGCTCGAGCTGAGCCGGGGTCGGCGATCGGTGGGGGGTGGGGCGCTGGTGGGCGGCGCCATCGGAGCCGGCGTGGGCGCCGCGGGAGCACTCGTGTGGGCCGCCTCGAGCTGCTTTAAGAGCTCGACATCCACGGGTGGCAACTGCCCGACTGGTGGCAGCGCGGCCGGCATCGTCCTCGGCGGTGGAGCGGCCGGCGCGCTGGTCGGCGTGCTGGTGCGCCCCGAGCGTTGGGTGCGGGTTGGATGGACCGGGTTGCGCGCGAGCGTCGGGCCTGGCGCGGTTCGCGTAGAGATTGGGTTCTAAGCGGGGATTGGCCCCGGTGGATTCGAACCACCATACCCAGATCCAAAGTCTGGTGTCCTGCCGTTGGACGAGGGGCCAGCGGTGTTGCAGCGTCCTAACTTAGCGACTCGTTCGACGGCGCGGCACCGGGAGGTTAAAAGGGCTGCTTTCGCCGCCCCTGAACCGGGAGCCCGTCGGCGGTGAGGACGTCCACGACTTCTCCTCCGTGCTCCTTGAATCCATAAAGGGAGTACGCTCGGTCGGGCAGGGTGATGCGCGGGACCGGAGAGCGGATCCACCAGCGGCGGACAATCCACGCGCCCGTTGGAAGGCGCTCGAACTCGAGGCGTCCGCCGGCCCGATCGCGCGGCACCCAGGAGGCAAGGTTCGTGTACCTGTACTCGAGCGACCGAAGCTCCGCCGTTTGCCGATCGAGCCATAACACTCCCGCAACGTCACGAAGGGTGTGTCCCGGGACCGGCTCGAAGCTGAGTCCGATCAAGCCGGAGTCCAGGACCGTGGGGCCCTTGATCCCGAAGCAGTGCCGATCCACTTGCGTCAGAGTCAGGTACGTCACGCTGAGGGCTTTCTTTACCTCGTCCCATAGGGCGGCGGTGGCGGCTCCTTCCTCAGGCCGAACGTGGCAGCTGCTCTTCCCTTCCACGGTCAGAGCCGCAAGCTCGATGGGGATTTCCGGCATGGCGATGTAATAGGCCCGCGTTTCGGTCGACGCGAGCTCGAAGGGCGGCGACGTCCAACTGTGATATCCGATCCGGAGCGCCCGCAGCCGGTAGCTGCCCGCAGCTGTCGCGTGGAGCTCAAACCTCCCAATCTCGTCAGCTACCGTGCGGCTGAGCTCGCGACCGCCCGTGTCCGCCAGCAGCACCAGCCCGCCAGCAATCGAGTGCCCTGAGGTCGCACCCGCCAGATCCCCTCTGACCGTTTGCGCCGAGAGGGCGCTGCGGCGGCCAGCGGCAAGAGCAACATCCTGCACGAAGCGCGCATTCCATCTTCTCCGATTCGGCGGTCGCTGGCGTCAACCTAGAGAGGGCCCACATTCCCTGGAAGGGTCGGCGTCTCCCCGGGCAGCGCATCTGGTGGGCCGTCCAAACGGCCTGTAAGATCGAGCACCCCGTACGTGCCCCGAGGGGCGAGACGCCGTCCTAGGTACTTCCGACCGAGGAGAATTCTATGCGGAACGTCCTCCTGAGCCTGGCTGGGCTCGCGCTTGCCGCGCCCCTGCCGGCGCAGACCGCCGACGACATCATCGCCAAGTACCTCAAGACCGTCGGCGGCATGGAAAAAATTCAGGCCGTCAGTTCGCTGCGGCGCACCGGGAAGATCGCGTTAGGCGGCGGGTTCGAGGCGCGGGTCGTGCAAGAGAGCAAGCGTCCGAACAAGGTCCGGCAGGAGTTCGTGTTCCAGGGCATGACCGGCGTCAACGCCTACGACGGCAAGACGGGGTGGAAGATCGAGCCGTGGCAGGGGAAGAAGGATGCTGAAGCCCTGAGCGAAGAGGAGATGAGGCAAATCGTGGAGGACGCCGACTTCGACGAGCCCCTGGTCAATTACCAGCAAAAGGGAAACAAGTTGGAGTTCGTGGGCATGGAGCAGGTGGACGGGACCGATGCGTTCAAGCTCAAGCTCACGCTCGCGAGCGGAGACCTGCGGTACTACTACATGGATACCGACTACTACGTCCCGATCAAGATCGAAATGAAGCGCACGATTCGCGGCGCCGAGCAGGAGTTCGAAGCCTCCCTGGGCGACTACAAAGAGGTCGCCGGGTGGTACTTGCCGTACTCGGTCGAGACCCGCCGCAAGGGGAGCGAAGACACACAGAAGGTCACGTACGACAAGATCGAGGCCAACGTCGCGATCGACGACAGCCGGTTCGCCAAGCCCGAGCCTCCGAAGACCACCGGGAAGGAGGACTGAGCCATGACACCCGCATTGGTCCTAGCCCTCCTGTTCGCTCAACAGCAGCCCGTGGTGAAAGTGGACTCGGAAACGATCTCCGGCCTGGGGGCCCGCAACATCGGCTCTGCGGCGATGAGCGGCCGCGTCGCGGCCATCGCGGCGGTGCAAGAAGGGGCGCGACTCACCGTGTACATCGGAGCGGCGTCGGGCGGCGTGTGGAAATCGGTCAACGGCGGTACGAGCTACAAGGCGGTGTTCGACAAGCAGCCGGTGCAGTCGATCGGCGCGATCACGGTGGATCCGAAAAACCCCAAGGTCGTGTGGGTCGGCACCGGTGAAGCATGGACGCGGAACAGCGTCTCCATCGGCGACGGCGTCTACAAGTCCACCGACGGCGGTGACAACTGGACCAACGTCGGCCTCAAGCAATCTGAGCGCGTCGCCAAGATTCTGGTGGACCCGACCGAGTCCAATACGGTGTACGTGTGCGTGCCCGGCAAGCTCTGGAGCGACTCGGACGAGCGGGGCGTCTACAAGACGACCGACGGCGGCAAGTCCTGGAACAAGATCCTGAAGGGCGCCAATCTCTCCACCGGCTGCTCCATGATCTCGCTCGACCCACAAAACCCGAAGACGATCTTCGCCGGGATGTGGGACTTCCGCCGCAAGGGATGGACGTTCCGCTCCGGCGGGGATGGGCCAGCGGCACCGAGCGGGAGCGGCCTCTTCAAGAGCGTGGACGGCGGGGCGTCGTGGACCGAGCTCGACGAGAAGAGCGCCAAAGGGTTGCCGTCCAAGCCGTGGGGCCGCGTCGTCGTCGCGGTAGCGCCGTCGAAGCCGAACATCGTCTATGCCTTCGTTGAAGCGGCCGTGCCGAAGAACGCGCTGTACCGCTCTGAGGATGGCGGCAGGACCTGGGAGGCCCGCGATCGCAGCCAGGCAATGATCTGGCGGCCGTTCTACTTCGCGAACTTGATCGTCGACCCCAGGAACGAGAACCGGCTCTACAAGCCGGATTTGAACCTTGTGGTGAGCAACGACGGCGGCGCGAGCTTCAGCAACATCGCGGGCGGGGCGCACGGCGACTTCCACGACGTGTGGGTCGACCCCAACAACACCGACCACCTCATCACGGGCGACGACGGCGGCGTGTGGTATTCGTACGACGTCGGCAACAAGTGGTGGAAGGCCGACAACCTGCCGATTTCACAGTTCTACCACGTGAGCCTCGACATGGACCGGCCGTACCACGTGTACGGCGGCCTGCAGGACAACAGTTCCTGGGTGGGCGAATCGCAGTACCCGGGCGGCATCGCCAACAGCCAGTGGGAGAACATGTACGGCGGCGACGGTTTCTGGATGTTCGTCGACCCCGCCAACCCGGACTACATCTACGCCGAGTCCCAAGGCGGAGAGATTGGGCGCGTCAACCGCAAGACGCACGAGACGCGTAACATCAAGCCGCTTCGCCGCTACAAGGAGGGCAAGCTCCGCTTCAACTGGAACACGCCCATTCACATCAGTCCCACCCGCAAGGGCACGATCTACATCGGCGCGCAGTTCCTGTTCCGCTCACGCGACTTCGGCCAGACATGGGACCGCGTCTCCCCCGACTTGACGACGAACGATCCCGCGAAGCAGCAGCAGGAGCAATCGGGCGGCGTCACCGTCGACAACTCATCCGCGGAGATGCACACCACGATCTACGCGATCGCGGAATCGCCGAGGAATCCGAACGTGATCTGGGTGGGCACCGACGACGGCAACCTGCAGCTCTCGCGGGACGGAGGAAAGACGTGGACCAACGTCGTCGGCAATGTCCGCGGGCTGCCGGCGAGCGCCTGGGTATCGTCCGTCGAGGCGGGACATTTCGACGAAGGCACGGTGTACGCGACCTTCGACCTGCACATGTTCGGCGACATGCGGCCGTATACGTACAAGTCGACCGACTTCGGAAAGACCTGGTCGCCCCTGATAGGGGCGGACAGCCCGGTCAAGGGCTATGCGCACGTGGTGAAGGAGGATCTGGTGAACCGAGACCTCCTCTTCCTCGGCACGGAGCTCGGCCTCTGGGTTTCACTCGACGGCGGCAAGCAGTGGTCACACTACAAAGGCGGTGACCTGCCGAGTGTGGCCGTCCGCGACCTCGCTATTCATCCGCGCGACGACGATCTGGTGATCGCCACACACGGCCGCGGTATCTGGATCATCGACGACATCACGCCGCTCCGGGCCCTGACCCCGGCGATGCTCGCGAGCAACGCGGTCTTCTTGCAGACCAAGCCGATCGTGCAGCGCATTCCCGCGCAGGGCGGATGGGCGAACGGGGATGCGACGTACGTGGGACCCAATCCGCCCGACGACGCGGTGATCACCTACTACCAGCGGCGCCGCCACATCTTCGGCGACCTGAAGATCGAGGTGCTCGACCAGGCCGGGAAACTCGTGGGCACGGTCCCGAGCAGTAAGCGTCGCGGGCTATCCCGAGTGACGTGGTCGATGCGCCTCAAGGCGCCCACCGTGCCACCGGCGGCGAGCGTGGCGTTCGGCGCGGCGTTCGGTGCTCGTGTGCTGCCCGGCACGTACACGGTACGGATGTCGAAGGACAAGGATGTCTTCACGACCGCGCTGCGCGTGGAGGCGGATCCGCGAGCCCGCTACACACTCGCGGAGCGCCAGGCGCAGTTCGCGCTGGCCGAGAAGCTCTCGAGCATGCTCGGGGACATGACCTTCGCCGTCGACCGGATGAATGACGTGCGGCAGGCACTCGACGACCGAGCCGGGAAGCTGCCGGCGCGCGACTCGCTGGTCGGGCGCTTGGGCGCCGCTTCCGCGGCCGTGGACGAGCTCCGTAGGAAGATCGTCGCCACGAAAGAAGGAGGAATGATCACCGGCGAGGAGCGCCTGCGTGAGAACCTGGCCGACCTGTATGGGAACGTGGTGTTCTACGAGGGGCGGCCGTCGCAGGCTCAAGTCGAGCGCACCGACGCGATCGGACACGAGCTGGCCGACGTGGTGAGCGGGTTCGACGCCTGGGCCGCTCGGGAGCTGGGCGGGCTCAACACCGCGCTCGCCGCGAAGCATCTCGAGTCGATTCCCCAACTGACCCGGGCTCAGTGGGAGGCGAGGGCGGGGGCGGGAGAGGACTAGTTACTACGTCACGGTCCCAGCACCACTCCCTGCGTCTGGCCGTGTTTTGTCTGCACGTCGTACGCGCGGTTCCGGGCCCGGCCGTCCGCCACGATGTCCTCCCCGGTCCGGGACGCTTGCGCGTCGAGCTGGGGACACGTCGGGGCGCGTAATCCCGACAGCGCCCGGTATAAATCGCCGGCGTTTCGCTCGGCGATCGCGCGGTGCCCCGCTTCGTGCAGCTTGACATGCGCGAGGTAGGTACGCCACGACTCGCGCAGGCTCGCGGTGGCCGCGGCGGGCGGCGTCCATCGGGGTAGTGTGACCGTCACGTTCAACGTGACCTTGACGTCCTGCAGCGCGCAGCTCGAGTCGACCGGCGAAACCGGCACGGGCTTGTAGGTCCACTGTATGTCCCACACGGTCAGCGCATCGAGCGACGTGCCGCTCGCGTCCTTGGGGCCGAGGCGGTGGATACCCTCACGCAGTGCACCGGCACTCGCGCCGTCGATGTCGTAAAACTGCTCGCCACCCGTGATCGACACGGGCGGGGGCGCGGCGCCGGCCGCAAGCGCTGGAGCGGGTGCCGCCTCGGGCGGAGGCGATGACCCCCCGCAAGCGGTCGCGAGCGCGAGGGCCACGAAGGTGGCGAGTCGCCGCATGCCCGTCACTAGGAAAGGGTGATGTCCTGCTCGATCACGAGATCGGTCGGCAAGCCCTGGATTTCGAGGCGGGCACGCGCCTTGAGGGTCTCGGTCCCCTTGAGCTTGCCGGTGGCGAGCGCCGTATCGACGCTCCGTTCGATTTCGCGCTGCGCCATCACCCCGAACTGCTTGAGGAATTTGCGGACCGAGAGGTTGAACGCTTCTTCATTCATGGTGTCACCTTGAAGACTTGATCGTGCTGGCGCACGCGGTCCTTGACCTTGATCGCGACTTCGTCGCCGGCCTTGGCCTCGGAAACCTTCTGATGGTTCACTTCCATGGACGCGATCGGCTCGGTGAAGTCCGTGGTATGGCCGTGGAAGCGGAGGCTCTCGCCCGCCGCCAGCGTGCCCTCCGCCAGCCGTACGACGGCCACCCCCGGCCCCTTGAAGTAGTGCACCACGGTACCGATCAGCTGTTCCGGCATCGATTCCCCCGTGCGTTCCGTACCACAATATGGTGCCAGCCCGCGTCCCGCCATATCGTACGACTGTGTCCGAGTCGTCGCCCCCTCACGTCGTCGTGGTCACGCCCGTCCGTAACGAGGCGTGGATCCTCGATCGGTTCCTGTCGGTCACCAGCCGCTTCGCCGAGCGGATCATCGTCGCGGACCAGCGGTCGAGCGACGACAGTCGCGCCATCTGCCTCAAGTATCCCAAGTGCACGGTGATCGACAACCCCACCGACGAGTTCAATGAAAGCGGTCGTCAGCTGCTCCTGCTCCGGCATGCGCGCGCGCTGGTGCCCGAGCCCCGTATCATCCTGGCCCTCGACGCCGACGAAGTCCTGGCGGCGGACGCCCTCCAGTCTCGCGGCTGGCGCGACATGCTCGCGGCCCCGCCCGGAACGATCGTGTGCCTCGAGCGGGTCGACCTGTACGACACACCCGACCGATCCATGCGCCACGACCGGTTGACGCCACTCGGCTATGTGGACGACGGGGTGGCGCATGCCCCGCGCGATATGCACAGCGTGCGCATCCCGATTCCGGATTACGCCCGCCGCCTGCTCGTCGGGGACGTGACTGTGCTGCACTATGCGGCGCTGCGGCCGAGGGCACTCGCGTCGAAGCTCCGCTGGTACAGCGTGGTCGAAAACGTCCGGCGGACGTGTCCCTGGGTGTTCAAGCGCCGTCTGCGTTACAGTCGTGCCGGCCACGTGAACTTCACGGGTGCCGGCCGGATCGAGCCGACCCCGGAACGGTGGTTCCACGGTTGGGAAGCCCTTGGCATCGACATGCGCACGGTCGTGGACGACGTCTATCATTGGTACGACGTCGACGTGCTGCGGTTTTTTCGAGAGTACGGCACAAAAAAGTTCTGGCTGGACGACATTTGGGACTTCGATTGGGAGGCGTGCCGGGAAGATGCGGAGCGCCGCCACTTGTACGGCATTCCCGAGGCCCCCGTGAGCGCACCCCCGCGAGCGCTCGTCGCGGCGATGCGCGGCTTGAGTTGGGTCCACCGGGTACAGCGGCGGTTCAGACATCGCCTGACCGGCCGCGCGGCGCCGCGCTTCGAGTGAGTCGCCTTAGACCCGCTCCGGCCCCGCCGGAGGACCGGCGCGCGTGAGCGTCTTGATCAACTGTTGCCGCTTCTCGCCCAGGACGAGCTGCGCGTCTTCGCAGCGGCGCTCGTCGCCGTACACGGCCGCGACCGCGCTTCCCGAGCCGCACAGCCGCACCCAGTAGGGATGCGTCCCCGCGAGCCGCTCGAAGAGCGCGCGCAGGGGAGGGTGCTTGCCGAAGACGGGAATTTCGAAATCGTTCCCACCCAGCCGGCCGATGCTGCCCCAGGCCGCGAACGCGTCGGTATCGAGCACGACGGGGCCGCGTGGGCGCGGCTCCGGGTGCATCTCGTCCCACCAGCGATAGGCGTCGGGCGTCGCGACGCCGAGGGGCGGGGATGGCAGGGCGATGAGGGCGGGCATCGCCGGGGGCGGGGCGAACCGAAACAGCCGCTCGCCTCGTCCCCATGCCACGGCGCAGGACGCGCCGCTCGTGAAGAACGCCACGTCGGCGCCGAGGCGGGTCGCGAAATTGAGCAGCTCGTGCAACGGGACGGCGTTGCCCGCGAGCAGGTTCACGGCGTGGAGCGCGGCCGCCGCGTCGCTCGAGCCACCGCCTAGCCCGGCGCGCACGGGAATCCGCTTCGTCAGCTCGAGCGCGACACCGAAGCTCTGGCCGGTCGCCTCGAGCACGGCGCGGGCCGCGCGGAAGGCGAGATTCTCCTCCGGTGGTCCCAGGTCCGGTCCGTGAACCGCCAGCTCCACGCCTCGCGCCGTGCGCGTGACCACCAGCTCGTCGGCAAGCTCGACCAGCGTGAACGCGGTCTCGATTTGATGGAACCCGGTCGGTGCCTCGCGCGCGAGAATCCGCAGGAAGAGGTTCAGCTTGGCGTGCGCTGGGACCCGCACGGTGTCCGTCAGGGACTCGCTCCTTCCTTGCGGCGCAAGTCGCTCAGGTGCAGCCGCATCGTCGCCAGGGACCGGAGGCCCAGCAGCGTAATCGGCAGGAACGTGGACAGGTGGTACGCGACCGCGTAGGCGAGCGCCAGGCTCGGCGTGATGCCGTAGATCTGCAGCGTCAGCTGTGTCGCCTTTTCGAATACGCCGAAGAACCCCGCTGATGCGGGGAGGGCGACCGCGAACCCGAGTATTCCCTGGAGCAACAGCGACCCCTCGAGCGGAACGGTCAATCCGAATGCGCGAAAACACACCGCGAACGAGGCGGCATTCGTGAGCCACAGGACGAGGGACCAGATCAGCATCGCACCAAACCGGCCGGGCCGCTTCAACACTTCGAGCCCGGCCACCAGGCCCTCCGCCATGCCGGCGAGACGCTCGGCCAACCGGGACGGGAGCACCGCCCGCGCCACGCGCTCGAACAGCACGAGCCACGGCGCCGGTCGCAGCACGACGACGAGGAGGAGGACGAACAGCCCCCCGAACAGCACTGCCGCGCGCGCGGCCAGGCGCGAGGGCGGCACGCCCAGCAACGTCGACGTCCGAGGCAACGAGGGCGATGCGATCGCCACCGCCATGAGCCCGAGCATGACCAGCGCATCGAAGACCCGTTCGACGCCGATCGAGGCCAGTGCGGTCGTAAACCGCACCGGCACCTGGCGGCTGGCGACGTACGCGCGCGCGAACTCGCCGGCCCGCGCCGGAAGGATGTTGTTCGCCATGAAGCCGATGGCGACGGCGTGCCACAGCGGCCACGCGGGAAGGGGCGCGCCGTCCTTGTCCCGGAGGATCACACGCCATCGGAGCAAACGGATGGGGAACGTCAGCGTTGCAAGCAGGACCGCGAGCAGGAGGAGGACGGGGTTGACCGCGGAAAGACCCGCGAGCACCTCGCTCCAGTGAGTGCCGCGCACGGCCCACGCCAGGAACGCGACCGTGACCGCGAGGCCCAGGACGCCTGCCCAGGTCCCTCCCCAACGGCGGGAAGCGGGGCGGCTAGGGGCCGGGGGGGGGAGAGGGCTCGAGGGCGAGGGCAACGAGGTCGCAGACTTCGTCGACGAGGGCGCGCAGCGTGTCGCCGGACGCCTGCTTCGCCACCAGTCGCAGCTCCTGGGCACGCGCGAGCGCGCGGTCGCCGCGATAGACCAGCGTGCGCACGTCCACGGCTCCGGCATCAGCGGCCGGCGCCGGGGCGGGGGGGGCGAGGGAGAAGGGGGAGGCGGCCGCGGACGAAGGCGCGAGTAGCTCCTGGAGTGACGCGGCACCAATGCCCGCGCCCGTCATGCGCTGATACGCGCTCCACGATCCTACGAGGTCTGGCGTCTCTGGCACTGGCGCCGGCGCAGCGGATGGAGGCTGGGGCCGGGAGGGGGGGGGCACGACCGGTGCTCTCGATGCGGGAGCGGGGGCGGGTGCGGGGGGGGAGGGGGGCGCTCCCGGCTTGAGGGCGCGCAGCGCCGTCGTGAGCCGATCGAGCTCCGCCGCGAGCGCCTCCTCGGCACTGGCGCTCGAGCGGGCGAGCAGATCACCCGCCTGGCGCAGCAGGGCGGCGAACCCGGGCGCACTCGACACCGCGATGCCGGACGCCACCGCTTCCCGCGCCGCGATCGCGAACTGCGCCACGCGGTCCGCCAGGGCGCCGCCGCCCGCGTTCGCGAGCGCGCGGAAGGTGGTGCCCAGGGTGTGCGCGCGCAGCTCGCGCTGCGTGGTGGAAGGGGCTCGCTCGAGCGAGTCCGCCGCCTGACGCAGGTGCTCGCCGTGGCTCACCAGCTCCAGCCTGCCGAGCGTGGACGGGCGCGCCGCCGGCACGCCGCGCGTCACGATGTGGGGGCCCGAGTCACTGTAGTACAGCGAGCCGATGGACACGACGTCGGGCTCGTTCTCCATGAACTTGACCAGCAGCCCCGCGAACTGGCGGAAGTCCGCGCTGTCGGGGTCCGGGCGACCGCGCTCGGCCACCTCGCGAGCGGCGCGGGCGATGGCGAGCGCGGCCGTCTTGAACAGCTCATCCACCTTGCCTCGGGACTCGAGTCCCGGCTGCGCGGCGTCGCCGACGGCCCGCTCGATGCCCTCGAGCAGGTCGGGAAGCGGAGGCAGATCGTTCACGGCGGCGAGTCCGCGCAGCGGCTGCAGGGTGCGCAGGACGAGCGGCAGCGGGTCCGGCGCGGCGGGATTGGTCTTGAGCGTTTGCGACGCGCGGTCGAGCGCGCTGGCGATCGCCGCGCCTTCGCGAGCCACGAACGCGCGCACACCCGCGTCGAGCCCCAGGGCTTCCGCCGCGCGGACCTGCGCCGACGGGCGGCCGGCCGCCTGCTCGAGCTCCTGCGCCAACACCTCCGCCTTGCCCGTGTCGGCCTCGGTCCACGCGCTCGCCTGGCGCACGAACTTTTTCAGATCGTCCACCCCGCGGACCGCTAGCTGCTTGGTCTGTGGGTCCCAGGCCCGTCGGTTCTCCCGGACGGCCCGCATGAGCGCTTCCAGACCGGCCGCGGCGCGCGCGATCGCCTGCTGGTTGGCCATCAGCGCGCTGCCGCGCAGGGCCCGGGCGAGCCGCACCAGCTCGTCGGCGCTCGGGCTCTCGCTCCCGAGGAGGGCGTCGAGCCGCTCGAGATACTCCCCTGCCTCGAGGGCGAAGAAGTCGGACATGCCGAGGGGCTTCTGGGGAGGTGTCATTGGGCTTCCAAGCTAATGAATGCTGGGGAGAAGGGAGAGGGGAGAGGTTCGATCACCGCAAGGTACCGCTCCCTTCTCCCCTCTCCCGTGCCTCATCGACCAGCTTTCTCATGCGCCGTACCGCCTCTTCCATTCCCAGAAAGATCGCGTTCGACACGATGCTGTGCCCGATATTCAGCTCCTCGATTTCGGGGATGGCGGCGACGGGTTGCACGTTCTCGTAGGTGAGTCCGTGGCCGGCGTGGACGGCGAGGCCGCTCGCGCGGGCATGCGCGGCGGCGCGCCGGAGCGCGCGCAGCGCCACATCGCTCGTGCGCCACGTGTGCGCGTAGCGGCCGGTGTGCAGCTCGATGGCGGGCACGCCGAGCAGAGCGGCGCGGTCGATGGTCGAGAGGTCGGGGTCGATGAAGAGGCTGACGCGGACGCCGCGCGCCGCGAGCGGTGTGATCGCGGCGCGCACTCGCGCGTCCGACCCGCGCAACGCGAGCCCGCCCTCGGTCGTGATCTCGCGACGCCGCTCGGGCACGAGCGTGGCCTGGAACGGCTTCAGGCGCGCCGCGATGCGCACGATCTCCGGTGCGGCGCCCAGTTCGAGATTCAGGACGGAGCGCACGGTGCCGCGCAGCGCGCGCACGTCCGCGTCCTGAATGTGACGGCGATCCTCGCGCAGGTGGACGGTGATACCGTCCGCACCGCCTCGCTCGGCGGCGGCCGCCGCCTTGACGGGGTCCGGCTCGTCGGCGCCGCGCGCCTCACGGACCGTCGCGACGTGATCAATGTTGACGTAGAGCCGCATGTCCTCTTACCTTCGGTTCACTCCACTCACACTCGAGGAATCGCTCGTGAGACCACGACTGGCCGTGCTCGTCACGCTGGGCGCCCTCGCGTGCGGGGGTCACAGTCCGAGTAGGCTCGCGCCGCAATCGCCGCAGGAAACGGTCACGCAGTTCATGGCGGCCGTGAAGGCCAACGACCTCGAGCGCATGCGCACGCTGTGGGGAAGCGAGCGCGGGCTCGCCTCCGACCACATGAAGGACGACGAGGTCAGGAAGCGGCTGAGGCTCCTCCAGATCTATCTGAATCACGTCGGGTATCGAGTCATCGAAGGTCCGCTCCCCGTGCCCAAGAAGGATGATCGCGTGACCTTCCGTATCGAGCTGCAGCGTGCGAAGGGATGCACGATCGTCGTGCCCCTGGAGGTCGCGCGCGCCGGCGGCCGCTGGTTCGTCGTCGGCACCGATCTCGCGGCCATTCCCAATCCCGAGGAACCGTGCAAGACGTGACGCGGCGGGAACATTGGGGGCTCGCCGCGTGTTGAGCTACTCGGTTAGCTCGAGCAGAATGCCGGCCGTCGCTTTCGGATGTAGGAACGCGATCCGCCGGCCGCCGGCGCCCCGCCGCGGTACCTCGTCTACCAGACGATACCCTTCCGCTCGGCAGCGTTCGAGCGCGCGGTCGAGATCCGGCACACGGTAGCAGACGTGATGGATTCCCGGCCCACGGGTGGCGAGGAATTTCGCGACGGGCCCGGTCGGGTCGCGCGGCTCGAGGAGCTCGACCTGGACGTCGCCGAGCGTGAGACCGACGATGGTGGCGCCGTCCGCGGTTTCCGGGCGTCCGGGCTCCAGGCCCAGGACGTCCCGATAGAACGGAAGAGCGGCGTCGATCGACGCGACGGCGATGCCGATGTGAGCGACGCGGGTGCTTGACACGGTCATGGCGACCGTCAACATAACGATTGCACGAAAGGGAGTGGAGAGGTCATGGAAGCGGAGAATCTGACGGCGGTCACGGACGCCACGTTCGGAGCGGAAGTCGAAGAGCACAAGGGCCTCGCGATCGTGGACTTCTGGGCCACCTGGTGCGGGCCCTGCCGCATCGTCGCGCCGATCCTGGATCAGCTCGCCGGCGAGTACCAGGGCAAGCTGAAAGTGACCAAAGTGGACGTGGACGCCAACTACAAGACGGCGATGCGCTTCAACGTACGGTCGATTCCGAGTATTCTATTCTTCAAAGACGGCCGGCATGTAGATACGGTCGTGGGCACGTGCCCAAAAACGGCGCTCGAGCAGAAGATCCAGCAGCACCTGTCGTAGCATCCTCCCCGGAGGACCATGCGCGCGAGCACCGCTCGCCTGATGAATTCGCCGGTTCGCCTTGCGGAGCTGACGTTCCCGCAGGTGAATCGGTTGATTCATCGGACCCGCCTGGCCTTCGTTCACCTCGACAATCTCCTCGCGTTCGCCAAACGCGACCGCGACGGTCGCGTGGACGGCTACATCACCGCGTATCTCCCCGACGAGTGCCTGCTGCTGTTCTTCCGCAAGGGCGAAGCGGTCAATGCCGCCTCGCTGCACACCGCGGGGCGCCAAGTCATCACGATCACCGAGGCGCTGAAGCGGATGCGCGCCGAGGTCGAGCGCGGCGAGCTGACATATGCGGCGGCGCCGATGGAGCAGCTCGCGTGGATGTATCAGGCGTGCGCCGTGCCCGTGGACATGCGCATCGTCGACCCGGCGCAGCCTGGCGCGTTCTTCGCGGCGTTCGCGCGAGACAAGGTCTCGGGCATCCTCGAGCTGATGTCGAACGGGCGGGTGTCGTACGTCCGGTTCGATGCGGGACGCTTTCACAGCGGCTACTTCTGCGACAAGCCGGACGTGATGGCCATCCCGAAGTTCCTGGAGGCGCAGTTCCATGCGGGCGCCGACGGTCAGCCGCCGGTCCTCACCGCGGCGGTCTTCCCCTATGTGGCCGAGCTGCCGCAGCAGGCGCCGAACGCGCTCATCAACACCTATCGCGAGCTGTACTGGCGCATCGTCGACGAGGTGGACAAGGAGTTCCCGGGCGAGGCCAAGCGGCGCGCGCAGAAGGTGAGCACGGGCATCAGCGAGGCCCACAAGGCGATCGCGATCCTGTCCGCGGCGCGCGGGGCCGAAACGCCGGAGGCGGTGGTGCAGCCCGAGGAGCTGTCGAATGCCCTGACCGACTGGTCCCTCCAGCTGCTCGAGGGCGTCGAAGTGATGATGCCGGGCACGGCTCCGAAGATCCTGCGCGACGCCACACGCGAGCACCGCTACGTGCTGCAGTCCACGGGCTTCTACACTCGCCTGCCGTGGCAGGTGTCGTGGTGAGATGGCCGGGACCCTGTACGTCGTCGCGACGCCGCTCGGCAACCTCGAGGATCTCTCGCCGCGCGCGGCCGCGACGCTGACGCGCGTCGTCGCGGTCGCCGCCGAAGACACCCGCCACACCAAACCGCTGCTTGCGCACGTCGGCTCCCACGCCGAGCTCCTGAGTTTCCACGCCCATTCGAATGACGCCGCGTTGCGCCGCATCCTGCATCTGCTGGGGAGCGGCAAGGACGTGGCCTTGGTGACGGACGCGGGTACCCCGGCGGTGAGCGATCCCGGCGCCGTGCTCGTCGCGGCCGCGCGGGCGCGCGACGTGCCGGTCGTGACCATCCCGGGTCCCACCGCCGTCGCGGCCGCCCTGTCGGTCTCCGGGCTCCCGGCGGATCGCTATGTGTTCCTCGGCTTCCTGCCGCGCAAGGGCGGGGACCGTCGCCGGCTCCTCGACCTGGTGGCCAAGAGCGAGTGGACCGTCGTGTTGTTCGAGGCGCCGCTGCGCGTCGGTGAGCTGCTCCAGGACCTCGCGACCGCGTGCGGCGCGGAGCGGCGCGCCGTCGTGGCGCGCGAGCTGACCAAAGTGTTCGAGGAGACGCGCGCCGGGACCCTGACTGAGCTGGCGGGTTATTACGCCGAAGCGCCGCCCCGCGGCGAAGTGACGGTGCTGGTGGCGGGCACCGGCAAGCACGCCCCCGAAGAGCCTGCGCCCGACTCGGAAGCCCGCGCCCGCGTACTCCTGGCACAGGGCATGACCCGGCGCGACGTCGCCGAGCAGCTGGCGGAAGAAACGGGGATCACGCGAAATGCGGCCTACCGGCTGGTGAACGAACTATGAGGACCAAGGCGGCGGTCAGGCGGACGGGCGGTCTGGCGGTCGGTCTGGTAGTGTTGCTGACCGCCGGTCCGCCCGGCCGCCCGTCCGCCGCCTCTCTCACTATCGGCCGCTTGCACTACGACGGCGGCGGCGACTGGTACGCCGGTCCCTCCTCGCTGCCCAACCTCCTCGCCGCTATCCGGCAACGCACATCCCTGCACGTGGCAGAGCGAGAGCGGGTCGTGACCCTCACCGGACCCGAGTTGTGGGACGTGCCCTACCTCTTTATGAGGGGCCACGGCAACGTCCACTTCTCCGACGAGGAGGTGAAGGTGCTGCGCCGGTGGCTCGAGCAGGGCGGGTTCCTGCACGCCGACGACGATTATGGGATGGACAAGTCGTTTCGCCGCGAGATCGCGCGGGTCTTCCCCGATCACCCCCTGGTTGAAGTCCCGTTGAGCCATCCCATCTATCACGTGGTGTACGACTTCCCCAAGGGGCTGCCCAAGATCCACGAGCACGACGGCCTGCCGGCCCAGGGGTTCGGCATCTTTTTGGGTGACCGCCTGGTCGTGTACTATTCCTACCAGACGGACCTGGGCGACGGCTGGGAAGACCCCGAGGTCCACCACGACCCTCCGGAGCTGCATGAGGCTGCGTTGCGCATGGGCGTGAATCTCTTCACCTACGCCGTGAGCTCCACCCGGTGACCGACACCGCTCTCCGCCTGCGGCGGCTCGGCTCGCCGCACGCGCGCGCCCGCGCCGGAGCCGTCCTGCTCACGAGCGCGGGCGTCGTGTTAGCGCTCGCGGCCGCGGGGTTGGCTCTAGCGCCGCGCGCCGGCCCGGTGCTGATCGCATGGCTCCTGATCGTTGGCGTAGCGACCGCGGCGGTATGGCTCGCGCGCGGGGCGGGCCGGATCATCGCGCCGCAGCTCGTGGGACGCCTGGTCGAGACGGCGACGGGGACCCGTGCGGGATCGGTCGTCGGGCTGCTCGCGCCGCCCGCCGCGGCGACCACGGGCGCGAGCCCGGAGCTCTTGCGACTCGCGGACCAGCGCGCGGCGCTGGTCGTGGCACGCGCGGCGCCGGCGGTGCAGCGCCTACTGATGCGCGGCACGCGAGGCTCGCTCCTCGTAGGCATGGTCGCCGCGGCGCTCGGCGCCGCGCTCTTCGTTGC
>DASZCN010000015.1:0-18350 GCA_035943095.1 Gemmatimonadales bacterium | reverse complement strand
GGGGAAGGTGAAGGAGTCGGCCAAGCTGAACTTCGGCTACAACGCCCAGACCGACGAGTACGAGGATCTGGTCGCGGCCGGCGTCATCGACCCGACCAAGGTCACCCGCACGGCCCTGCAGAACGCCGCATCCATCGCGGGCCTGCTCCTCACCACGGAGTGCGTGGTGGTGGAGAAGAAGGAGAAGGAGAAGCTGCCCCCGATGCCCGGTGGCGGTGGCATGGGGGGGATGTACTAATCGGTGTAGGTTCACCTCGGAATAGCTAAGGAGTACGATATGTACGCACGCAACGTGTCCATGCATCTGAAGGCGAACACGGCCGGTGAGTTTACCCGAACGCTCGAGAAGGACGTCCTGCCCCTGCTTCGGAAGCAGAATGGCTTCAAGGACGAGATTTCGTTCCTCACGCCGGACCATGCCGACGCGGTGGCGATCAGTCTGTGGGATCGGAAAGAGAGCGCGGACACCTATACCCGCGACATCTATCCGCAGGTGCTGACGAGCCTGGCGAAGGTGGTGGAGGGAACACCGACGGTCGAGGCCTACGAGGTCTCGAACTCGACCTTCCACAAGATCGCCGCAAGCAACTAGGATTTTTCGTTGACCGGTCGGTTCGGCCGCTCGTAACCTCCGGTCTGTTTCAGGGCCGACCGGTCGCTTGAAGGGAAGGGGGGCGGGCTAGTCCGCCCTTCTTTCTTGTCCGGGGCCTATGAATGGCATGGTCACACATAGGAAGGGGAGTCCGATGGCACCGATCACACTCCAGCGCTTCGTAAAGGAGCTGGACAAGTTGAAGCATGAGCTGGGTGCGGGAGATCTCAAGTCACCGCAGTACGACGGCCGGCTCGCTCGGATCATCGGAGAGCTGCGTGACCGTGGCTTAGACGCTGACCGGGCGGGCGCCACGGCGGCGCTCGCGGACGCCGTGACGCGGGGAGTCATCACGTCGCCGGTGCACTCGCACCTGCTCCGCCGGCTAGGATTGGCGTAACGCCGTCGCGCCGGCGGCGTGATGGAGCGAGAGCAAAGGCGGAAGCCGGCGAGCATCACGCTCTCCGGCTTTCCTTCATCTGCCCTGCTGCGTGCGCGCCACCCCCGACCGCGCCCCGCTCTGTTGCGTTCATCCCGCACATTCCCAACTCGCAGCGCGCGCCTTTGGTGAAGCCTGTTGAACCATACGGTTTTAGGTACGAGATGTGGAGGGCACGCAGCATGCGGCACCCCGCGTTCGCGTTGCTGACGTGAGCCCGGCAGCTCGGCGTGGCAGAGCGTAGCGCCCCTGTGCATCTCCGATCCCACTCCTGCGCGGAGGAACTGATGCACCTGCTCCGAAAGCCCTTGGCAGCTGTGATACTCCCCGCAATCGCGTATCTGGGCGTCGCCTGCGAGTCGACGGATACGCCGACGGGCGCCCGGCCTCGCCCGGTTGCATCTGACCTCACCAGCTCCAACGATCCGACGACCCGTTGGGTGAATGCAAGCGCCACCGTCGTTGTGGCTCCAGGAACGAGTTGCGACAATCCTGGCTACATGAAGATCCAGGATGCCGTGGATCACGCGGCATCAGGTGACCGCATCAACGTCTGTCCAGGCACATATGCGGAACAAGTGACCGTCCCCCTCGGGAAAGACAACATACGTTTACGGTCGGTTCAGCGATGGCAGGCGGTGATAAAGGCACCAACAGTGATGCTGCCGTTCAATGGAAACTTCATCATCGTCCACGTTGCGGGCGCGCAGGGCATCACGATTCTTGCGTTCACCATCACGGGTCCAGGACCGGGACCGTGTGGCACCCTTCACTATGGCGTTCGTGTGGACAACGGGGGTTCGGCCGATATCCTCGGAAACCACATCACCCAGATTCGGGACGATCCCTTCAGCGGTTGCCAGAACGGCGTAGCCATCCTCGTGGGCAGGCAGGCCGAGGGAACGACTGGCTCGGCGAGGATCATGGGCAACGTGATTGACAATTACCAGAAGAATGGGCCCACGGTTGATAATGCTGGCTCCCACGCCGAAATCGTGAACAACCGAATCCTCGGCATCGGGCCTACTCCGATAATTGCCCAAAACGGCGTTCAAGCGAGCAGGGGTGCCACGGCCGAGATCCGACACAACTTTGTTTCCGGGAACATCTACACAGGGGTTCAGCCCGCCGCCTCATCCGGCATCCTGCTCTTCCAACCGCGCACGGTGCTCACTGAGCACAACACCGCTACCTCTAATGACGTGAGCATATGGCTGAATGATGCCCCTGCAGGGTCGATGACCCCGCTTAACCGTGTGAGAGCCAGCACCTTCGATGGCATAGCGGTCGATGCATTTGCCACCGGGACGACCGGCAACCAAGTCGCGCACAACCGGACCGATCAGAATGGCGGCCCCGGGATCGGCGTGTACGGCGGCTCTCAAGGCAACACCGTCGACGACAACATGGTCGAGGACAACCAGGACAGCGGCATCCTGCTCGATCTGGGCCAGAACAACGACATTGGAGCAAACAAGGTCAGGAACAACGGCAGCGGCACGAGCGACGCTACGGATGGCATTCGGGTCAACATGCTCTCAACGGGCAACACCATCCACGACAATCATCTGAAGAACAATGTGACCCATGACTGCCATGACTTCTCCACCGGGTCGGGAACGGCAGGTACCGCAAATACCTGGTTCAACAACCACGGCGAGACGTCCGTACCACCCGCTTTATGTGGCGAGGACGACGACGACGCCGACTTCGCAAGCTCGGACGTCTACGGGTGGGATCCGAGCTATCCTTGGTATACCGACTTCGGGGACGCCGCCGACTTCGATTGGGTTGCGGCCTACGCGACGATCGACACGGCAAGCCTGCTCCAGCTCCTTCCCCAGATCCGGCTCGGCGGCATCGTGCGGCCGACCGCGAGCCCGAACGAGTAGACCGGTCTTGCAGAAGGGGACGACTAAGGGGCTAGCTTTCGCTAGCCCCTTTTCGTCCCCTGCCGCGCCTCAGGGCCGCGCCACCGGAGTGGCCGTCACCCAGCGGGCCATTTGGTCCCCCGCATCGGCCCAGAGCGTATCAGTCCAGGGTTCGAATCCAGCTCTTGTAACTGTGATCACGTGGCGCCCCGGGGGTCGCAGCAATACGATCGAATCGCTGACCTGCCGCCCATCGACGGTGATGGTCGCGCTTCCAGAGACGCCCCGCAGAAAGAGGCGGGCGTCACGTGGTGCCGGTCGGGCGGACGAAGGCTCCGTCGGCGCTGCCGCGCTGTCGGCGTCAACCCAAAGCGGAGTAGCCGTCACCCAGCGGGCCAGTTGGTCCCCCGCATCGGCCCAGAGCATATCAGTCCACGGCTCGAATCCGGGTCTCGTGACTGTGATCAGGTGGCCCCCCGGGGATCGCAGCAATACGATCGAATCGCGGACCTGCCGCCCATCGACGGTGATGGTCGCGCCTCCGGAGACGCCCCGCAGAAAGAGGCGAGCGTCACGTGGTGCCGGTCGAGCAGGCTGCGGCGCCGGCGTGACAGTCCGGCTGGTCTCGGGCGGCGCGGACGCGACGGACGAAGGCTTCGTCGGTTGCACGACGGGCGGTGCCGCGGCCGCCGCGCTGTCCGCGTGAACCGTACGGGTCGTTACCGCGGAATCGGGTTGGCGATCTGTACCCGGTGGTGGCTGGCCCGCACCGGACTGGTTTCCTCTCCATTGCCAGATGACCACGCCGATCAACCCTACTGCCGTAAGCCCGCCGAGGGCACTCAGGAGAATCGCCCACCAACGGCGACGCGGTGCGGAGGCAGGGCGCGCGCGCGGCAGCGCCCCCTTGCGGCCGGGCGGCGGCGCAACCACTCCGCTGCCGTGCGCCGCGGCCGCCAACGCCGTGGCGAACTCGGTGACGGATGGAAACCGCTCCTCCGGTTTCTTTGCGAGCGCACGCTCGACTGCCTTCACCAGACTCCGCGGCAGCCCCGGCCGCAGCACATCGAGAGGAGGAGGCGGATCGAAACAGTGCTGTTTGACGATCTCGACCGTGGTGAACCCGGTGAACGGCAGCTCGCCGCTCAACATCTGGTACGTCATGACGCCCAGCGCGTATTGATCGGAAGCACCGGTGAGCGGTTGCTTGCCCGAGCACTGCTCGGGCGACATGTAGTAAGGCGTCCCGATAAGTGCCTCCGAGCTGGTCAGCGACTGCAGACCGACCGCTTTCGCGATCCCGAAGTCGGTGACGGTGACCCAATCCCGTTGGTCCAGCATGACGTTGGCCGGCTTGACGTCCCGGTGAATGATGCCGTGTTGATGGGCAGATTCGAGCGCATCGGCGACCTGGGTGAGAATCGCGGCCGCCCGATCCGGCGGGATCGTCTTCTCGCGCTCGAGCAGTTCCGCGAGCGATTCGCCCACGATGTACTTCATGGCGAACCAAAAGAGCTTCCCGCTCTTCGCGATTCGGTAGATCGGGACGATGTTGGGATGATCGAGCGTGGCGGCGGTGCGAGCTTCGCGCTTGAAGCGCTCGATCAGCCCCTGCCCGTAGGTCAGCTCCGGCGGGAGGACCTTTATCGCAACCTTGCGGTCGAGCTGCAGGTCGCGCGCGAGGAAGACCACCGCCATCCCACCGCGCCCGAGCAGCCGCTCCACGGCGAATTCCCCCTTCACTTCTTCGGCGAGCTTCGACTCGAGTTCCGGATCGCGCTGGATCGGGTGCATCCCCTCGGCGGTGTCGCCCGACACGTCCGCGCCGCATGCAAAGCAGTATCGGGCCTTGTTCGGAACGGGGGTGGCGCAGCGGTAGCAGTTCATGCTTGGCGGGAGGCTCGAACGGCGACGCACGGGCGCAACGCGGGCGGACCTGCACTCACGCCGTGCCGAGCAGCGACCTGTTCGGTATGGTAAAGCCGCGAGCCTACCAAGGCGGGAGCAGCGCGGCGCGTCGCCGCCATGACCATTCCCTGGCCAGCAAAGAAAAAAACCGGCCGAGCGAGTCCCTCTCAGCCGGTGTCGCGATTTGCTCCCCCTGAGGCATGGGCGACCCGCACGACATCGCGCCTCGGGGTTCATAGCATCTGAGTAACGTTCCAATCTTCACCAATGTGGCGCAAGCGCAATACCCCTCAAATTGGAACGGCCTGCGGACCCGCTCGTGGTAGGGCTTCAACGGGACCAAACAACCTTCGGTGCGGCTTCACCACCATCCAACTCACGGTACCCATCTCACGGAGTCCCTATGCGGTTCGCCGTCCTTCTCGTCGCCGGCTTCTTCGCTGCTCCTGTGCTCTCGGCGCAGCATGCGGTCCCCTCGGGGGGGCAGTGGCTGATCGAACTAGATGATCATGCGGGGAAGGTCCAACTCACCATCCGGTACGGCGAGGCGGGGGGCCGCCACTCCAGTGACTGGGGCCGGGATGTGCCCCTGAGCGAATTCGTGGGTCTCTCCGCGGCGGAGATGGGCGGATCGGGAGCCACGGTGCATTTCAAGATTGTGCGGTCGGCCGGCACGCTCAGCTGCGAGGGCTGGTTCGCCGACGGCAAGGGCTCGGGACATTTCACCTACCAGGCGAATGCCGTGTTCGTCGCCGAGCTGGCCAAACGCGGCATCGACGCGCCGACGGAGTGGGAGCAGTTCCACATGACGATGGCAGGCGTCGGACTGGAGCTGGTGGACGAGCTGCAGCGCGAGGGGTATGAGCGCCCGACTGCCGGAGAACTCGCGCGGATGGCGACGCACGGCGTCGATCTCGAGTACGTCCGGGACATCGGCGCGCGGGGATACCACCTCAGGGATCCGAAGAGCCTGACCCGGATGCGGGATCACGGCGTGGACCCGGAGTTCATCGCCGCGCTGGACAGCGCCGGGTACAAGAACCTCGGCGCGGAGGACCTCGTACGCCTGCGTGATCACGGTGTCGACGGGGACTACATCGCGGACATGAAGGAGCGTGGCTACGCGCCCGCGAACCCCGAAGACTTAGTGGAGGCGCGCGACCACGGCGTCGATGCGTCCTACATCCTGTCGCTCAAGGAGGCAGGGTACGACCGCCTGTCCCTGCACGACCTTCGCCGGGCCCGCGACCACGGCGTGACCAGGGCGTTCATTCAGCGTGTGAAGAGCCGTGGATACGGCACGCCCTCGCTCGACGAGGTGATCCGACTGCGGGACCGCGGGCTCGACTAAGGACAGAGCTGGGGACTACGCTGGGCGACGCCCTCGTGGCCTTTGCACTCCCGTAGCTCCCTCGACAAGCCCCTACTGAGTCTTGCTCTCAAACTTGTTCGCGATCCGTTCGACCGCTCGCACCAGCCGAGTAGCAAGGGTGAGCAGGTAGACCGCTGCCGCCAACCAAATCAGACCGGCGAGAATTCCAAGCCCGTGTCCCCAGTAACCGTATGCCAAGTACATAGGCCAGCTCCGTTGTAAGGCTGTTCTCAGCGTCTACCGAGCCCTACTGGCCGGCACACGCCGCCGGTTTCACGCGTGCCTCCACGCTATCTCGTCGGCGGCGGTCCGCCCGCCCTCACCGTCCGCCCCCGTGTTCTTGCTTAGGGACCCTCCGTTTGAAAGCCGTAGCCACCAGTTCCGCCGTCACCACCGTCGCCGCCGTTGGCACGCAACAGAAACGAGCCGCGCTAAGGAGAGGATGCCACTACCCGCTCACCACCGTCGAGCGTGGCTGGCGGTAGGAGCCATCGTCACCGACGGGCGCGCCCGGCAGTATTGGGACGAGCACCGCGTCGTGACGCGTGCCTACGATGACATGCTGACGCCAACGGGTCCGTGCGCTGGATTGTTCTTGCTCTATGGGCCGGACGCGCGGTGGGATGGCATATCGCCCCCGAAGCTGCGAACGGCACGCCCGTTCACGGGCAGGTGCCGAGCCGCGAGTTCACTCGCGACGTTCTTCGTGGCCGTTCCCCCTCTCCCCGGGAGAGGGGTTCAGGGGGGAGGACGCTTAGGCCGACTGCTCACCGCGAGCGACTCTCATAACAGATCCGTCGGCTCGCGCGCTATCAACAGCACCATCTCGGTGTCGGGGAGCCGCTGGGCGTTCAGATACATCGTTCGTTTCCGCTCGCCGAGTCGCTCGAAGTCGATCTTGACGTTCTGCAAGCGCGTGTCATGGAGGCGGGCTCCGTCCACCAGGTCGTGAAGCTTGGGCACATTCAACATGCCCTCGGCTACGTCATAAATCACTCGGCCTTCTGTCTGCGACGTCCTGACGTTGAACGTGTGGTAGAAATAGAGGTTGGCCGTCTTCACCCGGTTCTTGTCGTCCAGCACCACCAAGCATTCGCGCATCGTGTCGAGGACGGTCTGCACCAGATCCCGCGACCGCTTCAGCTCGTCGATCTCCACGAGCACCACGACGGCGCCCTCGATTCTGTTGTCGCTGGTTCGATAGGGGCGAATTCGCATCAAGTACCAGCACCCAACGCGATCCTGCACCACCCGTTCCGTCGGAGCCAGGGTTTCGACGACGTTCCGGACCTCTTGCTCCAGGTTCTCCCCCACCAGGCCGAGATTGATATTGCTGATGGGGCGGCCGACGTCGGCGGGGATCAGATTCATCAATTTCTCCGCCGCCGGCGTGAAACGTCGGATGCGCAGATCATTTGTTACCATCACGATCGGCGTATTGACGTTGCTGAACAGATTCAGCAGATCGTCGTGGGCCTGTGTCAGCTCGATATTGCGGTTCTGCATCTCCTCGTTGACCGTGAGCAGTTCTTCGTTGCTGGCCTGGAGCTCTTCTTTCGAGCTTTGCAGCTCTTCATTGGTGCTCTGCAGTTCCTCGTTGCTGGACTGGATCTCTTCGTTGGCCGATTGAAGCTCCTCGGTGGTGGCCTCGTATTCTTCCAGAAGGGACTGCATGCCGTCCTTGGTGGCGACGAGATCGGCCGCCATCTGGGCTCTTGATTGCCCTTGACCCGCGGCTTTCGCATTCGTAGACGCCGTCTGTCGTCCCCCGGCCCTCGAGGCACCGCTCTCATGGAACAACACCTTCCAGAGACGCTCCGTCCCGTGCGAGCTCGTGATGGGCATCACGTCGAGGTTGAAGTTCTTGGACCAGCCTTCCGATTCCACGCGCAGGTCTTTCCGTTGGACGGCCTTGTCGAGCTTCTTCGCTTCGCCGATCGTGGATCGCAGGATCGCCGCGAGCGTCCCGTGGGCCATTTTCAGCAGTTGGCGGGGGGGCGCTCCCGGTGCGGCCAACAAATACGGACTGGTGTCCCCACGGAAAGAAACGATCTCCATGTTTTCGTTGATCACGACGCTGGGCGGACCGTACCGCTGCAGAACGAGCGGGTCGCCCGCAACCCGGCGTCGCACCAGGTCGGGAAGCGACGGACCCGTGTCTCTCAATCCCTCCGTCGCTGGCTCGGGGCGTGCAACGGGTCCCGTCAGCTTCTTGGCATAGAGCTTCACCTTCTTGTCTTGCGGCTCAAAGAATGTCTCGAGAGTGCCAAGGCTTTCCGAGTCCCCCAGGAGCAAGAACCCGCCCGGCTTGAGCGCGTAATGCAGCACGGCCACGACCTCTCGCTGCAACGGGACGCCAAGGTAGATCAGGACATTCTGGCAACTGATCAGGTCCAGCCTGGAGTAGGGCGGGTCCTTGGTCAGGTTGTGCTTGGCGAAGACGCACAGCTCACGAATCCGCTTGCTGATCTGGTAGCCGGCCTCCCGCTTGACGAAAAATCGCTCCAGCCGTTCCGGGGACACATGCTGACGGATGTTGAAGGGATAGAGGCCGGCGCGGGCGCGTTCGATGGCCAGGTCGCTGATGTCGCTGCCGAAAATCTGAATGTCGAACTCCCCCCCTGCCTCCGCGACCGCCTCCAGCAGACAGATGGCGATCGAATACACCTCCTCACCCGAGGAACAACCGGGCGCCCAAATCCGAACGGGGCTGTTTGCCGGGCGGTGCTTCACGAGACGCGGGAATACCCTCGTCTGCAACATCAGGAAAGCCGGGGCGTCGCGGAAAAACTCCGTGACGCTGATCAGCAGATCCTCATGCAGCCGAGCCGTTTCCTCGGGGTGGTCCGACAGGAAGCGGGCATACTCCCCGATGTGCTCCATCTGGTGGACGGCCATGCGCCGCGAGACCCGGCGCTTGATCGTGGCGGGCTTGTAATGGGCGAAGTCCACACCGGTCGCCGAACGCAACAGCCGGAAGATACTGTTCAAGCTGTCGGTTTCTTCGGGAGCCGCCTCGGTTGTGCTGGAGGGTTCGCGCAGCCGCACATATGGGTGGCGGCTGAGCGCGGCCAGCTCCTGGGCAATGTTCTGCGGCGGCAGCACGAAATCCACACAACCCGTGGCGATGGCGCTTTGCGGCATGCCGGGGAACTTCGCCGAGCTCTCGTCCTGGGCGAAGGTGATGCCGCCCTCGGCCTTGACGGCCCTCACCCCCAGAGCGCCGTCCGACGCTGTTCCTGAGAGAATGACTCCGATCGCCTTGCTCTTCTGATCTTCTGCCAGCGAATAGAGGAAGTGGTCGACCGGCAGGTACTTGCGGACTTCCTTCTGCCGCGGGGTCAGCTTCAGCAGTCCAGCCGATATGACCATGCTGGCGTTGCGAGGAATCACGTAAACGTGATTCGACTCTACTCTCA
Source organism: Gemmatimonadales bacterium (assembly GCA_035943095.1). Lineage (GTDB taxonomy): Bacteria > Gemmatimonadota > Gemmatimonadetes > Gemmatimonadales > GWC2-71-9 > AG41. Next base: position 8,749 of record DASZCN010000015.1, on the reverse strand, counting down.
TCCCCTCTTGGGCTTCCTGGACCGGGAGTTTCGTGGCCCGCGAGAGAAGCTCGGGCAACATGCTCTTGTGGTCCGGGTCCAGGTGCTGGATCAACACGAATGCCATGCCGGGGTCGGCCGGCAAGCCGCCCAGCAGCTGGGTGACCGCCTCGAGGCCTCCGGCGGAAGCTCCGAGACCGACCACCGGAAAGCCGTCCGCTCCCCCGGTTTCCCCTCCGTCTTGGTCGCGCGGCAGGAGCGTCGGGGTCGTGTTGGACGAAGCCTTCTTCATTTCGGCACGGTTCGGTTCCCGAGGAAACCCCATGGGGACCTACGGGGCTGGAAGCACGCCGTCAAGTGTCGCGCGCGCGCAACAACCGGGCAGCGGTGGATGGTGGCGTCGGTGGTCGCCCATCTCGTCGGCGGCGGTCCGGGGTGTCCGGCCCGCCCGGGCGCCGAGCCCCGGCCGCCACGCCCGCCAACGTTCTCGAAATGGATGCGATTCATGTACGGCGCCGCTTCGGGCGACACTCGAATGAGAAAGCTGCCCCCGTTGCCTCCATTTCCGCCGTCACCGTCCGCTCCCATGTTCTTGTTCAGCGGACCGTCTGTTTGAAAACCGTAGCCACCACTTCCGCCGTCACCAGACGCCGGAAGAGGAAAGTGTCAAGGACCGGTCACGGTGTGAGACACGTCGGTCTCTCTTCAGGGGGATCGCGGCTCACCCTGAGCAGGCTCTTGGTTCACGGAACACACTTCCCGGTTCGTGTCGTGTGCCTCCTGGCGGCGTGTGGAGTCAGAGCAACAGACGAAAGCCGGAGAGCATCACGCTCTCCGGCTTTCTTTCGCGTAGCGAAACCTGCTACGCAGAGATCTCACACATCCTCACTGCACGTCCGTGACTGTGCCGTTCACAAACGTGACCTTCAGATCTTTGTAGACATAAATCCGCTTGGTACCCAGGTCGACAATTTTCTCCGGCTGACCCAGAATAGCTGTTACCTGATCGGCCGATTGACCCAACTGAATCGTCGGCGTAGGCTGCGCTGGCGCCGGCTCCTGCTGTGGCGCCTGCTGCTCCTGCACGTCTTGTCCCTGCTGTTGCTGCCCGCTGTCGCCTGTCTCGAGCTCGAGGGTCTGATTGATGAGGTCGGATACTTGCCCACCATCCGCCCCGTCCAAATAGTCTTTCGGAAACTGAAAAACTACCTGGGCTTTTCGAAAGGAAGGATCGGTCGCTCCATTGCACGCGTCGCACTCAACGATCGCCAGCCCCACCTTGGAATCCTTCCGATTGATCTCGATCTTTGAGGTATAGACCTTCTCACCTACCGTCAGGTATTTCGTGTCTTTCTTCGTTGCCTTCATAAAAAGGCCACCGGGAGTATGAACCACGCCATCCTTTACGTTCGTCGCCGGGATATTACTGTCTCCGGAGGGGAAGCTCAGGATTCCGCCTTTCTTCACGACCAGCACCGTGCCGGGTTCGAGCACCGCGACCCCTCTTGAGTCCTTGCCCATCTTCACCGTCTTATACGTCGAGCCTAGTTGCTTCTCCAAAGCGTCGGCCCCGCCATTCTGCGCTCCGGCCATCCTCCAGGGAAAGATCCCCGCGAGAATCACCGCGACAATCTGAATTGCCGTCCCCGTTTTCGTGCGCATGTGCAAAGCTCCTCCTGTCCACCGTCAGTGGCCGCTGCCGTTGTCCTTTGGTGCGGCGGCGTCCTGGACTTCCTTCTCGGCTTGGCCTGCCTCGTCCTGTTGCGCTTTCAGATCTGCGTCCACCGTCAGGTCCGGCTGCGCCTGACCGGCTGGGTTCGTCGTGAAACTCGAAGCCGGACCGCTGGGCAGCCCGTTCTTCCCCTGGTTTTCCGCGAGCTTCCCCAGGCCTTCACTGATCTTGGCGCGGAAGTCGTTGTGCATGTCCTGCAGATCCTGAACGGCCACGGAAACCTGTGAACCGGAGGCACAGTCATTCTTCTGACTGCTGGCCACGAGTACCTTCACGTTCTGGTCCGCGTCCGGGGTGTCCTCGACGCGCGTCAGCACGTCGCCGGGGCTCAAGGAACATCCGGTCCCGTCCACCGTGGATTCACCGAGAACCGAGGAGACGATGAACGTACGGTGCGCCGGATCCAGTGCGGCCGGAAGCTCATCGGGACCGGTCTGCCCTCCGCTCGCTGCCCCACCACTGGTGGCTGCGACGGCGGGTTCGGGATGCGCGGCTGCGTCTCGTTCTGCTGCGATTTCTGCCTTGACCTCCTCGGCGATCTGCTGCTTCACCTCGGGAGTCAGCGCGACAGTACCGCCGCCCGATCCAACTCGCTCATCTCCTGCCGGCGCGGCGTCGGCCTTTGCCCGAGCTGCATACGCCGCTTGCAGATTAGCGGCTAGCAAAAAGTCGGTGAGCCACAATGCGGGGTATGGGTAAGCCGGCGCCGGCGCAAAGTAGTAGCTGTAAGACCCGTACCAAGGAGACGAACCCCAGCCCCAGCCATATGCTACAGGTGTGGGCCACGGGTTGTAGGCCCAGCCATAGTACGCGGGTGCGTAGTAAGCGGGCGCCACATAACCGTAGTAGGCGACGCCATGGTAGTAAGACCCGCGATAGGCCACCGCGTAGCTGTGACCGCCATAGGAGTATGTTCGCCGCATATACGGCCTGCCGCCCCTGTAGTATCCGTGCTCGGCATAGCCACGACCGCGTCCGTCGCCGACCACTCTTCCGCCGTCACGGCGGCGGGACTCGAATCGACGTTCGCCATTGGCCCCATGGTTGATGGTCATTCCGCTGCGGGTATGAACGGTGCTGAGATGGCCGCCGCGATCGAAATTCGCTCTCGTTCCGTTCCTTGTCTCAACGCTCGTTCTCGTACCGCTGGCGTTGAAGTTGTGGAGGCTTCCGTTCGCGCCGGTCTTGGACATCCCACCCGCGGGATGGCCCACCGTCTTTGCTGCGGTCGTCCCACCCGACCTGGCTCCAGCCAACCCGCCGGGCCTGGCTCCCACTGCCGCGTCTGGCCTGGCTCCAGCAGCTCCACGTGGCTTGGCTGCCACTGCCCCGCCGGGCCGAGCTCCAGCCGTTTCACGTGCCTTGGCTCCCATTGCCGCGCCTGGCCTGGCTCCGCTGGTCGGACCTGCGTGCGCAGCCGCATGCTTAGGTGCTGCCGCAGCCTTCGGGGCTGCCGCAGGTTTCTTTTTTGCCGCAGGCTCCTGCTGGGCCGCTGCAAATCGCGGAACGGTCAGCAGAACTACAAAAAACAGCATTACAAAAAACAGAAAACCTGGAACGGGACCCCTGCTTACGTCGCTCCGATTCATCATTAGCCCTCCTCGAAACTGCTCTGTCGTCACACCGCACGTGTGGTCAAACCCGGCGCTCACGATCGCGAAGGTGAGCCCCGGAGATGTTGCGTTTCAACATGCGGCACAGAGCGCGCCTGCCAAAGAGCCTCCAAAGGATGGAAAAAGGACCGCTTCGTTTGGGTGGGGAACTAGAGAGGGGAACCGATTCGTTGGTGGGGGACCGCGTCTGCTATGAGGATCGAGCTTCGGTCTCACGGGCGTGGGCATAGGTGGCGATCTGCAACCGTGTGTGCAGAGCCAGCTTCTCCAGGATGTTGTGGACGTGGCCCTTGACTGTATTGGTGGCCACATGGATGCGCTGGGCAATTTCCTTGTTGCTCAGCCCATCCGCGATCAGCTGAAACACCTCCCGCTCGCGCTGTGTCATGCGCACGGCCTCGATCACCTCTGTGGCAGCGCGGCCGGCTGCTTGTTCAGCAATATGAGAGAACAGCGACTCGGTTAGCGCACCAGGCAGCACCCGCTCACCCCGTGCGACCGATCGAATGGTTCCGACAAAACTCTCGACCGTCGCGTCCTTCAGGATGAAGCCGGACGCCCCGGCCTTCACGAAGTCGACAATGTCTTCCGGCAGCGGCAACAGATCCATTACGATGACGCCGGCCTCGGGCGCCGCCTTCTTGAGGCTCGCCACCAATCGGTGACTGTCGTGATCTCCTAGGCCCGCGTCTACGAGCACAACCTGCGGGCTGGTCTCTCGTGCTAGCCGCAACCCGGCGTCCGCTCCCTCAACCGCTGCCACGAGCTTGAGGGCGGGCTGCTCGGCCACCATGGCCGCGATTCCGTCGCGGAGCAGGCGGTTATCCTCAATCACTAGCACCGCAACGGTCTTCGGCATGGCCCGGACCGCCCTCTTGAACGTGACGAAAGAACCGGCCAAACGAGTAGCTCGCTCAGCCGGTTTCGCGATTGGCTCCCCTCGAGGCATGGGCGACCCGCACGGATATCGCGCCTCGGGTTCATAGCATCTGAGATACGTTACAATCTTCACCATGGTACCGTGAGCGCAACAAGTGCAGGTTGAAACGTATAGGGACTAGCTCTCGCCGCAGCGCTCAGCGGCGGCGCGACCCTCCGTGGACTCGCCCCTATTCCCGCAGTCGCCGGATCTCCTCCAACACCTCGATGTCGGCCGCGTCCTGAAGCCGGCCGGTGCGCTTGGACGCGATCAAGTGCTCGATCGACGCGGCGGGGATTTTCACACCTTCGACGGTGAACACCGCCGTGTCCCGGGCGGCCTCGGGGTAATGCACACTCCAGGCAACGGTGAGAATGTCCACCCGCGGCGACTCCCCGATAATGGTCACCGGCTTTGCGACGACCTCTTCAGCGAGCCATTGCTTCGCGAAGCCGAACCCCACTTCGCCAAGCGCGGCCAGCACCCGTCGCGCATTCGGGACCGTCGCCTCGATCAGCACGTCGATGTCGCGAGTGGCGCGCGTCGTCCCCCAGAGCTGCATGGCTGTCGCTCCGACGACCACGTAGTTGGCACGGTGCCGGTTCAGACGAGCGCACACTAGGGCGACGCGAGTGGCGTATGCCTTCACGGCGTCGCCCGCTCCCCGCGCTTCCAATCGACATAATCCTCGTACCGGTCGAATGAGAGTAGGCGGTGCGACCGGCCGCGACCCTTCCGCCCTTGCACGTGCTCACTCAGCCGCGCGGTCTCCTCCGCTGCTCGGACTCGCGCTTCCGGCGTCAGCCGGAGATCGGATTCGAGCTGCGCCAGCCGCTGGGGACCCAAGCCTGGAGACGTCGTGCCATAGCGCGTTGCGGCTGGCTCCCGCACCTGCGACGGCGACGCGGCCAAGGACGCGCGGATCGCCTCCACGATCAGCCAACTGCGGGAGCGGTCGAGCGTGCGCGCCCGCCGATCGGCGGCCGCGAGCACCTCACGGGGCAGGGTGATGGAAATCCGAGTGAATGACATGCATCATACTCGATATTACTGGGTACCACTAAACTAATATTTGCCCCGGGAGGGGCAACTGTGAAGGGCCGCTCGGCGAGTGCCGGCGGCCCTTCTTCGTCGCTCCGCAGCAGCCGCTTGAGGCTCAGCCGCCTGGATTGAGGATCGTGCCCGTCAGCATATAGAAGCGATTGGGCTCCGTCTGACTGATCGTCCCCCGGAGGATCAAACCCGCGACGTCACCGGTCCCATGGGCCACCAGGTTGCCGAAGAACACGCCGCCGTCGAACCGTCCCTCGAAGCGGCCCTCCCATGTCCCGCCGGTGGCCGTGATCGTGAACTCCCCCGATCCCGTCCCGGTCTGGGTCGCCACGGTCACGTCAGCCCTGCCCGTCACCGTGATGCTTCCCGACAAGTCGCCACTCACCGGTCCGGTCTGGATTTGATCCCGGGTGTGCGCGACGTCGTCGGACACCCACTGCTTCCCCGGGTCGGTGATCGTCAAGGTCCCCGACGCCGAGACCAGCGTGGTCGTGGCCGCCGCGGACAGCGGACGGGTGAGGTTGGGCGCGGTCGGCTGCGGCTGCTCGCAACCCGCGCCAACCATCCCCAGGATGAAGAGCGTGGCACCGATAGGTCGTCTCATGGTCGCCTCCTGTGCGGACACCTGCGGGAATCATGGCCCTCAACGCTCCCCCGTGGAGTGACGACAGTCACGCGATGTCAGGTGGCCGGACGTTTGGGTTAACTCATCGCCGTTGGCTTCGCTTCCGCGCTCGGCGCGTGCCTGTATCAAGAAAGCGCGTCCCATAGATTTTGACCCCATGACGCAGGACATCCTTTGGATCGGCACGCCGAACAAGGACAAGGGCCGGGACGGCCTCCGTCCCCTCGCGGTGGTCATTCACATCATGGATGGGACGCTCCAGGGGACCGACACCTGGTTCCTCGACCCGGCGTCGCGCGTCTCCGCGCACTACGGCGTCGGGGGGGCGGGCGCCGTGCATCAATACGTCGCCGAGGGCGACACCGCCTGGCACGCCGGCCGGCGCTATCGTCCGACCTGGAAGCTGGTCAAGGACAGCCCCAACCCGAACCTCTACACCATCGGCGTCGAGCACGAAGGACGGGTCGATACGCCGTGGAGCGATCCGATGCTCGGCACGAGCACCCGGCTGGTGATGGAGATCTGCAACCGCTGGTCGATTCCGATCGATCGCGACCACCTGATCGGCCACCGCGAGATCTACGCGCGCAAGACGTGCCCCGGAACCTGGATCGACCTCGATGACTACGTGGCGCGCGCGCGGCGGCTGGCGGTGGACTCGGCGAGTTACAACTTCGTAGCCCAGACGGGGAGCGTGCAGGCACGGCTCGATCTCAACCTGCGAGCGGGCGCGCCGACCACGCTCGCCCCGGTAGCGCGCACGGTGCCGGGAGGCACGGCGCTCGACTACGCCGGCTGGACCAGCGATGGGCTGACGGTCAACGGCAACGCCCACTGGTACCGGAGCACGAACGGCGAGTTCTTCTGGGCGGGCGCGACCGCTGCCCCCGTTCCCGGCTGACAGCGGCGGTGCAGCTGTACAAGGCGCTCGGGGGGAGCTGGCGCGGGAGTGCAGGCGGCGAGCGGTGAACCTGGCTATTTGAGCGCCTCGTTGAGCAACGCCGCCAGGCGGTAGCCCGCCAGGGCGATCCGCCGTTCCGCGACCTTCAGCGCTTCGGCCTGATAGGCGGCCGAGGGCGCGTTGCCGCGATTGACTCCCGCATACACGACCGTCTGGGCCAGCCGGAGCCCTTCGTGAGCCCAGGCAACGACATCGGTCTGCGCTGACACCGGCAGGGGTGCGTCCTCGATCTGACCAGCGATGCGGCCGGCGTACGCGATCGAATCCTCACCCGGCTTGGCCGCGATCGCTTCGCTGAGTATCCGGTCCCAGTAGCCGTGCAGGTTGCGGTCGTCGTCGAGCCGGAACGTGTTGCCGCCCTGGTCGCCGCGGGGGAGCGTCTCGTCCGGCGTGACGCGCGAGCTGCAGTGCAGCGGCTGATGGATGTCGCCCACCAGGTGCAACAGCCAGGCGAGGGCGACGGCTCTGGTGGTATCGGCGGCGCTCGAATCGGCGAGCGTCGCACGCAGCGCCACGATGCGCTCGACGGCGTTGAGCGAATCGGGGCCAGTGCCCGGGATGTCGTGCGGCCGGCCGTTCTCCACGTCCCAGTAGAAGTCGGCGTAGTGCCAGCCGGCGTGATGGTAGACGTGCCACGCCTGCTCGCGGCTGCGCACCAGGTCGGGCCAGGTCGCGGCGTTCAGGAACAGCACGCGATCGCGCGCTGTCTCGTCGCCATTGGCGGGGCGCAACGAAGGAGCCTGCCCTGAGCGTAGCGAAGGGAAGTTCGCCAGCGCCGGCCCGTGCAGCAGCAGCTCGACGGCGCGCGCACGGGCGCGCGGGGTCATGTGCTCCCAGGCGATCGCGGCGACGGTACGGTGACCGGCGGAGTCCCACACCGCGGCCGGCAACGCGAGCACAGCGGCGGCTACGATCGTAACGGAGAAGTCGCGAGAGCGGACCAAATTAGTGCGTTAGCTTCACCACTCCCAGCACGAGCGCCACGGTCGTCGCGGCCTGCGCGATCCAGAAGCCGAACAGGCGTGTCGTGAGCCGGCTCTCGAGTTGTGCGAGACGCTGCTCGAATTTTGCGTCGAGTTGAGCCAACCGCTGCTCGAGTTTTGCCTCGAGCTGAGCCGACCGCTGCTCGAGTTTTGCGTCCAGCTGAGCCCACCGCTGCTCGACCTTCGCGTCGAACCGGGCAAAGTTGAGCTCGTTCAGCTCGCGCAGGTCGGTCCGATACGTCGCATCCACCAGGTTGAACCACTCCACGAGCTCGTTGGCGACATCGTCCCCAAGCCTCTCGTAGAACTTGCGGGATAGCTTCGCGGTGACCGGCACGGGAGCTCCCTGGAGCGCACGGCCACATGCTAACGGTACGCTCGGCCGTGACCGATATCAAGAAAACGCGAGAGGGGTCGTTTCTACGTGCGCGGTGCGCGGTTGCCAACGGTGGATGGCTTCTCTACTCGGAGGTCCGGCGAGCAGCGGCGGGTACCGCTCCTTGCTCCCCGCTCCCGCAGTCAGACCGCTACGAACCAGCCCGCAACCAGTCGCCGAAGAACAGCCGTGCCCCTCCCCCGGTGGGCGCAATCGGCTCGGCGACGTGGGTCGAAGCTGCCGGGGGATGGGTCACGCCCACACCGACGTAATTCGCGCCGATACTGACGGAGAAGATGATGAGGGAGTTGAGAACGTAATACACCGCCCGCTGCCACACCGGCACCCGCGTCGTGGCCACGAAGACGAGGAGACCGACCAGAAAGCTCAACACCAGCGACGTCCAGCGCGGCGGCAGGCTGAACGCGACCCACAGCGCGTTGGCGATCAGCATCGTGATGCCGCCCGCGATGCCGGGCGTGAGCATCGCCTTGGGCTGCAGGAACTC
>DASZCN010000014.1:0-9543 GCA_035943095.1 Gemmatimonadales bacterium | reverse complement strand
ACGTGAACCTCAAGGAGCGGTCTATGAAGCACGTCTTGAAGAACGAGCGCGGCATGGCGCTCGCCCTCGCGATCGTCGCGCTCGTCGTCGTAGGCGCGCTGATCGCCGGCGCTTTCTTCTCGGGCACCCAGGAGCAGCGGGTGGCGGAGAACGTGCGTCGGGTCCAGGCGTCGTTCGGCGTCGCGGAGGAGGGCGTGTACGACATCATCCGCGTCTGGAAGGACAGCGCGCAGGTATACAACTCTATGTATCCGTACCCCGCTGGTGGGGGCGCTGCCAGCTCGAGAGTCATACCCAGGAGAACCGCGGCCAGCAGGACGGGGAGCTACAGCGGCACGCTCTACAAGTTCAACGACCAGAACTACCTGATCGACATGACCGCGCAGGACACCATGAGCCTCGCCGGGCGCATCCGCGGAGGTGGAGCGAGCCAGCGGGTCGGGCTACTGGCCAGGATTCGGCCCCTCGAGCTCAATGCTCAGGCGTCGCTCACGGCGGGCGGGGGGATCGTCGCCGCCGGTAACGCCAGCATCGACGGGAATGACCACTTACCCACCGGTTGGGCGGGCTGCCCTCCGCTCGATTCGGCGAAGGCAGGAATCCGGATCGAAGACTCCGCGTCGGTCAACGCCAGCTCACACCCGGTTATTCTCGGAAACCCGCCGGTGCTCAAGGACCCCACCCTCACGGACAGCTCGTTTTCCCACTATGGTGACGTGACCTATACGCAACTGGCTTCGACGGCCACCATCACCCTCGCGGCCACGAACTTCGCGAACTCGATCGGGCCGGTGGTCACGAACGGGGCGTGTGACATCTCGCAGCTCACGAATTGGGGAAGCCCCACCACCCCGACGGGCCCATGCGGGAACTATTTCCCCATCATCCACATCACGGGCGACGGCGCGGTCATCAACGGCGTGGAGGGTCAAGGTATCCTGCTGGTGGACGGGGGGTTGTCGATCCAAGGTGGGTTCGAGTTCTTCGGGATCGTGATCATCAAAGGTTCGCTCAAGACCGCGGGTGGTGGCAGCACACCCGCGCACTTCTGGGGCACCGTGGAGACGCAGGATACGGTTGCGTTCACCGACACGACCACCAACATCAGCGGCGCCGCCAACCTCTTGTACTCTAAGTGCGCTATTCTCAAGGCGTTAAATGCCACAGGGTTCGGCACGATGCTGCGGTCGCGAGGGTGGGTCCAGCTCTATTAAAGTGGTCTAACTCCAGGCCACCAAAGTAGTTGTTCGTTCGGCCTCAAGTAGGTTCGAGGCTTGACAGGATAAGGGGCGGGGCTTACTGTAGTTTGCCCTCGCCCCATCTTGTCTTTAACCCCTTAGGCAATATGGCCCTGTTCGGGTTGCTGGGCGGCAAAAAAACGTCGGTCGGCTTGGATATCGGCTCCGGCATCATCAAGCTGGCGGTGATCGACCACGCCGGCAGCGAGCCCGAACTTGTGAAGGTGGCCACGACCGAGGTCGCCGCCGACGCCATCGTCGAGGGCGAGGTCATGGACCCCGGCATCGTGTCGGAGGCGATCCGGGGCCTCTTTTCCGCCGCCGGGGTCAAGCAGAAGTCCGTCGTAACGGCCGTCGGTGGTCGCGACGTGATCGTCAAGAAGATCCAGATGGACCGCATGAAAGAAGGGGACGCGCGGGAAGTGATCCGCTGGGAGGCCGAGCAGCACGTCCCGTTCGACATGGCGAACGTCGAGCTCGACTTCCAGATCCTCGATCCGGACGCCGAGGGGCTCCAGATGAACGTGCTCCTCGTCGCGGCCAAGCGCGAGCTGGTGGAGGGCCGCACGCTGCTTCTGGGCGAGGCGGGCCTCGAGGCGGCGATCATCGACGTCGACGCCTTCGCCATCCACAACGCCTTCGAGCTGAACCACCCCGACGCGATGCAGGGCGTCGTGGGACTCGTCAATATCGGTCACGAAGTGACCAACGTGAACATCCTGGAAGACGGCGTGCCGGTGCTGACGCGCGACCTCTCCGTGGGCACCCGGCGGTTCCGGGAGGACCTGCAGCGCGAAAAGGGCCTGTCCGCCGAGGACTCCGAGCGGGTGATCCAGGGGCAGACGCAGAGCGGCGACTTGGCGCCATACGTGGACGCGCGCGGTGAAGAGATCTCCGTGGGTGTCGAGCGGGCGGCGGCATTTTTGGCCACCGCGTCGCGGTCGGCCGGCGGTCTGGGGCGCGTGTACACGATCGGCGGCGGGGCGCGGATCCCGGGTCTGAACGAGGCGCTTTCGAGCCGGCTGCGGGTGCCGGTGGAGCTGGCGAGCCCGGTGCAGCGACTCAAGGTGCGCGATTCGGTGTTCGAGTCGGTCTCGGTGGACGAGGTGGCGCCGCTGCTCATGCTGTCGGTGGGCCTGGCGCTGAGGCGCGCCGCATGATCGAAATAAACCTTCTTCCCGGAAAGAAAAAGAAGGCGGCGACCGGCGCGGGCTTCAAGCTCGCGCTGCCCGATTTCCAGGGCCTGATCGCCACCATCAAGAACCCCTGGCTCTTCGTGGTGAGCGCCGCCGCGATCATCGTCGTCGGCGGTGGGCTGCTGGCCTTCATCGCATACAGCACACGGCTGCGGGTGCTCAACTCGAGGCTCGCGGAGGTGCAAGCCGAGAAGCGGCGCTTCGACGCGGTGATCGCCCAGAAGCGCCAATCGGAGAGGATCCGCGACTCGCTCGTCGCCGAGATCGGCGTTATCCGCGGGATCGACGCGGACCGCTACGTATGGCCACACGTTCTGGACCAGATCACCAAGGCGTTGCCGCCCTACACCTGGCTGACCGGTGTCTCGCTAGCCGGGGGCGGCAACCTAGCTCCCGGATCGCCCGGCGCCACGGCGGCGCCCGGGGGGGTCGATTCAACCGGCACACCCCAGGTCCGCGTGTGGATCACGGGCAGCACGGTCGATATCCAGGCATACACGACGTTTCTACGGCAGCTCGCCGCGTCCCCCTGGCTGACCGATGTGACACCCGCAACGACTTCCACGGTGGTCGAGGCGGACCGACCGGTGACCGCGTTCAACGTCGCGGTGCGCTACCGGGTCGCGGATTCGGTCTACATCCGCACGGTCCCCCTCACCCAGTCGGCGAGGTAGCACCATGGCCTTGGTCCCCCAGGACAAGCAGAGCCAGGTCTTCCTCCTGCTGACCGTGGCGCTCGCCGGGATCGGCTGGGCGTTCTGGGACTATTGGATGAAGCCGACGGGTGAGCAGATCACCGCGACCCGCACGCAGGTCGACAGCCTGCAGTCCATCATCGACCGGGCGAAGGCGGACTTGGCGAGCGGGACGGTCGAAGATCTGCGACGCAAGGTCGAGCAGTACACGGCGCTGCTCTCAGTGATGCGCCGGCTCGTGCCCGACAAGAACGAGGTCCCGGCGCTGATCGACGACATCTCGACGAAGGCCAAGGTCCGGGGAGTGACCATCGGCCGCATCGAGCCCCAGGCGGTCGAGGCGGGGCCGCCGTTCGACACCTACCGGTATCGCCTCGAGATCATCGGGCATTACGACCAGCTCGCCGAGTTCATGTCCGACATCGCGAGCCTGCAGCGCATCATCGTGCCGCAGGATGTGAACCTCAAGGCCGCGCAATCCCAGGCGCAGAAGCTCCTGGGAGACACGACCGGCGCGTTGCTCGAGGCGCAGTTCGTGATCCGGACGTTTGTAAAGGCGGCGGCGCCGGCGCCGGGTCCTCCCGGCAAGAGGGGAGCGAAGCCGGCGGGCGGAGGCGGAGCCGCGCGGTGAGCGCGAGGCTCGCGGTGTGTGTGGCGGCGCTCGTCGCTACGGGGTCGCTCGCCGCGCAGGCGAAGCCGAAGCCGGCGCCGGCTGCCAGGCGTCCCCCCGTGGCCCCCGCCCCAGCTGCCGCCCTCCCGGCGCGCCCGGACAGCGTGAAGGCCGACACGGCCCGGAAGGTCGACAGCACAGCGACACCGGTGCTCGTGCGTGAGGTGTTCTCCTACGAGGGCGGCGGGCGCGATCCGTTTCTGTCGCTCCTCCGGTCGGGCGACATCCGGCCGCTGCTCTCGGACTTGAGGCTTACGGGCATATACTACGACGGGCGGTATCCGGCGCGGAGCGTCGCGGTGCTGCGGGATGTGACGAACAACAAGATCTATCGGGTGAAGCCGGGCGACATCATCGGGCGCCTCAAGACCACGACGATTCGACCGCGCGAAATCGTGTTTACGGTGCAGGAGTTCGGCTTCGAGCGGCAGGAAAGCCTGCAGCTCGCGAAGCAGGAGGTAACGCCATGAAGCGCATCGCAGCCCTCGCCGCGTGCCTGATGGTCGCGGCGGCAGCCCCCCCCAGCCCCCTGCGGGCCCTTGTGGGGGTGGGGGGGGGAGGGGGGGGAGCGGGGGGGGCAGGGCGGGACGGCGAGGTGAAGGCGGTCAGCGTGTTCTCCGCCGACAAGAGCGTGGAGGTCGTGATCGATCTCCAGGGCGCGGTGGACGTTCAGGACTTCACCCTGGCCAGCCCCGCCCGGCTGGTCGTCGACCTGCAGGGCGCCCGGCTCACCGCTCCCGCCGTGCTGTACGACGGGCTGAACCGCGGCGGGATCAAGAACATCCGCTATGCGCAGTTCCGCCCCGGCGTGGTGCGCATCGTGATCGACGTGGATGTCCTGAAGGATTACCGCATCGAGCGCCGGGACGGCCAGGTGCGGGTGAAGATCGTGTCGGAGCGGACCGGGTTCGCCTCGTGGTCGAGCCAGTCGGCGGCGAGCGCGCCTCCGCCGGTCGCGGCCCAGCCGGTGACGAGCCGCGGCGGTCAGGCGGCCCGCGTGGCCGCGCCTGCGCAGAGCGAGCCGTCCGTCAGCATCGACGAGTTCCTCGCCGAGCACGCGAAGGAGAGCGAGCAGTCGCAGGCGGCGCGCATCACGGTCACCTGGGACAACGCGGATCTGCGCGAGGTGGTGGCGGGCTTCGCGGCGTTCAGCGGTCGCACAATCATCCTCTCCAAGGACATCAAGGGCACCGTCAGCGCCGAGATCAAGAACCAGCCGTGGGACCTCGCGTTCTCCGCGGTCCTCGAGTCGCAGGGGCTGACGGTCAACGTGCTGGACGGCGGGATCTACCAGGTGATCGACAAGAGGGACCTCGCGCGCGCGGACTCCACGGTGCCCGTGGAGACGCGGCTGGTGCGGGTGAACTACGCTAGGTCCAGTGCGCTCGTCTCGTCGGTGCAGTCGATCCTCACCAAGCGCGGCGCCGTGGTCGCGGATACCACCAACAACGCGCTCGTCATCACTGAGATCTCGAGCCGGATCAACCGGGTCGAGGATTTCGTCAAGGGGCTGGACATCCGCACGCCCCAGGTGTCGATCCAGGCGAAGATCATCTTCGTGGATCGGACGGATGTAGAGGAGCTGGGCGTGAAGTACGACCTCGGCTCGCAGACGCAATTCTTCAACAAGCTCATCCAGCGGCCCGACCCGCGTACCGCGAAGGCCGTGGACACGAACGGCGATGGGATACCTGACGCGTTCGTGCCGCAGTCGAACTTCCTGCCCACCGACGTGATCGTGGACCTGGGCGGCAACTCGCTTTCCGCCGTCGGCAACGCCGACCAGGAGATCGTCAACCCCGCGCTCGACCTGATCTTCTCGACCGCGGTGGGGAATTTCAACCTGACCACGTTCCTGCAGGCGTTGCAGCGGGTCGAGCTGGCCGACCTGCAGGCGGAGCCCACGATAACGACGCTCGACAACCGTCCGGCCGAGATTCTGGTCGGCGACCGGGTTCCGATCCGCATCATCGACGTGAGCTCGCAGACGGCCGGCACGACGGGTCCGCCTCGCGCCACGGTGCGCTTCGAGCAGACGGGCATCAACCTGCGGGTGACGCCGCACGTCACGGCGAACCGCCAAGTCTTGATGGAGGTGCACGCGGAGAACTCGAGCGTCAAGCCCGCGTCCGTGGACATCGGGTTCACGTTCCAAACGCAACAGGCGGACAACCAGATCTTGGTCAACGACGGTGAAACGGCGGTCATCGGTGGCCTCACGGTGACCTCGGTCACTGTGACCAAGACAGGAATCCCGTTCCTTGTAGACCTGCCGATTCTCGGAAAGCTGTTCGGCTTCAGCTCCGAGACGGAAGAGCGGCGCGACCTGTTGATCCTGATCACGCCGCACATCATCGACGACCTGGTGACGCCCAGCACCGGGAAGTAACCAGGAGCGTTTCTATGCCGCGGCTTCGTGTCGTGCGGGCTTGGTGGGGGACCCTCGCGCTCATCGCGGGCCTGTGGGGCTGCGAGACCGCCCGGAACCCGGGCGGCGTGCAGCGCGACGTCATTCCGCCGACGATCACGCTGAGCGCCACCGCCGATACGCAACAGATCGCGAGTGGCCTCGCGTTCACGGTGAACGCGACCGACAACCTGAGCCTGAAGGACATCCAGCTCACGTACTCGGGCGGCTACATCGCGCAAACCGATACGGTTTTCACCTCCGCCACGCCGAGCGTCACGATCGGCGAGCACATTTCGTTTCCCGCGAGCTCCGGCGCCGGCGGCCTGATCAAGGTTGTGGGCCGGGCGACCGACGGCGGGGGGAACTTCGCGATCGACTCCATCTTCATCTTTTTGTCGAACGTGCAGGCGCTGAAGGTCAACTTGCTCGCCCCGGCGGTCGGGGCGCTCGCCTCGACGGGGAAGAACCTCACGGTCGCGGTGCAGGCGCAGCAGCTCGGCGGCATTCAGCGCGTGGGTTTCATCATCGTTCCTCGCAGCGCCGTCACCGACCCGACCACGCCGCCCACCGACTCGCTGGTGTTCGTGAACACCTTCCCGCCGGACACGACCTACACCGACACGCTCACGGTGGCGGCCACGACGGGCACGTTCACCGTTACGGGGTTCGCGGTGGACGCCGGCGGGCGTCGCGGGCTCTCGAACACGATCACGGTGACCGTGCAGTCAGCGGCGAACGACGTCACACCACCCGTCGTGTCGCACACGATCGCTGCGCGCGTGCAGGTCAGCGACAGCATCACCGTGCACGCGACGGATCCGAGCGGGATCTCGCTGATCGGCTTCCAGGTCGACACCTCGCTCACGCTGACCGGGCCGGCGCTCAGCCTGGTCACCTTGGACGTGAGTGCCGCCAACCTGACGGACGTGACCCGAGCATTCAGCCTGGGTCTGGCGGCCTTGATCAACCAGTTCCCGAAGAGCGTGATCGTGCGCGGCTATGCGTGCGACCTCGCGACGCCGACGCACAATTGTGGGTACTCGACGACGAGCACCGTGATCACCGCGCCGCCGCGGCGGTCGGGCCCGGCCCGCGCGGCGAACCCCAGCGGCGGCACCGACACGGTGATCGTCGTCGCCGGGTTCACCCGACCGCTCCCCCTGGGCGGGTCCATCGCGGACGCCATCTACGACTCGACCCGGCGCGAGCTGTACCTCACCAATCCCGCGTTGTCACGCGTCGAAGTGTTCCAGGTCGCCAACTCGACGTTCGTGGCCTCCGGGATTCCGTCGGCCGGTGCACAGCCGTGGGGCATCGCGCTGTGGCCCAAGGACACGCTCGGCCACTACGCGGACACGATCGTGGTGGCGAACTCGGGGGGCACGCAGCTGTCCGTCATCAACGTTGGCCCCGGCGCCCCGCGCCAGCTGCTCTGGCGGCAGGACCTCCCTGACTTCCTGGTGGAGACGTATCACGTACTCACTCAGGCCGGGGGTTTCCAGCTGCAAATTGTCGTATACAACATATCGGACCGCCCGCAATACGTGGCGACCGTGTGTCGGGTGGGAGCAGCGCCGCCGAACTGTGACGCCGACTCGATCTTCGCGATGTATTCGACCACACCCACTGCGGCCGACCCCTCGCCGTTCACCAACCGTGCGACGCTACGGATGGAGAAGTTGCATCGTCCTGCGTTCAATGGAGACACGACCGGGTTGTTCGGGCACTTCTTCTGGGAGTTGGCCGAGGGCGCGCCGGCAACCGGGAACGACACGCTTCGCATCGAGCTGCGCCGGGGGCTGCCGTACAACCAGACGAAGGTCATTCTGTCGGCGTGTGCGGGCGTGAACGTCAACTTGTCTCGTTTCGGGCTCGGCGACTCGACCTTCGCGCGCAACTCCGGGAACTTCACGCACGGGTTCTTTGGAGAGGGCGGCGCGCTGGCGGGCGGAATTGGATTTGCGCGCGTGATGGCCTATACGACGAAAGCGCCGCTTATTCACGGCAGCGCCACCACCACGACGTGTGCCACGCCGACATCTCCGCCGGGGCCCAACACGGGCATCACCGATACCGGAGACAACGACGTAGACCTAGGGATGTCCCCGGCCGTGGATGTCACCGACTTCATCACGAACACGGCCACCCGGGTACGTTCGATCGCGACGAACTTCAATGGCGCGACCAACGTGGCGCGGGCCGACTCTCTCTACTTCCTCGATGAGGGGTTGCGACTGAAGGCCACGTCGCCCGACTCGAGTGGCCCGTGGATGGACATGAACGTGGACCACAACTTCGCGGCCGGTGGGTCGTGCAACCCGACGTGCGGCGGCACCGGCAACATCAACAACCGCATTCTGTTCGCAGCAGGTGGTAATCCCACGATCCACGTGTGGGACACCTTCTACGGCGCGCTCGTCGATTCGATCCCGGTACGCGATCCGATCATCGGCCCGTTGCGCGTGGCGAAGGACGCAGGCGGCCAGCAGTTGCTGTTCGGGATCACGGCGCGCGGGCTCGTGATCGTGCGGCTGCCGGCCATCACGAACACCTTCACGCCGGCGCCGCCGCGGCGGTAAGGTCTGCTCCCGCTCACCCCTCTCTCGGATGTCGCGAGGGAGAACGGTTCAGCAAAGCTCGAGAGCCCGACCTGGAGTCGGGCTCGCGTGTTATTATCGGATCGAAAGGGCCACACAACGTGAGTCTGTTCCGGTTCACGACGGCGGGCGAGTCGCACGGGCGCGGGCTCGTGGCGATCCTCGAGGGGATCCCCGCGGGGCTCCCGCTCGCCGCGGATCGCGTCAACGCCGAGCTGAAGCGGCGCATGGGGGGCTACGGCCGCGGCGCCCGCATGAAGATCGAGGCGGACCAGATCGAATGGCTCGCCGGCATCCGCGCGGGCGAGACGCTCGGCTCCCCGATCGCGATGCTGGTGTGGAACCGCGACTGGGAGCACTGGCAGGACGTGATGGCGCCGGAGGCGGATGCGTCGAGCGGGGGAGAGCGACGCCGCCAGGTCACCCGGCCGCGGCCCGGCCACGCCGACCTCGCGGGATCGCTCAAGTACGACCGCCAGGACGCGCGCGACATCCTCGAGCGCGCCAGCGCGCGCGAAACGGTCGCGCGGGTCGCCTGCGGCGCCGTGTGCAAAGTGCTGCTGGAAGAGTTCGGCGTGGAGATCGGCAGCCACGTGGTCGAACTCGGTGGCGTCACCGGAACGTACCGCTCGCCGCTCCCTGCTCCGCTGAATCAGGCTGCCGACTCGAGCCCCGTTCGGTGCTTGGATCCGGACGCCGAGGGGGAGATGATTTCCCGCATCGACGCCGCCAAGGCG